>NZ_CP079863.1:2202630-2517292 GCF_025263485.1 Mycobacterium sp. SMC-2
GAGGACGTCAACGTCAAAATCGACAAGGGTGAATTCGTCTTCCTGATCGGCCCGTCGGGCTCGGGCAAGTCGACGTTCATGCGCCTGCTGCTCGGCGAGGAGAACCCGACCACCGGCGACATCCGGGTGTCGAAGTTCCACGTCAACAAGCTGCGCGGGCGTCACATACCGAAGCTGCGTCAGGTGATCGGAACCGTCTTCCAGGACTTTCGTCTGCTGCAGCAGAAGACCGTGTACGAAAACGTCGCCTTCGCGCTGGAGGTGATCGGCAGACGGAGGGACGCGATCAACCGGGTGGTGCCCGAGGTGCTGGAAACGGTCGGCCTGTCGGGCAAGGCGAACCGGCTGCCCCACGAGTTGTCCGGTGGCGAGCAGCAACGCGTGGCGATCGCCCGGGCCTACGTCAACCGGCCCCTGGTTCTGCTGGCCGACGAGCCGACTGGCAATCTCGACCCGGACACCAGTAAGGACATCATGGATTTGTTGGAGCGGATCAACCGCACGGGGACGACGGTGGTGATGGCGACGCACGACCATCACATCGTCGACTCGATGCGTCAGCGCGTCGTGGAGCTCTCGCAGGGGCGGTTGGTTCGGGACGAGCAGCGCGGCATCTATGGGATGGACCGCTAAGTGCGCTTTGGCTTCCTGTTCAACGAGGTCCTGACCGGCCTTCGTCGCAACGTGACGATGACCGCGGCCATGATCCTCACCACGGCCATCTCCATCGGCCTGTTCGGTGGCGGTCTGCTGGTGGTCCGGTTGGCCGACAACTCGCGGGAGATCTATCTCGACCGCGTCGAGACGCAGGTGTTCCTCACCGACGACATCTCCGCCAACGACGCGACGTGCGCGTCCGGGCCGTGTAAAGCGTTGCGGGACAAGATCGATGCACGACAGGACGTCAAATCGGTGCGCTTCGTCAACCGGCAGGACGCCTACAACGACGCGATGAAGAAGTTCCCCGAGTTCAAGGACGTGGCGGGCAAGGAGTCGTTTCCCGCGTCGTTCATCGTCAAGCTGAACAATCCCGAACAGCACGCGGAGTTCGACGCCGCGATGCAGGGCCAGCCCGGTGTGCGCAGCCTCCTCAACGAAAAGGATTTGATCGACCGGCTGTTCGCCGTTCTGGACGGTTTGCGGGACGCCGCGTTCGCCGTCGCCCTGGTGCAGGCCGTCGGGGCGATCTTGCTGATTGCCAACATGGTCCAAGTCGCGGCGTATACACGTCGCACCGAAATCGGGATCATGCGGTCGGTCGGCGCCAGCCGCTGGTACACCCAGCTGCCCTTCTTGGTGGAGGCGATGCTGGCCGCGGCCATCGGTGTGGTTATCGCGATCGTCGGGCTGACCCTGGTGCGGGCCTGGTTCCTGGACAACGCGCTGAGCCAGTTCTACCAAGCTCATTTGATCGCGAAGGTCGACTATGCCGACATCCTCTACATCTCGCCGTGGTTGTTCCTGCTCGGTGTGGCGATGGCCGGCCTGACCGCCTACGCCACGTTGCGCATCTACATACGGCGGTAGCTATGGCAAAGGATCCCGGCCGGGCCAAGGGGGCGGGCGGCAAGCGCGGCGGCAAACAGATTGTGGCCACCAATCGCAAAGCACGGCACAACTATTCGATCCTCGAGGAATTCGAGGCCGGGGTGGCTTTGCAGGGCACCGAGGTGAAAAGCCTGCGCGAGGGGCATGCTTCCCTGGCCGACGCTTTCGCAACCGTGGACGACGGCGAAGTGTGGTTGCGCAACTTGTACATTCCCGAGTACCAGCACGGTAGCTGGACCAACCATGAGCCTCGTCGCAATCGAAAGTTGTTGTTACATAGGGCACAAATCGACCGCCTGGTCGGCAAGATACGAGATGGTAACCTCGCGCTGGTGCCGATGTCTCTGTATTTCTCCGAAGGAAAGGTGAAGGTCGAGCTCGCGTTGGCGCGCGGCAAGCGAGCGCACGACAAACGCCAGGACATGGCCCGCCGCGATGCCCAGCGCGAAGTGGTCCGTGAGTTGGGTCGCCGAGCCAAGGGCATGAACTGATCGGGGCCGCTTACGCCGAGCTGTCGGCCGTCACGTACGGCGTCAGCGACTTTGTGGGCGGTGTAGCCGCTCGACGGGTGGCCGCGCTGCGCGTGATGCTGGTGGTGTACCCGATCGAGGCGATCTTGCTGGGCGCGCTGGCCTTCGCCGTGGGCGGGCCGATTTCGCGCGGTGCCGTCTTCTGGGGCTGCCTCTACGGCGTCGGGATGGCCGTCGGCATGTGGGCGTTCTTCGCCGCGCTGGGTGCGGGGCCGATTTCGGTGGTCTCACCGCTGGCGGCCGTGCTGAACGCGGCCGTGCCGGTCGCGGTGGGAGTGGCACTCGGGGAGCGGCCGGGGCCGGGGGCCTCGGTGGGCGTCGTACTGGCTCTCGTCGCGGTCATGCTGGTGAGCCGAGAGGCCACCGCCGAGGGAGTCACGCCGTACCGATTTACGCCCAAGGTGGCCTGGCTCACGCTGGTGGCCGGCTCGGCGATGGGGCTGAACCTGGTGTTTCTCCATCAGGCGCCGCACGCGTGCAAACTGTGGCCGCTGGTGTTCGCCCGGCTCTCGGCCACCGTGGTGATCTTCGTGATGGCCGCCGTCAGCGACAACTTGCGCGCGCCGCGCGGGAAGCCACTGACGCTGGCGTGGGCCGTGGCGTTGCTGGACATCTGCGCCAACGTGACCATGCTGCTGGCACTGCAGACGTGGCTGCTTTCGCTGGCCAGCATCCTGATCTCGCTCTACCCGGCGGCAACCGTCGTGCTGGCGATGTTGGTGCTGCGCGAGCGGCTGAGCCGCTGGCAGGGGTTCGGCATGGTGATGACCATGGGCTCCGTGGCGATGATCGCCGCCAGCTGACGGCCGCGTGCCGGTCCGGCGGCCGACCGGCCTACTATCCGACCATGGCCGATCGCCCCGTCACCAAGCTGGACAAGTCCCAGGTCCTCGCCGGTCTGTTCGCGGTGTGGGACGACATCAGCGCGCTGCTCGACGGGTTGCCGGAAGCGGACTGGGAGGCGGCCAGTCCGCTGCCGGGCTGGGACGTCAAGGCGCTGGTGGCGCACATGATCGGTACCGAGTCTTTCCTCGCCGGCATCCCGGCGCCCCAGCCCGACGTCGACGTCTCGGCGCTCGAGCACGTCCGGAACGACATCGGCGTGATGAACGAGTGCTGGGTGCGTCATCTGCGCGCGGAAACCGGCGCCGACCTGCTCAAACGGTTCAGGGTCGGCACCGATGACCGGCGCAAGGCGCTGACCGGCATGTCCGCCGAGGAGTGGGACGCGGTGGCGCTGACGCCGGTGGGCCCGGAGAGCTACGGGCGTTTCATGCGGGTCCGGGTGTTCGACTGCTGGATGCATGAGCAGGACATCCGCGAGGCGCTGCGACGGCCGTCGTCCGATGATCAGCTTGTCTCGCCGGCGTCCGAACTGTCCCTCGACGAGATAACCGGTTCGATGGGTTTCGTGGTGGGCAAGCGGGCCAAAGCGCCCGAGGGATCGCGGGTCTTGTTCGAGCTGACCGGCCCGCTTTCCCGCAGCATCCGCGTCAGCGTCGACGGCCGGGCCCAAGTGGTGGACGACTTCGGCGGCCTGGAGCCCACGGCAACGATCCGGCTGGACGGCTTGCAGTTCACCAGGCTCGCAGGTGGACGGCCGTTGTGCCCCGCACGGTCGCAGGACATCGAACTCGGCGGGGATAAGGAAGTGGGCGCCCAGGTCGTCGAGCATCTGAACTTCGTGATCTGATCGCAGCGCCCGTCCGGAACATAACTTCGTTGCCGCGTGTTGATAGCGGCGTACCATTGATTGTCCTGCCGAAATTCGGCGGGGGTGCGAGGGGCTGAACGGCTTCGACTTCGCGCATCGAATCAAGGGAAGCGTGCCGGTGCAGGCAAGAGACCACCGTAAGCGTCGTTGCAACCAGATAAGCGCCGATTCACATCAGCGCGACTACGCTCTCGCTGCCTAAGCGACAGCTAGTCCGTCAGACCGGGAAAGCCCTCGACCCGGAGCCTGGCGTCAGCTAGAGGGATCCACCGATGAGTTCGGTCGCGGGACTCATCGGGACACCAACAGCGACTGGGATCGTCATCCTGGCTGGTTCGCGTGACCGGGAGATCCGAGCAGAGGCACAGCGAACTGCGCACGGAGAAGTCTTGAGGGAATGCCGTAGGACCCGGGTTCGATTCCCGGCAGCTCCACCAGAAAACCGCAGGTCGCAGAACCTAAATCTGCCAGACATCGGAGCGATTCAAGATTCCGGGTATAAGCTGCCCGGTCCGTGGCTTCGATCGCACCCGCCAGCGCAAGGACGGCAGCGCCTACACCAGCGTTCCGTACGTCCATAACGGCAAACAACCCTCGTCTTCTTCAACGACCGCGGTGAGGCGCTGAAGTTCCAGGCTGTCTGCAACCGGCTCGGCCCAGCCGAGGCTCTGAAGGTCTGGAAGACCACCGCACCCGGTAACGCCGTCAAGAGCTACGTCGATGAGGATCCGGACGTGCTTTCTGGTGTCGGAGAAGAAGACCGTGCCGGAGTACCGGTGATACATGGCCTGTGACAAAGAGCGGGTGATCAGCCGTATCCCGCTATCGACGCTGAGCCGGACCGACATCAGCAAGTGGGGACGAATACCAGTTGCTGAAGGCCTTCTTGGCGGGGCTGACGTCCCTCAGTTTCCGGCTCAGTGCTCGAAGGTGACCGTTTCGTCTTGCCGGTACTCGTGAGAAATGTTCACCACAGCGATGCCAATCGTGAGCTGCGTTTCATTGGGTAAGTGGTGGATCGCCTGCAGCGGGCCGCTGACGTGAACGTTCCACTGCGTGTGTGTCGATTTGTACCTCGCGACCCTATCCAGGTCCGACGCGTTCAGTTCAGCGATCTTCTTTGTCTCCATGAGCCACGAGCCTGCCAGGTTGGCCTCGGTGTCAGGCCGGATTTCACCATGAACGCTCCAGCGGGGAATGATCCACAAGTCGGGACGCAAGTTCGGTAGGCGCACCGAGCTCGGCTGCGACCCGGATCACTCGCCTTGCCAGCGTACTTCGCCAGTTGGGAGTCCTTTGAACAATGCTTGTGCGTCGCGCTGGCCCAGTTCGATGGATGCCTCAATGAAATCCTGATCGAAGTACAGGAAGCTGAGCACGTCGCCGCGGCGCGGGCCGTCGCCCTCGAGGAGGTGTCCCATCGCGTCGAGCTCGAGCTGGCGTAGCCTGTGAAAGACATCGCCGGAATGTGTGCGGTGACTGTGGAGAATGTCGGTTGCCAAGTGTCCCAGTGTTTCTCGGTACTTTGGACCGACGAATAGGTATGGGACCTTCCTGCGCAAACGGCCGGTCGCCGTCACTTCCTTGCCTGACACCAGGGCGTTGACCTTAGCCAGCGTTCGCAGGTCCTCGACCATGCGGTCGACGAGGACGATGTCCAGCAGCTGGACGAGGATGTCGTCCACATCAGGAGGAAGGGGGGCAGGTTTGGGCGTCGCCGTGTTGTCGCGGATGGGATGCGTGGGGACGACAACCAAGCAATCCACGTCCAGCGACAGCGCCGGTTTCAGCGGTGTGTTGAGCCGCAACCCGCCATCGAGGAACCAGCCCGCTGAGCCCGATGGTTTCTGCACCCGAACAGCCGGGAACACGACCGGGATGGCCGAGGAGGCGAGCACATGCTCGGGTTGCATGTGCACCCCGACGTAGTCGATCGGCCGGTCGTCGTCACTGGGCGGCACCGGCACGCCGTCTTCGCGGTCGACGAAGACAACGGAGCGGTTGTCATCGCCAGATGTGGCCACGACGGCCAGTGTGAGCTTTTTCTCGATGATGTTCTGGCGAAGTCTTCTGATGTCGATCGAGTTCTCCGCCTTGCGCCGCAACGGCGCGGTGTCAAGCAGGTGAGTGAATCGCACACCGGGCACTCGCAGGAGTTGACCCACCAAATGTGCGGCCACGCAAGGGAAGCCGAGAACCGGCGAGCGGTACACGTCGGCGACAGAGATGCTGCGCCACAAGTCCAGGACGCGACCAGCTTGTTCGGCCGGCGGGCAATGGGCGTATGCCGCGAACAGGGTCGCGTTGATCGCGCCCGCGCTGGTGCCGATGTACACCGTCGGCTCGTAACCAGCGGTACGCAGCTGCGGAACCAGAACCGACAGCGCGCCCGCTTCGTATCCGCCACGCGCACCCGCACCCGCCACGACGACCGCGACCCGCTTTCGCTCGGTGGTCATCACCGCCGAATCCTATCGTTTCGGCATATGCCGGTGTCGCGGTTTCGCTGGCAGCATTGACTGACGTTTCGCCCAGGGTCAATCGCCGAGCACATCCCGCAGACGTTCGTAGTCGACGCCGACGATTCCTGAACGCGCGATAGGCGTTCAGCGAAGAGCGGGGCATGGTTTCCCAGCCCCGTGTGGTGGATGTCGATGAGGGACAAGCGTTTTCGAGATTGACCTCCCACTGGGGAAACGCTTGAGGGGTCGACTGAACAAGCGTGCTTTAGGGGCCCTTGCGAATTGTCTCGTGCGGGATAGCCCCGGCGGCGTCGCCTCGATCGCTGAGTGATGGCGCCGGACGCAGTGCAAAGAAAAGCCCCAGTCTCGCCGCGGAGTTCTATCCACCGCCGCCGGTGGCGACCGCAGCCAGCGCCCAGAAACGGCTTGGAAAAACGACTAAGCAGGAGACCCGTACCCGCGGTTAGTACGCACGCGGGTACGGCTCCATTCATCCCGTGCCGACGGTCAGAGTGCCCGCACGCGGCTGGCCTGCGGGCCCTTGGCGCCCTGGGTGACCTCGAACTCCACCTGTTGGTTCTCCTCGAGGCTACGGAAGCCGTTGCCGTCGATCTCGGAGTAGTGCACGAAGACGTCCGGGCCGTCGGTGCGCGCGATGAAGCCGAAGCCTTTTTCGGCGTTGAACCACTTCACAGTTCCCTGTGTCATTGTTTCCCCTTGTCAGGATTCCGGGCCGCACTCTGCGGTCCGGTGAGCGGTCGAGCAGACGACTGCTTCTCGGCTTGCCCTGCAAGGAGAAAAGAGATGCCCGCACCAAGGTTCTGGGCGAGCGTGCATGAAACACGAACACTTAAAACTTCGACCTGCCACTACAACGATCTACTGATGAATTTGTTCCTGGCTATACGTCCGGGGCGGCGACACCGTCGTGGTGTGGACGTGAGACCAGCTGGGCCCCAATCTGCTCCATATTTATGAGCCTGGGAGTAGGTTGACTCAAGTGAGCGCCAGTGGTCCCTTTCCCGACGATCTCCCTCTCGCCGATGCTCTCGAGCAGCAGCGGCCCGCAGCTGAGGCCGCCGACCTGGAAACCGTCGACCCCGAGGAGCGCGTTCCGATCGAAAACGGCGATACGCCGCTGGAAACCAATGTGGCGGACTGGCAGGAGCAGCACCAGGTCGTCGAAACTCATGACGAAAACGAGGTCCGTGAAGAGTGAGGTAACGGCGAGGGCCGCCCGATGGCTACTGCGTTGCCCAACTCAACGGCGTTCAGGAGGCGAGGCGGGTTAAGGACAAGGCCCTGACCGACCCGTCAGTCTGCCCATGCACGCTTGGTCAGGGCGCCGACGACGCCTCGCTCAGTGGCTAAGTGCTGGCCGCCCCGTAGGCTTTCCGCTGTGGGGTTCAAGGTCTATGGGTACAAGTCCGAACCGTTCGACGAGTTTGGCGACGGAGACAGGTACAAGGTCATCGAAGGCGGCGCACTCGAGATTTGGCACGAGGACGGGTCGAAGCTGACCATCAGCCCGACACGCTGGGGTTGGGTGGAGGAAGATGCGCCCGACCCGAGGACACGGCCCGCGCACGCATGAGCCGCTCCGACCCAGTCGCCGCATTCGCTGAACTCCGCCGGTGACCGTCAGGATCGCGTCGACCCGGTTGCGCAGAAGCGCCGGACGTCGACTCCGCCCGCCGCCAGCAGATCGTCAACGCGGCGGTTGAACCGTCGCCACGATACGGGCGTGATGCCGCGGGAAGTCTTAATCGCCTTGCCAGTACTAGTGTTTGTAGGCGGCGCGGTGACGATCACCCCGCAGCACTGAGCTGCAGCTCTTGCAAATCGCCAGCGGCGGCCACGGCCCCGAAGGGTTCATGAAGAGGAGCGCGTAATGACGGATGCCGCCTGGACCCTCTACGCCGAGGAGATGCACAACGTCGATGGCTGGTTCTTCGAGGCCGATGTCTCGCTATTCACCAAGCTGCTCGCCTGCCAGGGGGCCGAAGGCGTCAGGGGCGACATGCTGGAGATCGGCACATATCAAGGCAAGTCCGCCATCTTGATGGGCTACGGCCTCCGCGACGAGGAAGAACTGGTGATCTGCGATCTGTTCGACGCCGTGATGGATCATGCCGACATGTCGTCGACCCCACGCCAGCAGTATTCGGGCCTGAACCAGCAGCAGTTCTTGGCCAATTGGGATCGGTTCCACGCGCGCCGGCCGGTGCTCGAAGTCTGCGAATCATCGGAGCTCGATCTCGGAGAACGGGCGCTCCGTTTCATCCACGTCGACGGCTGTCACAGTTACGGGTGCGTCGCGAAAGACATCAGCCTCGCAGTGGCTCACACGGCCGAACGGGGGGTGATCGCGATAGACGACTACCGAGGGGTCGAAACCCCCGGCGTGGCCGCGGCCGTCTGGCAGGCCGTCGGCAACGGCGTCTTGTTCCCGTTCGCTGCGACGTATATGAAGATCTACGCCTGCGCGTCGGCCGCTGACCGAAGTTACTGGTTGGAGCGGCTGCGGGAGTGCGCCGACATCTGCGCCTTCCCCGACTTCGACTTGCCCTCGTATCGCAGTGTGTCCGCCGCGCAACTTGAGCACTCGATCGCCGAGCCCTGATCACTCCGCGGTGCCCGTCCGCCGATCAGCCAACGGGCCCAGGCGGACCTCCTCCTCCAAGAGATCGGCGGCAGTGGCGGCGCTTTCGGCGGGTGTTCTCATCTGGGCGGCGACCTCACGGGTCCGAGCGACGCACTGCGGAGTGAGGATGGACCGCAGGTCGGTGACCAGCGAGCCCAGGGTGGTTTCGAAGAACGGCCGTCCGATGCCGACTCCCAGTTGGTTGACCGCGGCGGCCCACATCGGCTGATCGACCGAGACGGCAAGCGCCAACGTGGGGATTCCGGCTCGTATGCCCGCGAACGTGGTGCCGGGGCCCCCGTGGTGGACGACCGCGCGGCAAGCCGGAAAGACCTCCGAGTGGTTGACCGCGCTCACGACTTTGACGTGGTCGGAACCCGACATTTCGGTCAGATTACTCACGCCGCTGCAAATCAACGCCCGCTCGCCTAGCTGCGCGCAAGCCGCGCTGATCATCGCGAAAACGTCTGCGGGGGAAGCGACTCGCGCGCTACTGCCAAAGCCGAAGTAGATCGGCGGCGTTCCCGCGGCAATCCACGACGACACCTCGTCGTCGACCGCCGTCGGCAACTCCAACGTCAGCCCGCCAACGAACGGCCGCCGGACGTCGCTTTTCGCCCACTCGGCCGCCAGCCCGGGAAAGAAGAGTTCGTCGTAGGCCTGGATCTCCAGCGGTTGTCGCGCCGAGGGTCCCGTTTCCTTTGGCAGGCCCAGCGCCTCACGTTGAGCGTCTCCGGAGACTCTGGTGATGTGCGCGCCCGTGCTGTCCGGCTCTATCGGGTAGATGCGCAGCGCAGCCGGTGGAATGTCGTGGTACTCGGCAACATTGGCGGCCAAGCCCTGCTCGCTCGCGTCCGTCAGCAGCAGGTCGGCACCATCGGCCAGCGAGGTGAGCGCGTTGCCCAGCTGCGGCCAGAGTTGGGTGAGATCGTTCAAAATCTCCCACATCATGCTGATGGGGTTAGGCGTATCCCCGTATTTACGGGCGATATTCGCGTTCTGCACCGTCTGGTCCGGGCCGTGGGGCACCACGGTCAGCCCCGCCGACTCGACGAAACCGACATAGTTAGGCGGGACCGCCATCAGTACATCGTGACCTCGGTGCTGGAGCTCCCGCCCGATGGCCGCGCATGGCTCGATATCGCCTCGAGTTCCCAAGGACGCCAGTACAAATCTCATCGCCGCAACCGGGGCACGCGATGGTCGTGCTTGTCGACATCAACGATCACTGCGCGGTCCTTTGTGAGCCAGATCCGATGATTCCTCTGAAATACTCGATCGTCCGCGCGGCCCCCTGTTCGAAAGTGACTTCCGGGCGCCAGCCGAGCCTGGACTCGGCGAGGCTGATATCCGGCTGGCGTTTCTTCGGATCGTCCGGAGGCAGATCCCTGAAGACGGTCGCCGAAGCCGATCCGGTCATTTCCCTGATGATGCGTGCGGTCTCGCTGACCGTGACTTCGGCAGTGCTGCCCAGGTTGACGGGTCCGGTGAACGAGGTTTCGCTCGCAGCCATCTTCACCAGCCCGTCGATCAGATCGTCGACGTAGCAGAAGGAACGGGTTTGGCTGCCGTCTCCGAAGACGGTGATCGGTTCCCCTCGCAGCGCCTGGACGATGAACGAGGAGATGATTCGGCCGTCCTCCGGGTCCATCCTGGGGCCGTAGGTGTTGAAGATGCGGACGATCTTGATTCGGACGCCGTCGCGACGCGCGTATTCGAGCATCAGCGTCTCCGCGACGCGCTTACCCTCTTCGTAGCAGCTCCGCAGGCCGAAGCAATTGACGTTGCCCCAGTAGCTCTCGCTTTGGGGATGGATCAAAGGATCCCCGTAGACCTCGCTGGTGGAAGCCTGCAGAATCGTCGCCCCCTTCTCGCGTGCCAGTTCGAGGAGGTTCCTGGTTCCGACGTAGTTGGTCTCCAGGGTGAACAGGGGATCGCGCTGGTAGGTGCGCGGCGACCCGGGGCAAGCCATGTTGAAGATGACGTCCAGCGGGCCTGTCACGGCCGCGCCAACCGGCCGGGTGATGTCGTGCTCGAAGAAGGTAAAGCCGGGGTCTCCCTCGAGCTGCATCATGTTCTCGCGCGCGCCGGTGCAGAAGTTGTCGAGGCCGATGACCTCGATACCGTCGCGTCGAAGACGATCGCACAGGTGGGACCCCAAGAAGCCAGCGGCGCCCGCAACGAGGGCTCTCACCTAATTGTTCTCCTCATTCGGCCCTCGCCGTACTACTCGAAGCCCTCGCCCGATGGCGCTTAGCATCATAGATGTTTCGGCTGTCGAACACGACCGACGTGACACGCTGCCGGACCGAAATGGAACGAACCGGCTCCGTTTTGCATTGATACTTCAGCTCTTTCGGCTCGACCGCCGGGTCGGTGCGCCGGCCATGTCAGTTGCCCGCCTCGATGGCCGCGACTCGTGCGGCCGCATCAGATCCGCAGAAGCGCTGGAGGTCCACTCCGCCCGCGGCCAGCAGATCGTCGATACGGCGTTTGAGGTCACCCGAGGAAAGGTGCGCATACAGGTTTTTGCCCGGACAAGAGGTTTGGGCCAGGTCGCGATGGCCCGCCAACGTGGCGGTCGCTATCCGAAAATTCTGGGCGGCCCATGCGAACGCGCGAGCCGCTCCCTGAAGCTGGGCCTCCGGCACCGCCTCTTGATCAAAGTCTCCTTCGCAGAGGACCAGGAAATGGCCCGTGGTGTCGTAATCCGTCGCGGTGTCGCCCGCGAATTCGGTGCTCCGGAGTTCGTAGATGTTGCCATCGCGGTCGACGCCGACGTGATAGGCGATGTCGATCCACCCGTGCTGATCCTGGTGGTACCGCTGATCCTGTCGGAGATGCCCTGGGGCGTTGCGGTTGTCGCCGAGGACGACGGCCTCGTGGTGGAGGGTCATCCGGGTGATGGTGTGGCGCTTCCCCCCAGGTCGGGCCGGTCGCGCGCCCCAGGCGTCTCGGCATAGCAACAAAGCCGAGGTGGTCGCGGTCAGGTGCAGGCTGGACGTCGACGTTGCGGAAGGAGTCGAAGCTGGCGTGGCGCCGGCGCCGATCAGGGACGCCACGCCCACGCTGCCGGCCACCCCTAACAGCTGCCGGCGGCTGATAGCGGCCGGCCATGCATGGGGCCGGCCCGGCGCAGGTTCACACACCGCCCTCACGATACGGGCGTGCTGCTGGAGCGCGGGCTGCGTTCGGTCCTTGACGCCGCCAAGATCCGAAAACCAAAATCGCAGGTAACGAGATGAGCTCCACAACGAACCCACCAGTTGCCGTACGTTTTCGCGGTGCGATGCGCACCGCCATCGCCGCCGGGACCGCCTTCCTTGCGCTGACCGCGGCTTGCTCGCGTGGCAACGCGGGGCAGGCAGCGCCGGGTGCAAGCACGCAGGCTCCCAAACCGGACGTCGCGACAGTCGTCGAACTGCCCGATCCCGCTCCCGCAATCGATTTCGCACCAATCTCCACGCTGATCAACGATGCGATTGCGGCGGACAAGCTGCCGGGGGCCGTGGTTTTGATCGGTCACGGCGGCAGGATCGCCTTCCACCGGGCCTATGGCTCGCGCAAGCTTACGGGCGAACCCGGGCTGGATGGATCGCCCGCGCCCGCCGAGCCGATGACCGAGGACACGATCTTCGACTTGGCCTCCCTGACGAAGATCCTCGCGACCGCGACGGCCGTCATGCAGCTGTACGAACAAGGCAAGGTGCAGTTCGACGATCCCGTGCAGCGGTACCTTCCGGACTTCAACCCGGCCAATGATCCGCCGCGGGCGAAGGTGACCGTCCGTACGTTGCTCACGCACACCTCAGGGCTGCCGGGGGACGTCAACCTGGGGGATCCGTGGGGACTGGAAGGGGCCGTTCCAGCGGAGGGCATTCATCGTGCGCTCACGACGCCGTTGGAGTCGGGTCCCGGCCAGGGTTTCCGCTACTCGGACATCAATTTCA
The DNA here is from genome assembly GCF_025263485.1 of Mycobacterium sp. SMC-2. NCBI lineage: Bacteria > Bacillati > Actinomycetota > Actinomycetes > Mycobacteriales > Mycobacteriaceae > Mycobacterium > Mycobacterium sp. SMC-2. Next base: position 2,215,479 of record NZ_CP079863.1, read on the forward strand.
TTCTGCTCGGCGCGCTGGTCGAGAGGGTCACAGGCGACACCCTGGACGTCTACGTGCAGCGACACGTGTTCGAACCGCTCGGCTTGCAAGACACCCGTTACCTTCCGCCGGCCAAAGCGTGCGGTCCCCACACGACGCTCGGGGCCGCGATCGCCTGGGCTCCCGCGCCCACCGGCCGGGGCCCGGACGCTTGCCCTGCGGGCACCTGGAGCACCGGTCTCCTCTCGCGCATCGCACCGACGGCGCGTGACGAAGAGGGCAGGGCCGATCCGAGCAGGAATCCCGATCTCGACCACCTGCTCCGGGGCACCGTTCAGGACACGACGGCGCGACGCATGGGTGGGGTGGCCGGGCATGCGGGCGTGTTCTCGACCGCACGCGATGTCGGTGTCTTCGCGCAGGCCCTGCTCGATCGGCTCGCGGGGCGTCCGAGTGAATTCCCTTTGGAACAAGCGACTTTGCAGTTGATGACCGCCCCCCAGCAACCGGGGCATGCGCCTCAACAGCTCGAAGCGGCGAACGCCGCCACCCGGGCGGCCGTCGCGAAGAGACCGAACGCCAGAGACCCGCTGCTCGCTCCGCGCTATCCGGCGATCGCGGGGCAGAACCTGCGCGGCTTCGGCTGGGATATCGATACGGGCCAGTCCACGGCGCGGGGGATGCTCTTCCCCATCGGAAGCTTCGGCCACACCGGCTTCACCGGAACCTCGTTGTGGATCGATCCGGGCTCAGATACCTATGTAGTTCTGCTCGCGAACTCGATCCACACGCGGGGCAGTCCACCGATGTCGGATCTGCGCGGGGAGGTTGCGACGGCAGCGGCGCGGGCCCTTGGTATCTAGGGCCGCTCGAAGTGTTGATAGTCGAGGGGGGCCGTCCACTCGCCACCCCAGCGCCAGCCACGATCTGTGAAGACGTGCACCGCCGGGTCACCGTGGTGCAGGAGTCCCGGGTCGGTGCGGCTGCGATCCAGGTAGGCCGCCGCATTCTGCGGCTCGAAGTACCCGCTGGCATACAGGCACGGGTTGACAAGCGGGTTGAGGTCGACGGCCCGGCCATAAGCGTGTGGAGACCATTCGGATGTTCCCGGGATGGTTCGGCAGTTGAACGCCGACGTGTTGTTGTCCTCCATCGATAACTCGTCGTCGGCGGCCGGATAGCGTTCGACCGTGCCGATCTTTTCGATGGGGTAGCCCAGCCGGTAGAGCCGGTCGAAGATCGCGATGACCTCCGGCGCCAGGTCCTGATGGACGATCAATGCGCCGCGGTGGGTCTGGCCGTCGAAGCCGAGATGGTTGACCCGGACCCGTCGCAGCTGTGCCGGCTCGACAGGGCAGCCCGGCCGCCAGCTCGCGCCGAGTTCGGCGACGGTGACCGGCTCCACGGCCGGACCCACGGTTGCCCGCGGTGCGTCGGCCGGCGGTGTCGCCGAAACGGACGGTGATGGCGTGTCCGGACGAGGTGGCGGGGGAGCGGTGCACTGCACCAGCACGACAATCGCCGCAAGCATTTCGGCCAGTACGGCACCCCGCCGGTCAATGGGAAGCATTTGGGGCGAGAGGTCCTCGTCTCGTGGGATTTCTCCCCGCCCACAGTAAGCCGAGTTCCGCTCAAGCTCGGGACCGCCCTCAGGACGGACGCGCCACGATCACAGGGATTTTGGCCCGATTGACCACCGTCGCCCCGACCGAGCCCAACAACGTGCCGGCGAACCCGCCGCGGCCGTGGCTGCCGACCACCAGCAGTTGCGCCCGTTCCGACGCCTTGAGGAGCCAACGCGCCGGATCGCCGATTTCGACGCTGCGACGGATTTGCACGTTGGGATAGCGTTCATGCCAACCCGCCAGCCGCTCGGCGAGCGTCTCCTCCTCCTCGGATAGCTGGGCATCCCATTCGGAGTCTTGGAACAACTTTCTCGAGTCGGACACCCGGGGATCGGCCCATGCGTGCAAGGCGATCAGGTTGACACCTCGTCGTGACGCTTCCTCGAATGCGATCGCGGTCGCCGCCTCCGATGCCGGCGAGCCGTCGATGCCCAACAGCACCGGTGCGGCGGCGCCGGCCCGCGCGGCGTCGTGGATCACGGCGACCGGGCAGTGCGCGCGGTAGACCAATCCCGAACTCACCGAGCCAAGCAAGCTGTGGGCCACGACGCCGCCATGTCCCCGATGGCCTACCACGACCATCTCCACCTCTCTGGAAAGCGCGACGAGCGTCGGGACGACCGCCGAATGCAACACTTTGCCGTCGATCTGCACGGCGCCGCGCCCACCGGTGCTCTCCTCGGCGACCGCGATCGCCGACTGGATGAATTCGCGTGCCCGCTCCTGCGAGTGCGTGGGGTCGGCCAGCGCGGTGGACTGGAACCACGCCGGTACGGGGGCGTCGACGACATGGACGAGAGTGAGCGGCACCTGCCGCAGCGCGGCGTCACGGGCCGCCCATCGGACGGCACCCAGTGCCGCGGCCGAGCCGTCAACGCCTACCAAGATCGCGCGACGTAGTGGTTGCCGCATGTCAGCTCGTTTCTTGCGTACCCCCGGGGCAGGATCATCCAGGGCGGCCCCGATTGTCAGGGCCGAAGCGACGCAAGCGAGAGGACCAAAGGCACCGATGTGGCACCGCTCCATGGAGTTTCGCAGGTCACAGCGCTAACGCCGCCTTTTCGAGTGCTAGGCTTCGGGGGCTCAATCTGCTCCACGGCGGCCGTCCGCGAGCCGGGGAGCCAGATGGCCATTAATTTTCTGCCCCCCGGGGTATAAGTGATCTTGAACCGTGACTACGCCCCGAATCGAGGAGAAGTGATCAGAAAGCTGCTTCTTGCCCTGACGTTCGTCATCGCGTTGGTCGCTCCGGCTTCCATGGCGGGGGCGTTTGCCACGGCCCACGCTGACCCGATCGGCTTCCCGCCGGACTGGCCTTTCTACGAGATGCAGACCGAACAGACCATGTGCAGGGCCATGGCTCAGGGGTGGTCGCGCGCCGAGATAGTCGGCGCGATGCAACAGGCGAACAACCAGAGCGTGACGGGGCTGAATCCCGATCAGGCCGCCAAGCGCGCCAACATGTGGGTCGACCTGGGCCGAATCAAGTACTGCCCCGGCGCTGTCGCCAATTGATCCGCGTAACCGCCGCTCGCTCGCGCCGCTAGCAGAGGGCGGCGCAAAACCACGCGCTGGCCACCAGGGCGATCACGAGTGCGGCGGTGGCGTGCCCCGTGGACGCCGCCACAATGACCCCTGTGATCGCGGCGATGAGAGCTATGACCACGACCAAGGCCAGCAGTATCCGGTGTGAATGAACCGCTCCGCTAGGACGCGGTGCGACGACGACATACTTGCTCGGGCCATGGGCTGCGGCCATAGGAGCTCCAATCAAGTTGTGACCTCGGATACAAAGAAAGCACAAATGTGCCCTGCATCACAAGCTGTCGCGGGCGATGTTATGGAGTTGCGCGAGTAAACGGAACCGGGAGCTACGAATCCTGCGCGGTTTCCAGCAACCGCAGCGGGTGCAGACCGTCGACCGCGCCGACGAACGGCGGGTGGATGCTGTAGCCGAGCATGCGGCGAATGTCATCGGAGACCGCGCGAGCGATGTCCCGCGATATCGACAAGGTGAAGGCTTCCATCGGTCGCAACCACGGTTGGCAGTACTGGGCGGTCACGGCGAGACGGTCGCGGTCGGTGCTGTTGGCGCCCCCGCCATGCCAGAGCGTCCCCACGAAGAAGACACACGAGCCGGCCGGCATCACGACCGGTAGGGCCTGATCGTCCGGGCCGGGCCGGCGCTTGCCCCAGCGGTGGCTGCCGGGGTAGAGGATGGTGGCGCCGTTGTCGGCGCTGAAGTCGTCGATCGCCCAGATCGTCGCCGCCGCCAAAGGTTCTCGCGGACGCGGGATCGGGTAGAACCCGTCGTCGTGGTGAGCCAGCTGCGCGGCCTCGCCCGGCTGAATGTTGATGGCCTGCAACGCCGAAAGCAGGTAGTTCGGCATCAGCAGGCGATCGAGCACCGCCAGCACCCGGGGATTGTCGACGATCCCGTCGCACACGCGGGTCCGGCTCAGCAGGCTGTAGACGCGCTGGGTGCGCCGGCCCTCGAAGGAATTGCGCCCGGTGTGCCCGAGCCAGGGGCGCACGACCTCACGGATCTGCTGGCACTGCCCGGGGGTGAGTAGGCCCTCCCAGATGACATAGCCGTCGCGGTGCAGAGCCGCCATGTCGGCGTCGACGATCGCGCTCTCGACCGAGCTTCCACCGCTCGGCGTCCGCCTGTACCGCTGCGCCAAGTCGCCCCTGAGGTCTTCCAGCGTCGTGACCGGCTCGTCGTCGATGTTCATTGGCACTCGTCCTTCATCCCGGTCCCACACTAAGCCGAGTTGACACAGGCCGACAGGACAAACGCCGAGCATCTGTACGAGGATGAAGCGGTGCGAATGCTTCTCGTTTTGGCGAGCTTCGCCACCGCAGTTGCCGCGGCCACGCCCGCACCGGCCGATCCGGGCGGGCGCCGTCGCCATCCGGGTCGGCAAGAAGGCGTGCGAGCTGATGGACCAGGGTCAGTCCGGAGCCGACGTCATCGAGGGCGTGACGTCGGAGAACGCTGGGTTCACGGTGTCGGACACCGGCATGTTCCCGTGGGTCCCGTTACCGCCGCCAGGTGCCGGATAGGCGGAAACCCGCCGGGCGAACGTTTGCGCTACGCGACGTCGATGGGAGGAGTGTTCGATTGTGGAGCTACTGCGGCGCACCTTGCGGTATCAAGTCAGGATCGGCGCCCTGATCGAACTGGCGCTGTGGCTGGCGATCCCATACCTGTGTATCGGGTTCGTGTGGACCCTTTTTCACACCGAGGAGGCTCAACAAATTCAGGCTCGGGTGGAGGCCGTGTTCCCCGCCGGAGCCGACGTCGTGGCCTTCGGCCTGACCACGGCACTGTGGCCCGCCTCCATACAAATCGCCCACGCGTGCCCCGCGCAGTGACTTAGGCTGCCGAGCATGTCAATCGATCGATCGGCACTTCTGGCGGGCAGCATCCGATTCACCTCCGGCGTCTGGTTCCTGGTAGACCCCCTGAACGCGAACCGGTTCTGGGGGGACCCGGAAGAGCCGACGCCGACGGCGCGACTGTTGCTGCGCTCCATGGGATATCGCGACGCTCTGATCGGTGGGCTGCTCGCCGCGTCGGCGTTGCGCGGCAAGAACACGCGCGGCTGGTTTCTCGCGTCCGGCGGTGCCGACGCGGCCGACCTGCTCGGCGGCCTCAGCGTCCATCGCGACCTGAAGCCCTCGCAACGGATCATCGGGCTGGGTGGCGCCGTCGTCGGCATCGGTGTTGGGTTGTGGGGCGCGGCGCGCCGCGAGACGGGCGGTCGCCGTCGCCGGAACAAGATAGATGCGGTTGACTGAGCGCCATGGGTTTAGGGGTGCTGACATTCGTAACCGATGAGGGCATCGGCCCGGCGGAGCTGGGGCAGGCGCTCGAGCAGCGTGGATTGGAGTCGCTTTTCCTCGCCGAGCACACCCACATCCCAGCGGGCGACGTAACCCCCTACCCGGCCGGCGGTCCCATCCCGCCGAAGTACTACCGCACCCTGGATCCGTTCGTGGCGTTGACCGCCGCGGCCGCCGTCACCGAGCGGCTGGTCCTGGGCACCGGCATCGCGCTGGTTCCCCAGCGCGACCCGATCCACACCGCCAAAGAAGTGGCGTCGCTGGATCTGGTGTCGCGGGGACGATTCCGGTTCGGCGTGGGCGTGGGCTGGCTGCGCGAGGAAATCGCCAACCACGGTGTCGACCCGTCGGTTCGGGGACGCGTGGCCGACGAGCGACTGGACGCGATGATCGAGATCTGGACCCACGAAAAGGCGGAATTCCACGGCGAATTCGTGAACTTCGACCCCATCTACAGTTGGCCTAAGCCAGTGCAGACGCCCTACCCGCCGCTGTACTTCGGCGGCGGCCCCGCGGCCTTCAAGCGCATCGTCCGGCTGCAGGGCGGGTGGCTGTCGATGACACCCTCGGCGGAGGTCTTGGCGCCGCAGTTGGCGCAACTGCGCGACGTGGCCGGTCCGGACGTGCCGGTGATCAGCTTCCATGGCGGCGCCCCGACGGCCGACGAGCTCGTGGGCTACCGCGATCTCGGGGTGGAGCACCTGCTCATCGAACTGCCCACCGAGCCTCGCGACGAGACCCTTCGCCGTCTCGATGAGCTGCAAACCCAGTCCGCGAAGCTGGCATAAAGCTAAGTGCCACAGAACGTTTGGTACTTGCCGAAGTCCTGCGGCGCCGGACTCGCGTAGCGTTCCAGACCCGGCTTCTCGTCATACGGCGCGGCCACCGCGGCCAGGAGCTGTTCGACCGGGCCGAGATCGCCCGCGGTCGCGGCCGCGAGCGCTTCCTCGACGAGGTGGTTGCGCGGAATGTAGATCGGGTTGGCCCGAGCCATGGCGTCCGCGTCGGGGCGTAGGGCTTGCCAACGCGACAGCCACGCGTCGAAGCCGGCCAAGTCGATGAAGAGACCGCGCGCGGGTTCGGCGTCGCCTCTTGCCGCCCGGCCGAGGTGGCGGAAAAACGAGGTGTAGTCGACGTGGCTGTCGTTGAGCAAGACGAGCAACTCGTCGACCAGAGCCGCGGCGTCCTGGGCTTCGATGTGGGGCAGACCAAGTTTGGCGCGCGTCCCGGACGACCACACGGCGTCGTACTCGCGCTGAAACACCCCGAACGCGTTCTCCGCGAGCGCGACCGCCTCCTCGACATCGTCGGAGAGCAGCGGAAGCAGGGTCTCGGCGAAACGGGCAAGGTTCCAGCCCGCGACCATGGGCTGGTTGCCGTACGCGTAGCGCCCCCAGAAGTCGATGGAACTGAACACCGTTTCGGGGTCGTAGGCCTCCATGAAGGCGCACGGCCCGTAGTCGATCGTTTCACCGGAGATCGTCATGTTGTCGGTGTTCATTACCCCGTGGACGAATCCGATCAGCATCCATCGCGCGATGAGCGATGCCTGGACGGCCACGACTCCCTCGAACAACGCGAGGTAGGGGCGTTCGGCATTGGCGGCGCCGGGATGGTGGCGGGCGATCGCATGGTCGGCGAGACGCCGCAGCAGGCCGATGTCGCCCGTCGAGGCGGCGAACTGGAAGCTGCCCACCCGCAGGTGGCTGCTGGCCACGCGGGCCAGCACCGCCCCGGGCAGTTCCGCCTCACGCAGGACGGGGCGGCCGGTGCCCACGACGGCCAACGACCGCGTCGTCGGCACCCCGAGCGCATGCATCGCCTCGCTGACGATGTATTCGCGCAGCATCGGCCCCACGGCCGCCAGACCGTCGCCGCCCCGCGCGAACGGTGTCGGCCCGGAGCCCTTCAGGTGGATGTCGCGCAGGCGCCCGTCGTCACCGACGAGCTCGCCGAGCAGTAGTGCGCGGCCGTCGCCCAACCGGGGGACGAAGCCGCCGAACTGATGACCCGCGTACGCCTGCGCCACCGGAACGGCGGTGCTGGGCACCAAATCGCCCACCAGAAAGCGCAGCCCGTCGGGACTCCGCAGCCAGGCGGCGTCCAGGCCGAGGTCCGCGGCGAGCCGCTCGTTGAACGCAAGCAATCGCAGCTCGCCCGGCGACTCCGCTTGCCAGCGCACGGCCATCTCCGGCAACTCGCGGAAGAACCGGTCTTGTAGGGCAACGGTCATATCCGGGGCGAAACTCACCTCGACGAGCCTACGGCGAGTTACGAGCCGAGGGCCTGCCCGATGAGATCGCGGGCGCGGTCGAGCATCGACGCGAAAGGTCCGAGAGCGAAATTCAGCTTCGCCGATTCCACGCCGGGATGCGGGTGGGTAGGTGCGATGGCCTGAGCCACCCGCACCGCCGTGCCCATCCGCTTGAGGTCGGCCTCGTCGAGTTCCTTGTTCAGCACGGGGAACTCCTCGCTTTCCTCCTGCTGCGCATGCTCCAGCACGGCCGCGCGTAGCTTCGTGAGCTCATCGATGAACTGCTGTGAGGTGATGTCGAGGTCCTCGATGCTCGACAGCAACTCCTTGGCCTCGTGCTCTTCTTTGAGTCGGGCGTCGACGATCGCGTCGCCGGCGTCGGCCTCGCGGCGCACGCGCGGGTGCACCACCATTTCCTCGGCCGTCTCGTGTACGGCCAGCAGTTGACGCAGCGTGGCGAACGGCTTTTCACGCGCCTGCGGATCTGACGCGTGCAGCACCTCGTCGAACAGGTCCTCGATGAGGTTGTGCTGCGCTTTCAGGAATGCGACGACTTCGTCGGGCGATTGCACAATCATGTCGGCCATCGCCGATACCTCCAGTTTTCGGGTATTAAGTGCACGCACTAGGGGCTGTGTGCGCTTCGACCACGAATACCCGCTGCGTAACGGCCTAAACGCCATGCCGCACCCAGGTGAAGCCGCTCCGAAGATGCTGTCGGACAACAACTTCCGTGCTACTGAGCGGTCGGAATGTCATCCGCAAAGCGAGATGCGTCACATGGCGAAGCTTGATGTTATCTCTGCGCCCCCGAGTGGGTAGCCGCTGAAAAGGCGCTTTCATGCCGATCCAAACAATCCACGCAGGAGGCGGATTTCTCATGACTTCATCGGACAAGACGACCGTGCTGGCGCAGTTGCGCGCGCTGCACCAGCTGACCAACACGGAGATCCAGGTCGCGGAAACGCGCATCGCGCAGGCGCGTACGGAGGCCGTTCAACGTGAGTTGACGCAGAACGCGTCGAATGGGCGCGATCGATCCGAGGCCATCGAAAAGGCGATCCGGGAGCTCGGCGGCGTCCCCGACATCGTCGGCCCCTTCCTGGGCCGCGCCGCCGCGGCGGTCAAGGCCCTGACCGAGCAGGCCCAACCGTTCGACGAGGCGCTTCTGGGCGACCTCGCGCTGGAGGGCCAACTGCTCGACCGCGCCCGCTACCTCAAAGCCCTGGCCGTCGCCGCCAAGCTTCCGGAGATCGAGGATCTGGCGACCGGGCTGATCACCGCTCACTCCGCCACCGTCGACTGGCTGACGACCGTGCTTGCCGAAGACGCGCTCGGCGGCCCGGCCGCGCTGCGCCGCACACCGCTGCAGGCTGCGGCCGGTACCGCGGTGAAGCTGGTGAACCTGCCGGTTGAGTGGTCGGTCCGAGGCGTCGACAGGGCCGCCGACGCGCTGCGCTCCGCCCGGCCGACCTTCAACGAGCTGGTGAGTCGGGGCGCGCACGCCGGCGACGTGGCAACGCGGGCGCTCGCCGCGTCGCGCAACGCCGCCCTCGAGGCGGCCGAGAAGGTCACCCGCAACGAGGGCGCCCGGCAGACCGCCGACGCCCTGCACGCGGCCCGCACCGCCGTGGGAGTCCTCGACGCCGACGAGCTGCCCATACCCAACTACGACGAGCTCACCGTCAGCGACGCAGTGGCCGAGATGAAGGAACTCACCAATCCGAGCGACGTGCGGGCGATCATCGCTTACGAAGAGGCGAACAAGAACCGCCAGCGTGTCGTGTCGGCGGCTCAGACGCGCGTCGCCGCGATCGCGCAGGAGGTCGTCGGGATCAACAACTAGCCGAGGGCTGTTCAGAAAGGCCGCCCGGGCGAGGGTTCATACCCGCCCGGGCGGCCTCGCCATTTCTTCGATTTCCCGGGGCATGCCCAACCGCCCGTTTCGGGATATCGCTACGGTTAAGGCACCAGCCCGACGATTGACAACCACGAAAAGACGAGATGTACGACCAGATCAACAGCAGTGCGACGGACCCCGACGACATCGGCTATCGCATCGATCCCGTCCTGGCCCGCAGTTGGCTATTGGTCAACGGTGCGCACGGCGACCGGTTCCAATCCGCGGCGCACTCCCGGGCCGACATCGTCGTGCTCGACATCGAGGACGCCGTCGCTCCCAAAGACAAGCACGCCGCCCGCGACAACGTGGTGAGTTGGTTGGGCGCCGGCAACACCGACTGGGTGCGTGTCAACGGCTTCGGCACGCCCTGGTGGGCCGACGACCTCGCTGCGCTGGCCGGCACCCCGGTCGGCGGGGTGATGCTGGCGATGGTCGAATCTGTGGACCACGTCACCGAGACCGCGCAGCGGCTGCCCAACGTGCCGATCGTCGCGCTGGTGGAGACGGCCCGCGGCCTGGAACGCATCACCGAAATCGCCGCGGCGAAGGGCACCTTCCGACTCGCCTTCGGCATCGGCGATTTCCGCCGCGACACCGGTTTCGGGGAAGACCCGAGCACGCTGGCCTATGCCCGGTCGCGCTTCACCATCGCCGCGAAGGCGGCCAGCCTGCCCAGCGCCATCGACGGGCCCACGATCGGCTCCAACGCCCTGAAACTGATCGAGGCGACGGCCGTGTCCGTGGAATTCGGGATGACGGGCAAGATCTGCCTGACCCCGGACCAATGCGCCGTGGTGAACGAGGGCCTGTCGCCATCGCAGGACGAAATCTCTTGGGCCAAGGAGTTCTTCGCCGAGTTCGAACGGGACGGGGGAGAGATCCGCAACGGCTCCGACCTGCCGCGGATCGCGCGGGCCACGAAGATCCTCGAGCTGGCCCGCGCCTACGGCATTGAATCGACGGACTTCGACGAGGAAGAGCGGGAGCACTCGCCCGCGCCGTCGGACACCTATCACTACTGAGCGGCAGAACGGGCCCGAGATGAGCGTTGTCGTCGATTTCCATTTCGACCCGATGTGCCCGTTCGCCTACCAGACCTCGTTGTGGATCCGCGACGTCCGCGAGCAACTCGGCATCACCGTGGATTGGCGATTCTTCAGCCTCGAAGAGGTCAACCGGTCAGAGGGCCAGAAGCACCCGTGGGAACGGGAGTGGTCCTACGGATGGTCCCTGATGCGGATCGGGGCGCTGCTGCGCCGAACCGACATGTCGCTGCTGGATCGGTGGTACGCCGCCATCGGACGTGAACTTCACACGCTGGGCGGCAAACCGCACGACCCCGCGGTCGCCCGGCGCCTGCTGAGCGACATCGGCGCCGAGGCGTCGGTTTTCGACGCCGCTCTGGACGACCCGACCACCCACGACGAGATACGCCACGACCATCAACGGGTCATCGACGCCGGTGGCTATGGGGTGCCGACGCTATTTCTCCTGGGACAGTGCCTGTTTGGCCCGGTACTGGTGGACCCGCCGACGGGGCCGAAGGCCCTGACACTGTGGAACGTCGTCACCGGCATGGCCGAGCTGCCCCACGTGTACGAGCTGCAGCGGCCCAAGTCGCCCGCAGATGTCGAGCTGATCGGTCGCACGCTGCGTCCGTACCTCGACGGGCGCGACTGGGTCAGCATCAATCGCGGTGAGGTCATCGACGTCGAGCGCCTCACCGGCCAGGGAACCTAGGCCGCGTGCCGCGCGAGCGAGACCCCGATGCGGATCTCCACCTCGCTGACCGTGATCACCAGCGCGCGGGGCGGGGCCGTCGACCGGTAGCTCTTGCCCGTGGGCGTCGTGAATAGTGCTGTGTGGGTGTGGTTTTCGTCAACCGCGGTGCTTACCCGCCAGCCCGCGTTTTCCTTGACGTAGTTGCAGCCCTCGCACAGTCCCAGACCATTGTCCGCGGTGGTCGCGCCGCTCTCGGCCCACGGTTGTGCGTGGTCGCGGTGCCTGATCGGGGCGTCGCAGTAGGGGGTGCGGCACCGTTGATCGCGTAGCCCGATGAAGGTGGCCAGCCCGCGCGGGAAAATGCGTGCTCGAGACTCCATGGCCACCAGCGCACCGGTCCGGGGATGCGCATAGAGCCTGCGCAGGGTTGCGCGCGAACGTCGGTCGGAGACAGCGCTAGCGACCATGGCGCGCGCGACCGCCGCGGGGATGGGCCCGTAGCCGCGGATGTCGGCCGGCGCATGGTCACTGCCCAGCAGCGTCTCGTCGGAGAGCACCAGGTTGACCGCGATCGGAGTGGGGACCGCCGCGCTGCGGCCGGTGACCCTTTCGACCAGCGTGTCGGCCATTACCTGCCCGCGCGATCGCCCGTCACCGCGGGTGTCCGCTTCGCGGCGCAGCGCGGCGTACACCGAAACGCCTTGGGCCACCGGCAGTAACGCGGTGAGATACGTCATCGTGTCGGGCGCCGGCCGGATGGTGACCGTGCGTTCCTGCTCCGCCTTGGCTGAACGCTCGACGACGGCGTGTGGGTCCAGCCGGTAGGCGATCGCCTTTGCGGCCGCGGCCACGCGGGCATCGCCCATGCCATGCAGGCTCGCCGGGTCGGCGCACAGTTCCGCGTCCAACGTGCGGCGGTCGTCGATGTCCAGGCAGGCGCTCTCACGGACGATCAGCGTCGCTCGCCACTCCGACAGCACACCGCATTCCAGCGCCGCCAGCGTGTGTGGCATCTCGTGCACCAGGGCTTTGGCGAAGCCCAGGTGCCGCCCGCCTCGCGCGGGGGCGTCGCGTCTTGCCAGCGCGACCTCGCTGGCCACGCCCCGCCCGCGCCGCGCGGCGGGTACCTTAGCCTCGGCCTCGGAAGCCCGGCGCATGGCGTCCAGCGCGGCGGCCGCCCGGGCCTGGCCCGCGGCGGCCGCGGACTTGGCCGTCTCCAGCTCGGCGATGCGCTCGATCAGCGCCGATTCGTCGGCCGCCGGGTCGACCGCGGCTAATTCCTCGAACATACATTCGATAATAAGGACGCCCGCCGACATTGATTCTGTTCAGGCGACCCGATTAAGGATGGTCGCGGTGGCCACTACCGGTGGTGACTCGCCGTTCTGACTGACGCCCTGTTGGGTTGTCTTGGAATTGATCTGTCCCACCGGTCAGTGGTTGCCGAAGGATGCCCCCGGCGGGGCGGACATGACTTAATCAGGAGCCTGGCAGTTCCCTCTTCAATGTCTTGTCTGCCCGCCCGGCCGGGGTGTCCGCCATTCCGCTACCCGCAGAAGGAGACACCACCATCGTGACAGCTTCACGCGTCGTCGTCATCGGCGCCGACACCCATTTGGATACCGTCCACCTAGCCGTTTTGGATACGACGGGAAAACCGTTGGCCGATACCAAGTTTCGGACGCGCCCCGTCGACTATTTCGTGGCGGTCAAATGGGCGCAAAGCTTCGGACAGGTGCAAATCGCAGGTATCGAGGGCACCAGCTCCTATGGCGCCGGGCTGACTCGGGCTTTCCAGGACGCCGGGATCGAGGTCGCCGAAGTCAACCGGCCTGACCGCGCAGCCCGTCGACGACAAGGCAAATCCGACCCATTGGATGCCTACGCTGCGGCCCGGGCCGCGCTGGCCGGTCACGGATTGGCCGTGCCCAAAGATGAACACACCCACGCATTGCGGGCCCTGCTGATCGCGCGTCGCGGGGCCGTCAAAGCGCGCACCCCCGCAATCAACCAGATCAAAGCGTTGCTCGTCACCGCCCCCGCCGAGTTGCGAGAACACTACCGGCGTCACACCCCGACTCAACTGACCCGTGCGCTGGCCCGCTGCCGGCCCAGCACCCAGTCCGACCCGACCAGTGCCGCCATCCTCGCCGGGTGCAAAGCACTGGCTCAACGAACCGAGTTCCTCAAGCATCAGGAAAAAGACCTGACCACCGAACTCGACGCACTAATCACCACGATCAATCCCGGCCTGCGTGCGGCCTACGGCGTTGGGCCCGATACCGCCGCTCAGCTGATCATCACCGCCGGCACCAACCCGCACCGCCTGCGCAGCGAGGCGGCCTTCGCAATGTTATGCGGCGCAGCTCCCATCCCGGCGTCTTCAGGGAAGACGTCTCGTCATCGACTCTCCCGGGGCGGAGATCGAGCCGCCAACCAAGCGCTGCACCGCATCGCACTGGTCCGGATGTCAAACCATCCCAGCACCCGCGACTACGTCACACGCCAACTCGCCAACGGCCGTTCCAAGCGCGACATCCTGCGGCTGCTCAAACGCGCCATCGCCCGCGAAACCTTCAGGCTGCTCACCCGGCAATGCGACATCGACGACTACAGCGACCTGCGCCCAGCCCGTCAAACCAAGAACATCACGGTCACCGCCGCAGCCCAACACCTCGGTGTCTGGCCAACGGTCATCTCCCGGATAGAACGAGGACTCCAACGTGACGACACCCTCGCCGACAACTACCGCCAATGGCTAGCAGCGGCCTAAAACACCCTTGACACGAATAGGAGCATCAAACGCCCGTCACTACGCTGGCGAGTATGAGCGCCAAGAAACGGATCCGGGTGGCGCGGCTTTACGAGGACGTCACCGCAGACGACGGCCAGCGGGTGCTGGTCGACCGGGTTTGGCCGCGGGGAGTGCGCAAGAACGACCCGCGGGTGGGCACCTGGTGCAAGGACGTCGCGCCGTCGAAGGACCTCCGCGAGTGGTATCAACACCGGCCCGAGCGGTTCGACGAATTCGCTTCCCGGTACAAGGCGGAATTGCGGGACAACCCGGCGCTGGAGGAGTTGCGCGGGATCGCGAGGCACGGCGTCGTCACCCTGGTGACCGCGACCCGCGAGGTGGACATCAGCCAGGCGGCCGTCCTTGCGGAGCTGCTGAAAAGCCGCTGAGCGCGTGAGACGATCGGGCGATGCGGCTGGGATTGCATGCCCTGGGGATCGGTGCGGGCGCCGATCGCGCGGTGATCGATGCCGTCGCGTCGACTGCGGACACTTGCGGCTTCGCCACGCTGTGGGTGGGTGAACACGTCGTCATGGTCGACCGGCCGGCTTCGCGCTATCCCTACTCCGACGACGGCGTCATCGCGGTTCCGGCACAAGCGGATTGGCTTGATCCGATGATCGCGCTGAGCTTCGCCGCCGCGGCATCGTCGCGAATCGGGCTGGCAACGGGCGTGCTCCTGCTGCCCGAACACAACCCCGTGGTGGCGGCGAAGCAGGCCGCCAGCCTGGATCGGCTCAGCGGTGGGCGGCTGGCGCTGGGGGTCGGTGTGGGGTGGTCCAGGGAGGAATTCGCCGCGCTTTCGGTGCCGTTCGCCAACCGCGGTGCGCGCACCGCCGAATACGCCGCCGCGATGCGCACGTTGTGGCGTGACGACGTCGCTTCGTTCGATGGTGATTTCGTCCGCTTCGGCTCTATTCGCGTCAATCCCAAACCGGTGCGAGACCGTCGTATCCCGATCGTGGTTGGCGGCAATAGCGATTCGGCGCTGCGGCGGGTGGCCGTGTGGGGCGATGGCTGGTACGGGTTCAACATCGACGGCCTGGCGGCCGTGCGCGATCGCGTCGCCACGCTGGAGCGGCTATGCGCCGAGGCCGGACGTGATCGTGCGCAGCTGCGGCTGTCGGTGGCGCTGCGTGATCCCAGCGTGGGGGATATCCCCGCCCTAGCCGAGTTGGGCGTCGACGAATTGGTTCTCGTCGAGGCGCCCCCTGACCGGCCCGACGCGGCCGCCGATTGGGTCTCGGCATTGGCTGACCATTGGATGACGGCGGCCCAAACGTGAGCGATGCCGGACCCATACTCCCGCGGGAGTTGACCGACATTCCCGACGAGGTCCGCGCCGTCCCGCCGCCGCCCATACCCGGGTTGCCCGAGCCGTACGGCCTGCGTCTTGCCGATCCCGATGCGGACGCTGAGATGGTCGCCGAGTGGATGAGCCGGCCGCACCTGGTTGAAGCGTGGGAATCCGCCTGGCCGGTGGCGCGCTGGCGGCGTTATTTGCGGGCGCAGCTCGAAGGCGGCTTCTCTAGACCGTTCATAGCCACGCTCGATTCGGTACCCCGCGCCTACATCGAGTTGTACAGGGCGGCAAAGGATTCCATCGCCAACCGGTATGACTACCACCCCCACGACCTGGGCCTGCACGTCGCGGTCGCCGATCTGGATTACATCAGGCGGGGACACGTCAGTTACCTGCTGCCACATTTGGTTGGCAGCATTTTGGGCCTTGATCCGCGATGTCGGCGCATCATGTTCGATCCCGACCACCGAAACGTCTTCGCGCGCACGTTCTGTGAGCGGGGCGGCTGCGCCTTTCTCGGCGAGCACGACATGTCGAACCGGCGGATGGCGCTGTATGTGCTGCCTCGCACGCCCGACGACGTTCCCCGCGGTTGACTCAGAGCTGCCCGGCGATCCACTGCCCGAGGAACGCCGCCGCCTCGCCCAGCAGGATGCTCACGACGATGTTGGCAAGCGCCGCCCGCGTCTGACGCTCCTCGCCGAGCCGCTGCGTTTCGAGCATCCAGGTGGAAAAGGTGGTGTAGGCGCCGACGAACGCGGTGCCGGCCAACAGGGCCGCTTCCCTGCTCAGCACCAGGCCCCCGAGAAAGCCCAGCAGCGCGGCGCCGCTGACGTTCACGACCAATGTGCCGAACGGAAACGATTGCGCCACCCGGCGCGCCACCGCGCGGTCGACCACAAAGCGCAGCACCGAACCGATGCCGCCGATCAGCGCGACACCGGCCCACACCGCGGCCGTCGTGACCGCGCCGGCCGTCATCCGCGCACCCGCACCCGGCGCACCAGTTTTGTGGCCAGGTGCACGGCCAGCAAGCCAAGCACGATGGTGGTGGCGGTATAGCTCGCGGCCAGGGCCCAATGGCCGCGCTCGACCATCCTCAGCGTTTCGACCTGCATCGTGGAGAAGGTGGTGAGCCCGCCGCACAAGCCGGTGCCCAGCAGGGGGCGCCGATAACTCGACAGCGGCAGCCGCTCCAGCAGCCGGGTGGTGAAGTAGCCCACCAGGAAGGCGCCGACGATGTTCACCGTGAACGTCGGCCACGGCCACCTCGCCGGGTCGCCGGCCGTGAGCGCGCCCACGGCGGCGCGGGCCAGCGAGCCCAGCGCACCGCCCGCGAAAACCGCCGCCAACTCGCGATAGTCGTGTGCCACGCCTGATCCCTTCCCCTTTGCCAGGACTTACGGGTGGGTGAATCCGGGACGTCAGAAAAGTACCTGACAAGTCAGCGACGTGCGGCGCGGGCAGAATTGATGACCATGGCCCACCCCCGCGCCGGTCAGCCGGCCCAGCCCGAAGACCTCGTCGATCTGCCACACCTGGTGACGGCCTACTACACGGTTGCGCCCGATCCCGACGACGTGGCCCAGCAGGTGGCGTTCGGCACCTCGGGGCACCGCGGGTCGGCGCTGGGCGGGGCGTTCAACGAGGCCCACATCCTGGCCATCACCCAGGCCATCGTCGAGTACCGCGCCGCCCACGGCACCACCGGCCCGTTGTTCATCGGTCGTGACACGCATGGCCTTTCGGAGCCGGCGTGGGTTTCGGCGCTGGAGGTGCTGGCCGCCAACGACGTCGTCGCGGTCATCGACTCCCGCGACCGCTACACCCCGACACCGGCGGTCAGCCACGCCATCCTCGCCTACAACCGCGGGCGCACGGACGGGCTTGCAGACGGCATCGTCGTCACGCCGTCGCACAACCCCCCACCGGACGGCGGCTTCAAGTACAACCCGCCCAACGGCGGCCCGGCGGACACCGACGCGACGAACGCAATCGCCAAGCGCGCCAACGAGATTCTGAGCGACGGTTCCGGAGTCAAGCGGGTACCGCTCGCCCGAGCCCTGCGGACCGTCCAGCGCCACGACTATCTGGGCAACTATGTCGACGACCTGCCCAACGTGGTCGACATCGGCGCGATTCGCGCGGCCGGGGTGCGGATCGGGGCCGACCCGCTGGGTGGGGCGAGCGTCGACTACTGGGGTGAGATCGCCGAGCGGCACGGTCTCGACCTGACGGTGGTCAACCCGTTGGTCGACGCGACGTGGCGATTCATGACGCTCGATCATGACGGCAAGATCCGGATGGACTGCAGCTCGCCGGACGCGATGGCTGGGCTCATTTCGATGATCGCCACCTGCGACCGCTACCAGATCGCCACCGGCAACGACGCCGACTCCGACCGCCACGGCATCGTCACGCCCGACGGGGGGCTGCTCAACCCCAACCACTATCTGGCGGTGGCCATCGACTACCTCTACACGCACCGGCCGGCCTGGCCGGACGGCATCGCCGTCGGCAAGACCGCGGTCAGCTCGTCGATCATCGACCGGGTGGTGGCCGGCATCGGTCGCAAGCTCGTCGAAGTGCCGGTCGGGTTCAAGTGGTTCGTCGACGGCCTGATCGGCGGCACCATCGGGTTCGGCGGCGAGGAGTCCGCGGGGGCGTCGTTCCTGCGGCGCGACGGCTCGGTGTGGACCACCGACAAGGACGGCATCATCCTGGCGCTGCTGGCCTCCGAGATCCTGGCCGTCACCGGGTTGACCCCGTCGCAGCGCTACCAGCAGCTGACCGCCGAGTACGGCACGCCCTTCTACGCGCGGGTCGACGCGCCCGCCGATCGTGACCAGAAAGCCCGGCTGGCCAAGCTCTCTGCCGAGCAGGTGACCGCGACCGAGGTGGCAGGCGAGCCGATCGCCGCGAAACTCACCGCCGCCCCCGGCAACGGCGCCGCCTTGGGCGGATTGAAGGTGACGACCGCCAACGCATGGTTTGCCGCGCGCCCGTCGGGCACCGAGGACGTCTACAAAATCTATGCGGAGTCTTTCAACGGCCCCGAGCATTTAGCGGAGGTGCAAGGAGCCGCGCGCGAGGTAGTTAATAAAGTCATTGGGTGACCATTTCCCTCCGCCTTACGCGTTCGGGGGGACGCGGTCCCCGTTCCGAGCCGCTGCCGCGCGAAGTCTGGATCCTCAGCTGGGCCAACGTCATGGTCGCCCTGGGCTACGGTGTCATCTCGCCGGCGATGCCCGCCTTCGCCCACACCTTCGGGGTCAGCATCAACGCGGTGACTTTCTTGGTCACCGTCTTTTCGTTGAGCCGGCTGTGTTTCGCGCCGGTCAGCGGCGTGCTGGCGCAGCGGTTGGGCGAGCGGCGTATTTACATTGGTGGTTTGCTGATCGTGGCATTGTCCACCATCGCGTGTGCCTATTCGCAGACGTACTGGCAACTATTGTTTTTCCGGGGCGTCAGCGGCGTCGGCTCGACGATGTTTTATGTCTCGGCATTGGGACTGATGATCCACATCAGCCCGGCCAACGCGCGCGGGCGGATCGCGGGATTGTTCACGACGTCGTTCATGATCGGCGCGGTCGGCGGGCCGGCGATCGGCGGCCTGACGGCGGGGTGGGGGCTGACCGCTCCATTCATCGTGTACGGCGTCGCAATGCTGGGCGTGTCGGTCGTGCTGTTCTACGGCCTGCGGCATTCGGAGCTGGCCGCGCCCCTGCCGCCGACACGGTCGACGGTGACGATGCGCCAGGCGCTGCGTGTCCGCGCTTATTGGGCCGCGCTGCTGGCCAATTTCGCGACCGGCTGGGCGGCGTTTGGGCTGCGCGTCGCGCTGGTGCCGCTGTTCCTATCCGACGTCATGGGCGAAAGCGTCGGCGTCATCGGAGTGGCCCTTGGGGCTTTCGCGGCCGGTAACGCCTTGGCCGTCGTCCCCAGCGGTTACCTGTCCGACCGGATGGGCCGGCGCACGTTGCTGATCATCGGCCTGACAGCGTCGGGCCTGGCGACCACCGCGCTGGGAGCCGTGTCGACGTTGCCGGCGTTCACGGTCGCGGCGGCGATATCCGGTGCGACGACGGGCATTTTCATGTCACCGATGCAGGCCGCCGTGGCGGACATCCTCGGCAGCGAGGCGCGCGCGGGCCTTCCGGTGGCGGCGGTGCAGATGCTGTCGGATCTGGGTGCCATTGTCGGCTCCGTCACGGTCGGCTGGGCCGCCGAGAACCTGAGCTTCAGCTGGGGCTTCACGATCAGCGGGATTGTTCTGCTGATCGCCGGCGTCGGTTGGGTGCTGGCGCCGGAAACGCGGACACTGATCCATCCCGAGCACGGTCTGGCGGAGTCCCAGGCGGACGTTGAGTTGGCTTGACCAGCAACTTTGAAGCAAGGTTGCCGGTGGTGTAGCTTCGATTGGCACGACTTGGGGCTATGGCGCAGCTGGTAGCGCACCACACTGGCAGTGTGGGGGTCAGGGGTTCGAGTCCCCTTAGCTCCACCGGATATTCGGCTGCCCGACGACATCGGGCTCACCGATGTAGGTTCCACTGGCCGCAATCGCCGGCAAGGACGTCGTTGACGTCGACTTGAAGCCCCCCGACCACTGGGCCCGGATTCGACGGCGTGCTTACCACGCGTTGGTAGAGAACAGCGGCAGGGTCGACCTGCCCGCGGGACCAGGCCTTGGTCTGCCAGGCCCACCGGTGGCCGGGGGTGCGCGAATTGCCGATAACGCCGTCGGCTGCGGCCCACCGGCACACATCGATACCGCCGTAGACACCGGTGCGCTGCACTCCCAGTACAGAATTGATTCCGCGAAACCACTTGAGTGCCAGATTGTTCCAGGTGCCGTGGTCTATGTCCTCGTCGACGCTAAAGAAGATCGGGGCACTCTGACCGCCGCCCGCCGCGGTATGCAGCTCCCAGGCGGTGCGAGCATCGGCAACGCCGCCCTCGAACCCGCGCCTGAAGTCCGATGGTGCTGTCCCGCCCGGCTTGCCGTATTGGTAATTGCTGACGATCACTAGCCCAGCAGCGGTCAGCTGCTCGGCGTAAGCCCGCGTGATCGGCTTGGCGCCCATGGACGAGCCGGGACGCGATAGCGAGACGTAGTTGATGACCCCGGAGTAACCGGCGGCCCGAATATGGTCCGCTGGGATTTGGCGCATGGCGAAGTCGATCAAGTCTGGGAGTGGCAGCAGCCCCTGCAGGGACGGCGGCACTTGTCGATGCCGCATACAACCCTGGTAGTGCAGACGTGGCAATGGCGTAGCGCAATAAGTCGCGCCGGGGAATCGGGTGTGACCGCCGTAGGCGCACACTCACCGACACGTCCTGCATCGCGTGATGTTAAATTCGTGACTTTTGTGAATAGAAGTAGCGTGCAGTAGTTGATATCAAATCGGTCTTTGTGGTTCACCGGCCTGAGTCAGTGGCTGGAGCGCTGACTACGATTCTGCCGGTTCAGAGTTCTGAGCCCAATGGGGTCATGGGTGTCGATGCAGGCGCTTGACGCCGTCAAGGACACCTTCGTGTCCTTACGCTATGAGACTGCGATTCTCCAATCCCAGTGCCTGGCCAATCGCAGCACGGGCGATGTCCTCGCTCGTCAACTCCACGGTGCGGCGGTGGAGCGGTATCCAAGTCCGCCGCGGCAAGTGCAACGTGCGGCACAATCAGTCCGCGATGTGGCTGTTGCCTTCCATGAGATCGCCTATGGGGGTTGGCTGTTCACGTGCCCCTTAGCCGCGCCGGATACGCCGGGCGCGCCATTTCGCGGATCTGCCGGGGCCTCAAAGGGACTTTAGACCCTACCCCCGGAGGGTATATCGGTCGCATCATTCGCACATGACTGAAGCAGGAGAATCCACCGAGCCGCCGCCTGCAGCGCAGCCCGTGCACTCGGATCGGACTAGTCGGGTGGACCACGTTTGGGCCCTGGTGGGTATCGCCGCCGGTGTCGTCTTCATCGTGGCCGTGATCTTTTTCTCGGGGTTCTTTATGGGCCGGGCTTCGGGCGGACCCTACGGCGGGCACGGGATCTCCAGCGGCGGCCGCGACGCTACCTGCCCCATGATGGGATCCGGCGGAGGCGTGGGACCCGGCATGATGGGCCCGGGAGGATCGACGGCCCCTGGGCAAACGGCGGCTACCCCGACGCCCCACCCGTAGCGCCGCGCAACCGTAGATCGGACAGAGAAATGTTGGCGCCCAACGTATTTGGCTTCGGCAGAATCACTTCCTGCGTCGTCTCAGGCCTCTGATTCACAGACCTCAGAGAGGGGGTCGGAAATGCTCAATAAGCGCCGGCACCGAATTGCGCTTGCAGCCGGGAGCGTGGGGGTTACAGCGGGGTTGATGATCGTGGCGCTTCCGTTGGTTCCGCAGATAGGCGCCAATATCGACAATGCTGCGCTGTCCGAGATGGGTATGGCGCCCGAAATGCCCGTCCCTCGTGTCATGCACTACGGTGCAATCGCCTATGCCCCGAGCGGCGCATGGGGTAGATCTTCGGGTTACGTATCGCAGGCACTAGCGAATCAAGCCGCATTGGAGCAGTGTGGCGACCCGGATTGCAGGGTGATCGTCGGCTTCTATGTGTGCGGCGCGGTCGCTTACGACGGCGTGACCTACATGGGAGGATCCGGCCTATCTCGGCAAGCGGCAGAAGCTGAAGCCTTGAACAGGCTGCCCGGCGGGAAGATCGTCAACTGGGTGTGCCAGCCGCACTGGGGCGGCCCGGTTACCCGATCACCGTAGACGACAGGGTTCATCCGAGCGTCGGGGTCACGGCACCCGTTCGAGCGCAAATCATCGCGCGGGAACGAGAATGGTCTTTCCCGGCAGGCGATTGGCGTCGGAGTCATCGTGCACGGTAGCGGCGTCGGTCAGCGGACGCCGGTCGGCGACGTCGATTAACAGCTGCCCGGCGTCGACGCGGCTGACGATCTCGGCCAGCTGCGCGGCGTCGCTGCGGACGAACATGCGCTGGGCGCGCACCTGCCGCGTCGGGTCCTCCGGTCCCGATGTCATGGTGCCGATGTGGATCCCGCCGTCGGCGACCAGGCCGACGAGGGCCGTGGTCTGCTCTGGTGAGGTACTGACCAGATTGAGCACTACGTCGAAGGGCTGTCCGGTCACGGCGAGCGGGGAGGCCGTGTAGTCGATGTAGCCGACGATCCGGTCGGCTCCGTAGCCCCGCAGGCGGGTTTCGCTTCGGCCCGAGGCGGTCGCTGTGACGACGGCTTCGGCCTGCTTGGCCAATTGAACCGCGTAGCCGCCGACGGCCCCGCCCGCACCGTTGATCAGGATGTTCTGCCCCGCCTGCAATTCCGCCGCCTCGAACAACGCCTGCCAAGCCGTCAAACCGACGGTCGGCAGCGCGGCGGAATCGGCTAGCGCCACCGACTTCGGCGCGGCGGTCAGCGCGGCGGCCGGGGCGAGCACATACTCGGCGGCGGCGCCGGGGGAATCCAGCGGAAGCAAGCCGACGACTGCTTCGCCGGCGTTCCAGCCCGTCACCCCATCGCCGAGCTCGGCGATCGTTCCGGCGACGTCGATGCCCGGAGTGTGGGGAAAGGAAATCGCGTACACCTCCGACAGGTAGCCACCGCGGATGCCCGCGTCGACCGGGTTGAATGAGGTCGCGGCCACCTGCACCAGGACTTCGCCGGGGCCGGGCACCGGCCGCTGAACCTCTTCGTACTGCAGGACCTCACTGCCGCCATAACGGTGATATTGCACAGCCTTCATGGTCTTCTCCGTTCCTCATGTGCTTCGATCTCGAAGCAGCTACTTCCCATAACTTGCTTCGAAGTCGAAACGATTCCCGGATCGCGGAGTGATGAACACCACGTTGCTTCGATGTCGAAGTTTTATGATCGCGGCATGCCGGAATTCCTCCGCCCCCAGCAGATGCGCACCTACTTTGCCCTGATGGAGGGGGTCAGTCTGCTGCAGTACGCCGTGCAACGGCAGTTACGGGCCGAGGGCGATCTCAGCTATGTGCAGTTCGAGATATTGGCCAAACTTGCCGATGCCCAGCGCCAGTTGACCATGACCGAGCTGGCCGACGGCGTGGTTTACAGCCGCAGCGGTCTCACCCATCAGGCGGGTCTGCTGGAGAAGGCCGGCCTCATCGCCCGCGAGGGCAGCGTCGATGACCAACGCGCCACCGTCGTTCGCATCACGGAAGCCGGCCACGCCCGTCTCGCCAAAGTCTTGCCCGGCCACATCCGCGTCGTCCGCGACCTGCTATTCGATGCGCTTTCCGGCGACGACGTGCGCGTGCTCGGCGACATCATGAGCCGAGCACGCGACCACATGCGCGCCCGACCATCGCGCTCGGCCGCCTCGCGCAAACGCCACCACTGATCCCAGCCCGCCTTCGTCCACGGTGTGCACCCGTGAGTGATGAACTTTGCCACCGCGGCGCCTGGACTCGTGCGACAACGAGGTTCGTGTGAAGGCCGCCGTCGGAGACGATCAGTTTCCCGTCGCCGGCCCACGTGGTGAAGCTGCGGCCTGCGAAATAGTCGCCGGGCTCCGCGTAGCGACGTAGGTGCTGTAGAGAGCTGGCGGGGCATTTGAACTCAAACATTAAGTCCCGGCAACGACTTGGTAGAGACTGCGTAGCGGGAACGAGCCGCGTGGCCTGGCCGATTAGGTTTTCGCCACCGTGCGGATTATTCTTGCCCGCGGTTCGATTGCGACTCTCCGAAAGCAGCCATGCCCATTCAGCCCACACTGCTGCGCCGACAATCGCTGCGCAGTGCCCGCGCACATCGGGCCGCTCCCCGCGTGAAGTGCCCAATGGTCGGCCAGTGCTTCGATATCGAAATCACCCGCGATGCTGACGGGTGGATGATTCGCATTCCCGAGATCGGCAGGGTCACCCGCACCAGCCGCCGGGGCACGGTGGAGCTGGCGGCACGGGAATGCATCGCCACCTGGACCGGCATTCCCATCGGTTATGTCGCCGTCTATGTCGTGAGCGAGCTCGGTTAGCGTCGCACGCACGTAGTCGCCAAGGTGTATCTCGCGCGTGACCTCGCCGCGACGATGACGCGAAACGCTCATCATCATGACGGTGCTTGCGGGGATCGCGGCCCTCGCCATGGCAACATGCGTCGGCTACTACCTCGGCCGGCGCGCGTCGCCGGCGGCGCCCACCTGGAAGAGGCGAACGAGTCGGGTCGCCCTAGGGCGGCTCGCGATCAGTCTTCTCGTCTTGTTAACCGCGCGCCGTGCGATGAGCCTGTGGGGGCCGAGATTGGTTGTTCCGCTCGGGCTGCTGCGCGGTAGCGTTGCGCGGATGCGCTCCTATTGACCACGAGGACTACTGGTATGTCTGCACTGCAGGGCAAAATTGCCCTGGTCACCGGAGCGTCGTCGGGACTCGGCGCTGAAACGGCCCGGCTGTTTTCCCGCCAGGGCGCAACGGTTTTCGGCATCGGCCGAGATGCGGGACGGTTGGCTGAGGTGTTCGCCGACGTCGAACATGGTTCCTACGCATCGGTGGACATTGCTTCCACGCGGGCCTCCCGCGACGCGGTCGAGCACTGCGTGCGCGAGTTGGGCGGGCTGGATGTTTTGGCCAACGTCGCCGGGAAACACCAGATGCGCCGGACGGAGTCGATGACCGATGAGGATTGGGCGCACGATCTCGCGGTCAACCTCAACGGGCCGTTCTACCTCTGCCGGGCCGCGCTGCCGCACCTGCTGGAGCCGGGCGGCAACATCGTCAATGTCGCCTCCATTGCCGGCGTCGAGCCGGGCGTACTCAGCCGCCTACTGCGCCGCCAAGCATGTGCTGATCGGGCTCACCCGCGCTTTGGCGGTCGAGTACACCGCGGATCGCCTGCGCGTCAACGCAATATGCCCGGGCGGGATGCTCGCGCCGCAACTCGAACACTTCAGTGCGCCGGACAACCCCAACTACGACCTGATCGTGCGCACGGCTTCGCTCCGCGGCATGATGCGGCCCATGGATGTGGCGAACGTGATCGCATTCCTCGCCAGCGACGCGGCGGCCGCCGTTCACGGCGCCGTCTACCGCGTCGACAACGGCAAGGGCGCTGCCTAGCGCTGCGGCTGCGGACGGCTCCGCACCAATGTTGGCCACCAGAACCACGGCCCGAGGATTCGCAGGATGCACGGGACGACGAACGAACGCACGATCAGCGTGTCGAGCAGCAGCCCGATGCACACGGTCGAACCCACCTGGCCGATCGTGCGCAGATCGCTGGTGAGCATCGCCAGCATGGTGAAGGCGAAGACCAGACCGGCCGACGTCACCACGCCGCCCGTGCTGCCGAGCGCCCGGATGAGACCGGTGTGAATTCCGCCGTGCAGCTCCTCTTTCACCCTGTTGATCAGCAGCAGGTTGTAGTCCGACCCGACCGCCACCAGGATGATGAACGTCAGGGGTAGCACCAGCCAGTGCAGGTGCAGGCCGACCAAGTGCTGCCAAACGAGTATGGACAGGCCGAACGCGCCGACGTAGGAGAACGCCACCGTCCCGGGAATCACCAAGGCCGCCACCAGACTTCGCGTGATGAACATCATGATCAAGAAGATCAGGACGAAGGCGGCGATCGCCGCGATCATGAGATCGGACATCGCGTATTCCTTGATGTCCTTGTCGTTGGATCCCGAACCCCCGATGTAGATCCGCGCGCCGGCCAACGACGTCTCTTTGAGGATCGTTTTTATCGCGTCGGGGAACTGTTCGACGTGTTCCACGCCTTCGGGGCCCATGGCGTCGCCCTCGTGGGTGACGATGAACCGGGCCGCTTTGCCGTCCGGCGACATCATCAGCTTCATGCCCGTCTTGACGTCCTCATTGTCGAAGCCTTCGTGCGGGATGTAGAAGAAGTCATCGCTGCGGGACTTGTCGAAGTCGTTGCCGACGTTGATCAGATCATCGAAAGTCTGCTCCGTTTGGACGGATTGCAGATCGGCAGACCCGTAACTGTTGACCAACTTCGACTGCAGGGCCTCGGTGTCGTCTGCGGTGGCTTTCAGTTGGGCGATGATTTGCGGGAAGGCCTTGTCCACTTCCTCGAGAGACACCTTCGCGTCCGCGATGTCGT
The DNA here is from genome assembly GCF_025263485.1 of Mycobacterium sp. SMC-2. Taxonomy (NCBI): domain Bacteria; kingdom Bacillati; phylum Actinomycetota; class Actinomycetes; order Mycobacteriales; family Mycobacteriaceae; genus Mycobacterium; species Mycobacterium sp. SMC-2. Next base: position 2,242,007 of record NZ_CP079863.1, read on the forward strand.
CGGCCAGTTTGTCGATTTGATCGATGGTCTCGAACAGCGACCGGAACGTCCAGCATATGGGGATGTCGAAACAGTGTCTCTCCCAATAGAAGTAGCTCTTGACCGGGCGGAAGAAGTCCTCGACGTTCGAGACCTCGTCCCTGATGTCGTCGCTGACCCTTTGCAGGTCTTCGATGGTGAGTGTCGTCTGGTGCAGTTCGTCGGATACCTTTTGGAAAAAGCCGATCTCTTTTCGCAAGACCGCGACAGAATGCGCCTGGATGTCGGCCTGCGCATCAGTGTTGGAGTTCTGTTCCCTGTTGAACGGGAGTTGTTGACCGTTGCCGCTACCCTGCGTGGTGAACAGGTACGGAATGCTGGCGTGCTCGAGCGCCCGGCCCAAGGGTCGCGTCATGCCCTGCACCATCGCCACACCGCGCAGGCGGATCAGGGCCTTGGCGACCCGGTCCAGCGAGATGAAGTCGGCCGAGTTGCGCATGTCGTGATCGGTTTCGACCATCAGCATCTCGGAGAACAGCTTGCTCTTCGGGAAGTGCCGATCGGCCGCCTGGAAGCCGAGGTTGGCGGGCGCACTGGCCGGCTGGTACTGCCTGTCGTCGTAGTTCTGCCGGTAGGTGGGAACGAAGATCGCCCCGATCATGACGACGGCAGAACTGGCCGCCAGCACCGGTACCGGCCAGCGCACCACGCTCGCCCCGATGCGCCGGTAGAGGGTTCCTTTGGTGTTGGTCCTCGGGTCGAACATCCCGAAGAGGCTGCCGACGGTCAGGACCGCCGGGCCCAGCGTCATCGCGGCCGCGATGGTGAACAGCATGGTGATCGCGACGGCCGGCCCCATGGTGTGGAAGTAGTTCAGGCGCGCGAACGTCAAGCAGTAGCACGCGCCGGCGATCGTCAGGCCAGAGCCGATGATGATGGGCGCGACACCCTTGTACGCGATGTAGAAACTGTCCTCCCGGCTTTCGCCCGCCTGCCGCGCTTCGTGATATCGACCCATCAGGAAGATGCCGTAATCCGTTCCCGCTCCGAGGGTCAGCGCGATGACGATGTTCACGGCGAATGACGAGAGTTCGATGTATCCGTAATGGCCCAGCGTCGAGACAACGCCCTTCGCGACGAGCATTTCGATGAGCACCCCGAGCAAGGGCACCAAAAGGGTGGAAGGGGCGCGGTACACCAGCAGCAGCATCACGACGATGAGGCAGATCGTGACGATCGTGACGTTGTTCAGGCTGGCATTGGCGATGGCGAGCGTGTCGGAGGCCAGTGGGGCCGCGCCGCTGACATAGACCTTGAGGCCGGGCGGTGGCGTGTCCCTCTTGATGATGTCGCGGACGGCGTCCACGGACTGGTTGGCCTGAATCTGACCGATGTCGCCGGCGAGGCGCAACAGCACGTAGGTGCACTTGCCATCCACGCTCTGCGCGCCCGCCGCGGTGAACGGTTTGCCCCACAGATCCATCACGTACTGCACGTGCTTCGTGTCGTGCTGCAGGCGGCGCATCAGGTCGTCGTAGTACCGATGGTCCTGGTCGCCCAGCGGGCGGTTCGCCTCGAACACCACCATGGTCAAGTTGGTCGAGTTGGATTCGTGGAACTTCTCACCGATGTGCAGCAGCGCGCGCTGCGAGGGCGCGTAATGCGGCACCATCGGTCCGGCGAGTTCTTCGGCGACCCGTTCCACTTGGGGCATAAAGGTGTTCGTGGTGACCGCGAGTAGGCCCCAAAACGCAATGATCGGTATCGCGAAAGCCCGGACCATCCTGGGGATGAAGGGGCGTTTTGCCCTGGGCTCGTCGAGGCGATGCTCGGTCATGCGGATTTCACCCTGCACTGGACGTCGGCGTCTTGATGGTCGTCCGTATGTTCGTCGCGGACTACGCCATCCACCAACATCCGGCAACCCACGTGACCCCCGCGGACGTGCACCGAGATGCTGCCGGACGCCACCGAGAGCGTGGTGGTCTCCGTGTGGGACCACGGCAAAGTCGTGATATCAACCTCATGCGGATGGCCGTCGATGTCGATGTAGACGAGTTTCCCGCCCTGCGCGGAGCCGAACACCTCATAGGTGATCCGTTTGAGGTTGAACTGCTCGGGCGCCTGCGGGCCATTGACGGTGATGACCGGCTCGGGTTCCGAGAACTGGTGCACCTTGTACATGCACAGCAGTCCCACGCCGACCGCAACGACGGCAACCAGCGGCATCCAGGTTCGCTCCAAGACAGTCCTGCCGACTGAACGGGGGCTCACTCCATCACCTTTCGCGACCCAGTCCTAGACACTCCGCGCTTCATCTCCCCCACGTACGATCGCCAGGGGCCCCATCGTATATCAACCACATTGACATACGATGTCAAAGAGGATACTGCAGCCGGGCCGCAGGCGCGACCTCGGTGTGCCGAACCCCCGGTCACGCGGTTCGCTCAGGATGCGATGGGCGCGCCGCGCAGACGTTTCTTCAGCCGTGCGCCGCCGCGTAGCTGCAGGGCCAGGTTTGCGGAGGCGAACATGGGGATCAACCCGAGAAATGTTCGCTCGGAGGGCGTCGCTCCATGCAAGTGGTAGAGGCTGCCGAACACGTAAAAGCAGCCCAGCATGAACAACGCGCCGGGGATGCAGAGCGCCATGAAGGAGCCGCGATCGGCGACGATCTGCTTCGCGTACTCCAGCTCTTCCTGCGACATCGGTTCACGTTTGCGCAACTTGCGCACGACCTCTTTGGCGCTCCCGATTTCCTCGCTTATCGGGGTGGTTGTTCGTCTCTCCATCCGGCGAACGAACACGGTGGCAATCGCGGCCAGGACAAGCGCCAGCGCCAGCGCGACCACCGTCAGCAAACCGAACAATCCCTCGGTCACCATCCCGCTCCTTCCGACTCAGCGTTTCCGGCCCTTGACCACGTCGCGGATGACAACCGGTGGGTGCTCATTTGCGGAACCCTACTTCTCGGTCAGAACCCGAAGTCACCGCCGCCGGAGTCCGAGCCACCGCCGAAATCGGAGCCGCCGAAGTCTGATCCGCCTCCGGAGTCCCAACCGCCGCCGAAGTCTACGTCGCCGCCGCCGGAGTACGAGCTGTCGTTGCCTGAAAAGCTGGTGTCGCCGCCAAAGTCATAACCGCCACTGAACCCGACGTCGCTTTGCTGGCTGTCGTAGCCGGCGCTTTGGCCGCCGTCGTAGCCGGTATCCGCATACGCCGAGTCTCGGCCGGCCTCAAAGCCGCGGTCGTAGCTGCCGCCCCAATGGTCGTCCAGCAGCGCATCCATCAGCAGGACGTCGGTGAGCGCCCAACCCCAACCCGCGCCCCAGAACGAGTATGGGTAATAGCCGGGGTAGAAGAACATTCCGTTGTAGTAGCCGCCCCCGTAGTAGTGCGGATAACCGGGCTGCGGGGTGGTGCTGTAGTTGTTGTTGTTGATCGTCACGTACTCACCGGTGTCGGGATTCTTCGTCCGCACCGAGGCCTGCTTGCGGTCGGCTGCGGGCACCGAGTCGACGGCGGCGACGTTGGGTGTGGGGCGCCCGGGGTAGAGCTTCTGGTTGGCCCTGGCCACTGTCGACTCCACCACCTTCAGATGGGCCCGCGCCGCACCGTAGTCGCCGGCCTCGTAGGCCCTTCGGGCGTCATACAGGCTGGCGTTGGCCTTCGTCGATTCGGCGCTGACGTCCGTCTCGCTGTTGGTGAGGACCGCGTTGTCGAGGTCGCTGATATCCGATTCGGCGGTGATCAACTGCTGCTTGATCTGCTCGCGCGCCTCTGCGTCCTTGCCGCGCTTACGATTTCGGCTAACTGCGAACCAGATCAAGCTCACCACGCTCAGCGAGACGGCGAGAAAGACCAGCAAGCTCCACAGCCACGCCCAGCGGTCGGGGTTCTTCTGCGCGTCGGGAGAGGTCGTCACCGGCCCGTGGGAGGACACGCCCACTGTGGACACTTTGCTGACGAATTCACTCGTCGCGCCGTACGGGTCGTTCCGGTGGTCCCTGGCCGACTGGGCCATGAACGGATCGACGCTGTCCGCGATCGCCTTGGGCACGTTGTAGGCGCGCACGTGATAGCCCTTGGAGTCGATGACCAGGATGATCCCGCTGAACGCGGGGTTGCGACCGAGGATGACGTTGTGGATGGCATCCGGGGTGGTCACACCGGTCTGGCTGGGCGCCACCGCCACGACCCAGACCGGGGGCGTCGAACTCCACGTCCACCGGCTGGTCAGGATCTGGTCGTTCAGGCTGTCGGGGTTCTGCAACGGCGGTCGCGCCGCCGGATCGGCCAATACGTGCGTCTCGGCGTTGAACTTGGCCACCAGCTGATCTGTGTAGGTGTCGGCCGAGGCGGACGGCGCGAGCAGCATCGCCAGCGCCACGCTGAGCGGGGCCAGAACAAGCCCACGGAATCGTCGGGTCACTTTTCTCCTGCCAGGGGTCATTGGCTCGATCCTTGCGTTGGACGGTGAAAACGTCCACCCTCGGCCGACGGTCCACCGGCCCGGCTACCGCCAGGTCTGGCTTTGCTCGACGTATCCGCGGGGGAACACCGAGGAGTCGACACACGCCGCGGCCAATATGTCGCCCAGGTGTGGACCGACCGGCGCGGCGAGGGTGAGCATCGCGCCCGCCGATGGTGCCTTCAGGGTGGCGACATTGCGGTTGAGTAGCAAAAGACTGGCGTCGGACTCGATATCGCTCCAACCGGTGTGAACGGTCATCAGGGTGAGGACACCGAGCGCCTCGCCAGACGGCGACAACAAGCGATGATGCCAGGCGCTATCGGCCTTGTGCCCGGCGTGCGGCCGCATCACCGCCAGCACGGTGCCACCGCCGTCTTCCAGGCGTGCCGCGCCGTCGGTGGGGACGATCTTTCCCACCGGCGCGTTTCCGTTGGTGATGGTGGTGGTTCCGGCCACCGCGATCTTGAGTTCGTCACCGCCGGCTGACGACAGCGTGTACTCGCTCTTGCCCCCATTCTTGAAGCCGAATAACACCGCGGCGCCGCCCTTTTGTTGGGCGCGTGCCAATTCGGTGCCGTCGGGGGTGGTGAGATCCACCCGCAGCGCGTTGGATGTGGACCTCGTCAGGCGCGCGAGGACGACCGTTGCATCGCCAAGAATTGACATGGCGAGATCCTAGGCCCAGGTCGCGGTTACCGGTCGGTTTCTTTTAGATCTTGACGGTCAGCGGCCACACGTTCCAGATGTCGTCGCAGTACTCGGTGATGGCCCGATCCGATGAGAATTTGCCGCTGCGAGCGGTATTCAGGATGGACATCTTGGTCCACGACTCCCTGTCCTGCCATGCGGCGTTGACCTGCTCCTGGCAGTTCACGTAGGAGGCATAGTCGGCACACACCAGGAAGGGGTCCTCGGAGCGCAAGTTGTCCACCAGCGGCTTGAACACCTCGGTGTCGCCGTGCGAGAACGCCCCGCCGGCAATCAAATCCAGCGCCGCGCCCAGCTCGTCGTTAGCCTCCACGTAGTCGGCCGGGCGGTATCCGCGGGCCTGGACCGCCGCGACCTCCTGCTCCGTCAGGCCGAACAGGAAGAAGTTCTCCGGCCCCACCTCGTCGCGCATCTCCACGTTCGCTCCGTCGAGCGTTCCGATGGTCAGGGCGCCGTTGATCATGAACTTCATGTTCCCGGTGCCCGACGCTTCCTTGCCCGCGGTGGAGATCTGTTCGGACAGGTCGGCGGCCGGGTAGATCATGTGGGCGTTCTGCACGTTGAAGTTCGGCACGAACGCCACCTTCAGGAACCGGTTGACGCCCGGGTCGGCGTTGACGGTCTCCCCAACGGCGTTGATCAGCTTGATGATCCGCTTGGCCATGAAGTACCCGGGGGCCGCCTTGCCGCCGAAGATGAAGGCCCGCTGTGGTATCGACAGGCTCGGGTCCTGCTTGAGCCGGTGGTAGAGCGCCACGACGTGCAGGACGTTGAGGTGCTGACGCTTGTACTCGTGGATGCGCTTGACCTGAACGTCGAACATCCAGTCCGGGTTGAGTTCGACGCCGGCCACCGAGTGGATGTATTTGGCGAGGCGCGCCTTGTTGTTGCGTTTGATGTCGCGCCATTCCCGCCGGAAGGCGGCGTCGTCGACCAACGGCTCCAGCCCGCGCAGGCGTCCCAGGTCGGTCAGCCAGCCGTCACCGACGGTGCGGTCGAGAAGTTCGCGGAGCCCGGGATTGGCCAGCGCGAGGAAGCGGCGCGGCGTCACGCCGTTGGTCTTGTTGCTGAACCGCTCCGGCCACATCTCATAGAAGTCTTTGAGCACACTGCTTTTCAGCAGCTCGGAGTGCAGCGCGGCGACACCGTTGACGGCATGGCTGCCCACGGTGGCCAGGTGCGCCATTCGGACGTTCTTGCCACCGTTCTCACCGATGAGCGACATCCGACTGACCCGCTCGTCGTCGCCGGGGAACCGGGCCCGCACCTCGTCGAGGAACCGGCGGTTGATCTCGTAGATGATCTCCAGATGGCGAGGCAGCGCTTCGGCGAACAACTCGAGGGGCCAGGTCTCCAGTGCCTCGGGCAGCAGCGTGTGGTTGGTGTAGCCGAACGTCGCGACCGTGATGTCCCATGCCTCTTCCCATTCCAGCTCGCGCTCGTCGACCAGCAGCCGCATGAGCTCGGCGACGCCGATCGATGGATGGGTGTCGTTGAGCTGCAGGGCGAAACGCTGGGGGAGTTCCTTGACGGAGACGTCGGCCAGGTCGTCCATGATGTGCAGCACGTGCTGCAGGGAGCAGGACACGAAGAAGTACTGCTGCAGCAGGCGCAGCTGTTTACCGGCCTCCGGCTCGTCGTTCGGATAGAGCACCTTGGTGACGGTCTCCGACATGACCTCGTCCTCGACCGCCCCGTAGTAGTCGCCGGTGTTGAAGGCTTCCAGCGCAAACGACTTGACGGCGCGCGCGCTCCACAACGTCAGCACGTTGCAGGTGTTGACGCCGTAACCCTGGATGGGCGTGTCGTAGGCGACGCCCTTCAGCATCCGCCCGGGCACCCACCGCACCCGGTCATGGTCATCATCGTCGGTGTAGTGAGCGGTGTAGCCGCCCCACTTGACCAAGTAGTTGACGTCGGGTTTTGCTATCTCCCAAGGGTTTCCGTGGTCCAGCCAGTTGTCGGTCTGCTCGACCTGCCAGCCGTCGTGGATCTCTTGGTCGAAAATGCCGAACTCGTAGCGGATTCCGTAACCGATCGCCGGCCGTTCCAGGGTGGCCAGCGAGTCCAGGTAGCACGCGGCCAGCCGGCCGAGGCCGCCGTTGCCCAGCCCGGGTTCCTCTTCGCACGCCAGCACCGTGTCGAGGTTCTGCCCCATCGCCGCCAGCGCTTCGCGGGCCGCCCGCTCCATGCCGAGGTTCAGCAGGTTGTTGCCCAGTTGCGGACCCATCAGGAATTCCGCCGACAGGTAGCAGGTCACCTTTCGGCCGAGATCGAGCGAGGTCTGCGTCGACACCACCCGGCGGTCCTGCATCCGGTCGCGGACGGCCAGGGCGAGCGCCCGGTAGTAATGCTCGGGCCGCCGCGCCGCCGCGGGGCGGCCAATCGAGTAGCGCAGGTGGTCGTTGATCGCCCGCTGGAGTGCGGCCGCGCTCATCCCGGTGCGGGAGTGCTCGACGAGATCGGTCCGCGCGGGGCTGGAGGGAGAGAGTCCGTCGACGTCGGTCATGTGAGTCCTATCCCTCGAGGTTGCCGCCGCCGCACCGATGGGTCCGGGGATGAGAGACCGTCAGTCTGACAGCGATGTTTGCACACCAGGCGCGCAGTTGAAGGCCGTTGCGTAAACACAAGCTCACGGCCCGGCGACGGAACGGCGTTGGACCGGGTCAGTGGGCGCCGGACAGGTTCAGCGTGACCACGCCGGCGATGATCAGCGCCACCCCGGCGACCTTCGCTACGGACACCGGCGAGCCGAGAAACAGCACGGCGATGAGCACGATGAGGGCGGTGCCGATCGCCGACCACAACGCGTAGGCGACGTCTGTCTGCATGCCGCGCGCAATCGAGAGCGCCAGCAGCGCGAAGGAGACGGCATATCCGGTGAGGCACATGACGGTCGGCCACAGTCGGGTGAAACCTTCGGTGCTCTTGAGCAAACTGGTCGCCATCACCTCCGTGACGATGGCGCAGAGGAGAAACAGATAGTTCAAGACGCCTCCTTCCGTACGGACGTACGTGTATGTGTGTACAGGAGGAGTCGTGGAAGGATTGCGCCGTATGACGTTTCCCTCGCAGCCAATGAAGTTTGACGTCGGCGACGTGATCGGGGAGCAAGCCTTTCTGGCGGCGACTTACTATCCCGCGCGCGCCGGCGCGGAGGCGCTCGGGCTATTGATTTGCCTGCCGGGCGGCACCTACAGCCGCGACTATTGGGACCTGCGCATCCCCGGCCGTCACGGGTACAGCTTCGCCGATTTCGCCACCGGGAACGGCTACGCCGTGGTGACCATAGACCCGCTGGGCACCGGTGAAAGCTCGCAACCCACAAATGATTTCGGCTTCAACGACATCGCCGCGACCCTCGCGCATGCCGTCTCCGCGTTGCCCGGCGCAACCGGAGTTCACGCGCGCCCGGTGGCCATGGCGCATTCCCTCGGGGGCTACCTGGCAATCACCCAACAAGCGCTCTTCTCCAGCTTCGCCGCGCTGGCCTTGCTCGGCTGCACCAATCAACACGTGGCGCCGCTGAACCTGGACCCGGCATTCATCGCCCGGTCGGCAACCGCGCAGGGACGCGCCGAGCTCGCCCGGGAAATACTTGCCGCCCTGCCGCAGCCCTACTTCGATGGCTCGCGCGAATTTCTGCAGAGCTGGTTTCATTTGGCCGACGTGCCGGCCGACGTCGTCGCAGCCGACTGCGTCGTCGCGAAGTCGATGGTGCCGCGCGTGTTCGGCACCGCCATGATCCCCGGTGTCGTCGCCGAACACGCCGCACTGATCGACGTCCCGGTGCTGATCGGCTACGGAGCCGTCGACGTGTCACCGGACCCGCGCGCCGAGGCCGGCCTCTATCGCAGTTGCCCGGACATCACCACCCTGGTCCTGGCCGACAGCGCGCACTGCCACAACATGGCGTCGAGTCGGCATCGGCTTTGGCGGCGCCTGCTCGACTGGACGGCGGCCGTAACCTGTCGATCGTGACAAAGGAATTAAGTCGCTACGCCCCGGCGGCGCTGAGCGTGTTTCGGTTGGTCTACGGTTTGCTCTTCGCCGCCTACGGCTCGCGCAGCCTGTTCGATTGGCCGGTCCCGTCGCCGGTCCGCATCGAGTTCGGATCCTGGCCCGGCTGGTATGCCGGGTTGATCGAAGTCGTCGCGGGACTGATGATCGCTTCCGGACTGTTCACCCGCGCCGTCGCGTTCGTGGCCTCGGGGCAGATGGCGGTGGCCTACTTCTGGATCCATCAACCCAAGGCGCTCTGGCCCGTCGCCGATCCACCGGCGGGCAACGGTGGGGGCTTGGCGATCCTCTTCTGCTTCGCGTTCTTGCTGCTGGTCTTCACCGGCGGCGGAAGGTACTCGATGGACGCGCTACGGGGTGCGGCACTTCCCCTCGACCGGTGATAATGGCATTCTCTGATATGGAGAAGCCATTTCCATAGGAGGGTCGATGACGAGCGCGGACCAACGATGCGATGGGATGGTGGCCCTCGTCACCGGAAGCAGCCGGGGGCTGGGCAAGGCGATCGCCGCACGGCTGGCCGAGCGCGGGGCCACGGTCGCGCTGACCGCCCGCACGATCGACCCCGACCCGAAATACGACGGGTCGCTGAGTCAGACCCTGGACGAGATCGTGGCCGCCGGTGGGAAGGCAGTAGCGGTCCAAGCGGATCTGTCCCAATCCGAGGAGCGCGCGCGGCTTTTTGCCGAGGTGGTCAGCGCCGTAGGCGCCCCGGACATCCTGGTCAACAATGCGGCGGTGACGTTCCTGCGGACCCTGGACGGGTTTCCCGAACGGCGGGTCCGCCTGATGATGGAGATGCATGTGCTCGGCCCGCTGCAGTTGAGCCAGTTGGCGATTCCGGCGATGCGCGAGCGCGGGCGGGGCTGGATCCTGAACCTCACCTCGGTGGGCGGTGACCTGCCGCCGGGCCCGCCGTTCTCCGAGTTCGATCGCACCGCGGGCTTCGGCATCTACGGGACGGTCAAGGCCGCGCTCAACCGGCTGACGAAAAGCCTTGCGGCCGAGCTGTACGACGACGGGATCGCCGTCAACGCCGCCGCCCCCACCAATCCCGTCGCCACACCCGGAGCCGGCACGCTCGACCTGGCCAAGACCGACACCGAGGACATCGAACTGATCACCGAGACGGCCTTCCGGTTGTGCACCGGTGACCCGAAGATCCTGACCGGGCGCATCGCGCACACCCAGGCCTTCCTCACCGAGGTCGGCTGGGCCAAGTCCGCAGGCTGAATGGTCGAGCTAGATCCGGACGAGCTCCGGCGGCGGGTGGCGGGCGCCGGCGTCGCCGGTGTCGCCCCACTGGCCGGGGGCGCCTCCAGCCTCACGTTCAAGGGCGTTCTGGACGGCCGGCCGGTGGTCATCAAGGTCGCTCCGCCCGGCGTCGAACCGGTCGCGCATCGCGACGTGCTGCGTCAGGCCCGCATCATCAAAGCGCTTGCCGGAAAGCGGGTTCCGGTGCCAGAGGTGCTGTGGGAGGACCCAGGGGATCCACCGCAGACCCCGCCCTTGTTCGTCATGTCGCACGTCGAAGGGCACTGTGCCGAGCCGCTTTTCGACGGCTGCACAGATACCGTCGATCTTTCCGAGCGGTACCGCAACGCATGTCGGGCCATGGCCGCGCTACACAGTTTGTCGCCGGGCGAGCTCGGCCTGGGTGGGGAACCGATCGTCGATGGGGCCGCGGAAGTCAGGCGGTGGTCCGAGACGCTGCAGACCGTCGACGCGGCGCTGGTGCCCGATTGGCCGGGCGTGCGTGACGCGTTGTTGGGTTGTGCGCCAACGGCTATGGCGCCGAGCGTGGTGCATGGTGATTTCCGGCTGGGCAACCTGTTGGCCACCGGATCCCGCATCAACGCGGTAATCGACTGGGAAATCTGGTCAGTCGGGGATCCGCGTATCGACGCGGGCTGGTTTTTGATCAACTGCGACCCGGACACCTACCGGCGCGTTACGGGCTCGGCGGACATGGTGCCGCCCGTGGCCGAACTCGCCGAGACCTACCGAGAAGAGCTGGGCCGCGAGGTCTCCGACTTGGCCTGGTTCAGCGCGCTGGCGTGCTTCAAGTCGGCCGCGACGTGGTCGCTGATCGTCAAGCACAATCGGCGAAGGCGCACACCACGGACAGAATTGGAGGCGATGGCGGCAACACTCCCGAGGCTGCTGGATCGGGCGCGGTCACTGCTGGATCAACGTGGCTGATCAGCTGCAGTTGGCGCGAAGATTGTTGCACCACATTCCGACGCCGCCCCAGTCGCCCGACGGGCCGCTCTCATCGAGGGGGTTCGTCAGCATGGTCGGGTACTGAATCTCCCATTCGTCGATCGCGTCGAAAATGTCGGGCTGCTGGGCAGGGTCCGGCGACGCGAGCGCTACCCCGACCGCCATTCCGGTGCCGCCCGTCAAAGCTGCAAGGGCCGTCAAACCCATGACAAGTAGAGCAGCGTACCTACGCTTCATGATCGCGGCCCTTCCGTCGTCTGCCTGAACCGCCGAACTGACAGAGCTTAATTCTACCCCCGCGTCCGTATCGCATAAGAGTTACGAACGGACAACAACTTTGATCGGCCTCCCAGCAAATTTCGCGACTCCAAACGGCAAGTGCGTACGTTGTGGTCCGTGAGGCCGGTAGCCGTGGTCGTTCGTCGCGCCCTGGTGGTCGCCGTGTGCCTCGTCATGTCAGTAGTTACGGCGCCGGTGACGGCCGCCGATCCCGAGGTCGAGCCGGCCGGTGCGGCTGAGGCGCCGCCGGCCGACGGGGCGGTGCCCTCGAACCCTCCCGTCATCCTCAACACCCCCGACGGCTGGACCCTGGGGCTGGGCGCGAAGGACGAGGCGCAAGTTCCGGTGGCACCGCTGACCACCTCCGTCGCGTCGCGCGAATACATATCCAGCGGCATCTTCGCCGGCTCGCTGAGGGGATCGGAAGAGCCACACGGCGTCCTGGAAGTGGGCTACCAGATCGGCTGCGGGATCGATATGAGTACGTCCAACGGCGTGATCATGGAGGGCGGCACCGGCCTGATCCCGGGCGTCAGCCCGACCTTCGACACCACCGGTACGTTGCCGCCCCTGCTGCCGTATGTTTCCGCGCCCGTCAACGGCGCGCTGAGCATCGGCATGAAACCCGGCCTCATCATCACGGTGCCGGTGATCAAGAAACAATTCAAGGGTGCGAACCCCTGGGTTATGATCAGCAACTTCCACATCAAGATCGACGGGTGCGTGGGCCAGTCGTTCATCCGCTCCTATGCGGTGCTGACTCGAATGACCGACCTGTCCGACGTGGTGCTGTCGTACGTCGGCGTCACCAAATCGGTTTAGGCCCGGGGGATGCCGGCCAGCTTGTCGGCGAACTTCGCCTCCGCCGCCGCGCGCAGCCGCAGCAAATGTTCGGACGGGAACAGATCGGGCGCGGGCTCGCGGTCCTTCAACAGCAACCGGGCCAGCGTCACCTTGTGCACCTCGGTCGGGCCGTCGGCGAGCCCCAGCACGAACGACTCCACCAGGTACTGCACGAAGGGCATCTCGTGGGTGGTGCCCAGCGACCCGTGCAGCTGCAGCGCCCGCGACGACACGTCGTGCAGCACCTTCTGCATCATCGCCTTCACCGCCGAGATGTCGGCCCGCACCGCCTTGTAATCATTGAATTGGTCGATCTTCCAAGCGGTTTGCAGCGTCAGCAGCCGGAAGGCCTCGATCTCCATCCACGAGTCGGCCACCATCTCCTGGACGAGCTGCTTGTTGGCCAGCGCCTCGCCCTGGGTGTACCGCGACACCGCCCGCTCGCAGAGCATGTCGAAGATCCGGCGGACCAGGCCGACGGTGCGCATGGCGTGGTGAATGCGCCCGCCGCCCAACCGGGTCTGCGCGACGACGAAGGCCCCGCCCCGCGGGCCCAGCATGTGATCGCCCGGCACGCGGACGTTCTCGTAGCGGACGTAGCCCTCCCGCCCGCCGCCCAGCGGCTGGTAGCCCAGGCCGACGTCGCGCAGCACGTTGATGCCGGGAGTATCGCCGGGAACTACGAACATCGAGTAGCGCTGATAGGGCGGCGCGTCGGGGTCGGTCATGGCCATCACGATGATGAACGACGCCATCGAGGCGAACGACGAGAACCACTTCTCCCCGTTGATGACCCAGTGGTCCCCGTCGGGCACCGCGGTGGTGCGGAAGACCTTCGGGTCGGCACCGCCCTGCGGCTCGGTCATCGAAAAGCAGGAAACGATCCGGTTGTCGAGTAGCGGCTCCAGGTAGCGGGCCTTGAGCTCGGGGGTGCCGTAGTGGGCGAGGATCTCGCTGTTGCCGGAGTCGGGGGCCTGGGAACCGAACACGATCGGCGCGCACTCCGAGCGGCCCAGAATCTCATTGAGCAGAGCGAGTTTCACCTGGCCGTAGCCCGGGCCGCCCAGGTGCGGACCGAGGTGGGTGGCCCACAGGCCGCGCTCCTTGACGATGTCTTGCAGCGGCGGGATCAGCGCCTGGCGCACCGGGTCGCCCAGGTCGTGGGACTCCTTGACGATCAAGTCGATCGGCTCGCACTCCTCGCGCACGAACTCCTCGACCCATTTGAGTTGCCGTGCCCACGCGGGGTCGGTGGAGAAATCCCACGACATTTATCGTCCCCTCTTGCTTTGTGCCACCACGCCCGCGTCCTCGAGGGTGGCGATGGTTTCCGTGTCCAGTCCCGCTTCGCGCAGCAGCGTGCGGGTGTGGTCGCCCGGGAGCGACGGGGAAGCGGGGGTTGCCGGCCGGGTTCGGGAGAACCGTGGCGCCGGCGCGGGCTGGGTGACGGCGTCGATGGCGATGAACGTTTCCCGCGCCGCCAGATGCGGGTGCCGTGGCGCCTCGGCCAGCGAAAGGACCGGCGTCGCACAGCATCCCGGCGTGCCCAGCAGCCGCTCCCACTCCTCGCGCGATTTCTCGGCGAAGCGGGCGGCCAGGGCGGCGCGATGCGCGGCCCACTCCTCCGGCGCGTCTTCGTCCTGCGGCACGTCGACGCCGAGACGATCGCACAGTTCCGCGTAGAACTTCGGCTCCATCGCGCCGACGGCGAAGTGGCCGCCGTCGGCCGTGGCGTACACGCCGTAGAAGTGGGCGGCCCCGTCAAGCAGATTGTCGTGGCGCCGGTCGCGCCAGGTGCCGGCGGGCACCATCCCGAAATACGGCGCCAGCAGCGTCGCGACCCCGTCGACCATGGCGACATCGAGGACCTGACCGACGCCGGATTCGCGGGCCTCGAGGATGGCGCTGAGCAGGCCGACGGCCAGCAGCATTCCGCCGCCCCCGTAATCCCCGACCAGATTCAGCGGCGGCACCGGGGATTCGGCTGTGCCGATGCCGTGCAGGGCGCCGGCCAGGGCGATGTAGTTGATGTCGTGACCGGCGTGGCCGGACAGGGGTCCGTCCTGCCCGTACCCGGTCATGCGGGCATACACCAGCCGGGGATTGCGCCGGCACAGCTCGTCCGGTCCGATGCCCAGGCGTTCGGCCACGCCGGGCCGGTACACGTCGACGAAGGCCTCCGCGTCGGCAACCAGGCGGTACACCAGGTCCCTGCCGCGGGGATCCTTGACGTCGGCGGCGAGCGACCGCTGGCTGCGACGCACCGTGTAGTCGATGGGGAGCGGACCGTCCACACCCGGCAGACCATCGACGCGGATGACGTCGGCGCCCAAGTCGCCCAACAACATTCCGCAGAACGGGGCGGGCCCCAGGCCGCCCATCATGACGATGCGCACGCCATGTAGCGGTCCCGTCATGACGACCACTTCTTGCGGCGCTCGGCCGCCTCGTCCGTGGCGTGCGAGATCACCTGGTTGCGGTTCTCCAGCTCCAGAGCCGCCGACAGACTCGCGGCGTCGGTGTTGACCTGCAGCGCACGCTTGGTCAGTTGTGCGCCCAGCGGGGAATGACTCGCTATCAGCGCCGCCAACTCGACCGCCCGTTCGGCCAATCGCTCCGGCTCGACCACCTCGCTGACCAGGCCGCGCCGATCGGCTTCGGCGGCCGGAACGGTGCGACCGGTGAGCATCCAGTCGGCGGCCACGCTGGTGCCGACGATGCGCGGCAGGTGGTAGCTCATGCCCATCTCGGCGCCGGAGAGGCCGAGCAGGATGGCGGCATTGCCGAACGATGCTGTCTGCGAACAGATTCGGATGTCGGCGGCCAGGCACAGCGCGAGTCCGGCCCCGACGCAGGGGCCGTTGACCGCGGCGACGACGGGTTGCGGCAAGGCCCGGACGGCTTCCGCCAGGGCGGCCATCCGCTCTTGGAAGCGCATCCGGTCCAGCGCGGGTGCGCTGGCCTGAAGCATCGACGGGCCGAAGTCCCGCACGTCGATCCCTGCGCAAAAGCCGCGCCCGGCGCCGGTCAGCACGACGGCGCGCACCGAGTGGTCGGTTCCCAACTCGGCCAGCGTGTCGCCCAATTCGGTTTGCATCACCTCGTTGATGGCGTTGAGCTGCTTCGGGCGGTTCAGGCGCAGCACGGTGACCCCGTCGCACGGCCGCTCGAGCTCCAGCGCGCGCGGCACGATCACACCCGCTCGATGACGGTCGCCGTGCCCATTCCCCCGCCGGTGCACATCGTCACCAGCCCCGTCGTCAGATCGCGCCGTTCGAGCTCGTCCAGGAGGGTGCCGATGAGCATCGCCCCGGTGGCGCCGATGGGGTGGCCGAGGGCGATCGCGCCGCCGTTGACGTTCACCACCTCGGGGTCGATGCCGAGATCGCGCATCGTCTTGAGCGGGACCGCGGCGAAGGCTTCGTTGATCTCCCATAGGTCGATGTCCGCCACCGTCATGCCGGCGCGTTCCAGGCATCGCTGCGCGGCCGGCCCGGGCGCGGTGAGCATGATGATCGGTTCGCTACCGATCGCCGCGGTGGCGCGAATCTGTGCCCGCGGGGTGAGGCCCTGGGCGTGCATCCAATTGGACGACGCGACCAGCACGGCGGCGGCGCCGTCGACCACCCCGGACGAATTGCCCGCATGGTGCACGTGATCGATGTGGTCGATGCCGGGATAGCGCTCAAGGCAGATCTCGTCGAACGTGCGCTGCTCACCGTCGGCGCGGCTGCCGCCCATCGCGGCGAAGGCGGGCTTGAGGCGCGCCAACGTCTCGGTGGTGGTGCCGGGGCGAGGATGTTCGTCGCGTTCGAAAGGACCGTTGGGTGTGGGGACGTCGACGAGCGACCGCACGAACCGTCCCTCGTCGATCGCCACGGCGGCGCGGCTTTGACTTTCCGCGGCGTAGGCATCGACGGTCTCGCGGGAGAACCCCTCCAGCGTGGCGATGAGGTCGGCTGAAATGCCTTGAGGCACGGTCGGATACCGCGCACGGAAGGCTGGGTTTTGGCCGTCGATGGTCGGGATTCCGGCGGTGACGCCCCACCGCGACATGGATTCGACTCCGCCGGCGATCACCAGATCCTCGTTGCCGGCGGCGATGGACGACGCGGCGACGGTGACGGCCTGCTGGCCGGACCCGCAGAACCGGTTCAGCGTCATCCCCGGCACGGTCTCCGGCCATCCGGCGAGCAGAACCGACAGGCGCGCGATGTCGTCGCCGTGGTCGCCGCCCAGGATGCCGTTGCCGGCGATCACGTCGTCGACGTCGGCCGGCTCGAAGCCGATCCGCTCGGCGAGCGCGGTGAGGCAACGGGCGAACAGGGCCTGCGGATGGACGGCGTGCAGCCCGCCGTCGGGGCGGCCTCGGCCGCGGGGCGTGCGTACCGCGTCAACGATCCAGGCGTCGATGGCGGACTCCCATCGTTCGGGGGCAATGACCTCACAGATCACCGGTATCGTAATTCGTCTCTCGGCTGTGGAGAACTACCTTCTCCAAATTGGCGAAGCGATTCTCTCTAAGCCGGTGCCGTGGCTCGTCACACCGGCCACATCCGCCTCCGCGCCGATGCAATCGACTCTTTGCCCGCCTTGCAGCGGCAATGCCGGATGCCGGAATCGCACAGTCCTCTGCGGCGTGACTGGTGTGGCCGATGTGAATCATCGTCGCTCGCTGATCCGGAGCCGCTGTACGAAATCTGCTGCCCGGTAAGGTGATTCGGCCAAGCGCCGGTGTCTCCCCCGATCACAGGAGCCCAACATGTTCGGTCAGCGCATAACGCGGCGGGCATCGGGTAGCCGGATCACATGACCAAGATCGGATACTTCCTCTCCAGTGAGCAGTTCGGCCCCAAGGATCTGGTCGACCAGGCAAAGCGTGCGGAAGCCGCCGGATTCGACGCGTTGTGGATCTCCGACCACTTCCATCCTTGGAACGACGAGCAGGGGCAGAGCCCGTTCGTGTGGGGCGTGATCGGGGCGTTGTCAGAGGTGACGTCGCTCCCCGTCAGCACCGCCGTCACCTGCCCGACCGTGCGCACGCACCCGGCGATCATCGCCCACGCGTCGGCCACCGCCGCGGTCCAGCTCGACGGTCGCTTCGTGCTCGGCGTCGGCAGCGGCGAGGCGCTCAACGAACACATCCTCGGCGATCCCTGGCCGTCCGTCGGTGCGCGGCAGGAGATGCTGGAGGAAGCCGTGGACGTCATCCGGTTGCTGCACCGCGGCGACGAGGTGAGCCACCACGGCAAGCACTACACGGTGCAGGAAGCCCGCATCTACACCCGCCCCGACGAGCCCGTCCCGATCTACGTGTCCGGTTTCGGTCCGCAGGGCGCGGAGCTGGCCGGGCGTATCGGCGACGGTTACGTGCTGGCGATGCCCGAGGCCGAGCTGGTCAAGACGTTCCGGGACGCCGGCGGGGGCGACAAGCCGGTGCAGGCGGGCACCAAGGTCTGCTGGGATGAAGATTCCGACGCGGCGCTGAAGACGGCGCACCGGTTGTGGGGCAACGAGGGATTGCCGGGCCAGAGCTCGCAGATATTGCCCCGGCCCAAGGACTTCGCCGCCTTGATGTCGCTGGTACCGCCTGAGACGGTCGCCGAGAGCGTCGCATGCGGACCGGACCCGAACAAGCATGCCGCGCAGGTGCGTGAGTACATCGACGCCGACATCGACGAGGTGTACGTGCAGCAGATCGGGCCCGACATGGACGGGTTCTTCGCGGCGTGGGAACGCGACGTGCTGCCCCAGGTGCGGGGGTGAGCCTCACGCCTCGGCATCACCGTAGAAGCCCGCCCGAAGCAAAGCGGTGATCTCGCTGACCAATGGCATCCGCGGATTGGTGCGGTTGCTGAGATCCTCGAATGCCGTCATCGCCAACGTGGGCAACGCGCCAAGGAATTGCTCCTCCTCGACGCCGTACTCCCGCAGCGATCGGGGCATGTTCAGTCGGTTCAGCAGATCATCCACCCCATCGAACAGCCGGGCTCGGCAGTCGTCGGGCTGGTGGCCACCGAAGATCAGCTGGCCGAGCTGCGCGTACTTGTCCGGCGCCACGTAGGCGGAATATCCCGGCGCGGGCATGAACTTGCTCGGCAGACTTGCGTTGTAGCGCAGCACATGTGGCAGGAATATTCCGTTCGCCCGGCCGTGCGGGATCCCGAACTTGGCGCCGACGGCATGGGCGAGCGCATGGTTGGTCCCGACGAACGCATTCGAGAAGGCGAGGCCGGCCAGGGTGGCCGCGTTGGACATGCTGGTTCGCGCGGACAGGTCGTCGGGATCTTCGTATGCCCTTGGCAGGGCGTCGAAAATCAGCCGCACCGCTTGGGCGCACAACGCGTCCGTATAAGGCGAGGCGAAGATCGAGACGATCGCCTCCAGTGCGTGGGTCAGAGCGTCGATGCCCGTGTCGGCGGTCAGCTTTTTCGGCATCGAGGAGGTCAGGACCGGGTCGACGATCGCGAGGTCGGGCACCAGGCTGTAGTCGACGAGCGTCTCCTTCTTGCCGCGCACCGTCAGCACCGCCGCCGGCGAGACTTCCGAACCGGTACCCGATGTCGTTGGGACAGCCACCAATTGGACGCGATGGCGGCCGGCCGGATAGTCGGCCACGCGCTTGCGGGGGTCGAGGAACGGCATGGTCAACTCGTCGAGGCTCTTCTCCGGGTGCTCGTAGAACAGCCGGATCGCCTTGCCGGCATCGAGCACCGAGCCGCCGCCGACGGCGACCAGCAGATCGGGTTGGGCCCGCTGGAGCGCCGCGACGCCACGGCGGATGGTCGTCTCGTCGGGCTCCGGTGTCACCTCGCTGAACACCTGCACGTGGCGGGCGCGCAACTTGCCGCGCAGCAAGTCGACCACGCCGCGCTCGTCGGTCGGGGCGTCGGTGATCACCACGACGGTTTCGGCGTCGAGTTCGCGCAAATTGTCCAGTGCGCCTTCGTTGAAGTAGGTGTTGGACGGGACGCGGAACCATTGCGGCGGGGTGCGGCGCCGCGAAACGGTCTTGATGTTCAGCAACTGGCGGTAGTTGACGTTCTCCGTAGTGCTCGACCCGCCCCACGTGCCGCAACCCAGCGAGAACGTGGGGGTCAGGTTGTTGTAGACCCCGCCGAGGGCTCCGACCGCGGTGGGGGCGTTGACCAGGATGCGCCCGGTGCGCAGCGCCAGACTGTATGCCTCGATGACGTCCTCGTCGTTGGCGTAGACCGCCGAGGTGTGACCCAGGCCCCCGTGCTCGGTGACCAAAACGGCCACGTCGATGGCGTGCTGGACGCCGCTTGCGCGCACCACCCCGAGCACCGGCATCAGCTTCTCCTGCACCAGCGGATGCGAAGCGAGTTCGTCGAGGTCTGCAGGAAGCTGTGCCAGCAGCACCTTCACGGTCGGTGACACGCTGAAGCCGGCGCGGGCGGCCAGCTCCGACGGCTTCTGCCCGACCGCCTCGAGCGAGACCTTGTCGCCGCAGCCAAACGCGAACTCCGCCAACGCCTGAGCCTCGTCGGGGGTCAGCAGTTGGGCGCCCATGCGCTCGAACTCGGCCATCACCTCGTCGTACACCTCGTCGTCGATGATGCAGGTTTGCTCGGCCGGGCAAATGACCGACGAGTCAAAGGTTTTCGAGATCAGGATGTCGACGACCGCGCCTTTCAGCTCCGCCGTCTTGTGAAGATAGATCGGCGCGTTGCCGGGACCGACGCTCAGCCCCGGCTTTCCGGCCGAATTCGCCAGCGCGACGATTTTCGGTCCGCCCGTCACCCAGATGAAATCGACTCCTGGGTGCTTGAACAGGTAGTGCGTCACCTCGTGCTGGGCGTCCGGGATCACCTGCAGCGCCCCCGGTGGCATACCGGCCGCTTCGGCGGCCGCGCGCAGGATTTCCAGGCTGCGTTCGCAGCAGCGCACCGCATGCGGTGACGGTCGGAACAAGATCGCGTTGCGGGTCTTGGCGGCGACGATCGCCTTGAACAGCACCGTCGAGGTCGGGTTGGTCACCGGGGTGATGGCCAGCACGACCCCGATCGGCTCGGCCACATAGGCGATGTTGTGTTCGACGTCCTCGTCGATGACTCCCACCGATTTCTTGCCGCGCAGATAGTCGTGCAGAAACTCGGTGGCCACATAGTTCTTGACGACCTTGTCCTCGAAGACGCCGAAACCCGTCTCCTCGATCGCGACACTCGCCAGTTCGCCGGCGGCACGTACCCCGGCGCGCACCATCGCCTCGACGATCGCATCGACCTGCTGCTGGTCGAGCTTGCGGAATGCTCGGGCCGCCTCGGCCGCCGCGTCGACGATCGCGTCGACTTGGTGTCTGCGCTGCTCGGCAACTTCGACGGAGGAGGTGGGCTGAGTTGGCGTAGTTGTCATGATCGCGTTTTCGATTAGGAGGGGACACTAAGGACTCCAGAATGGGTAGAAGCTACGCCGCGCGCCTAGGGCTGAAAGGCCCACGACGAGCTGGCCCGAAGGGGCCACATCTGGCGCATGGGGACCACGTATGGCGCGGGGGCCGTGGCGATACTGGCGTTCATGCGCATCACCCTCGACTACGACCTCTGTGAGGGACACGGGCAGTGCCTACTGGCCGCGCCCGACGTTTTCGACATTCCCGACGGTGCCGAACAAGTGGTGGTGCTCGAGCCCGACCCGCCCGAGGCCGACCGCGAACGGGTCATTCGGGCGGCCGCGATGTGCCCCGCCCAAGCGATTCGAATCCTCAACTGAGCCGGCGCGTTTCGGCCACGTCGTCGAGCAATCGGTAGCGCCCGGCCAACGCGGCGGCGGCTATGCGGTTGCCGACTCCGAGTTTGTGCAGCAGCGCGGCCACCATGCGTTTGGCGGTGCGCTCCGACACCAGCATCCGCTGGGCGATGTCGCCGGTCTCCATGCCGGTCGCGAGCAGGGCCCATAGTTGGAGATCCTGGGCGCTCAAGTTGTCCAGCAGCTCGGGCGGTGGCTTGCGGATGTTGCTCAGCAACGCGTCGAGCAGCGCGCCGTCCACGACCCGCAGGCCCTCCGCGATCGTCCATAGCGGCCCCGCCAGCGCCTCGGGCCGCGCGGTCTTGGGCAGGAAGCCGTCGGCGCCGGCCCGCAACGCCTCCTCGGCCAGCGCCAGGTCGTCGGTCCCCGACAGCGCCAGGATCCGGGTCTGCGGATGGCGCGCCTTGATGTGGCGGATGGCGGCGACCCCGCCCAGGGGCGGCATCGACAGATCGATGATCGCGACGTCGGCGTCGCAGCGGGCCACCAGATCGGCGGCCTCTTCCACGTATGTCGTCTGGCCACCGACCGTGAACAGTTCACCCCATTCGCGGGTGAGCAACAGGGCCAGGCCCTGCGCGAACAGCTCGTGATCGTCCACGATCACCACGACATACGGCGAGCGCGTCATTGCCGCGATGCTAACCCGAACTCTATGGTCAGCCGGGTGAGACCGCTCGATCGACTCAGAACCACCGTGGACTTCGACGGCGAGGACTACGGGCTGGCCCGCACCGTCGTCGCGGTACGGGTCGCCGTGGTCATATCAATCGGCGCGCTGCTGACGGTCGGACCCCAGTGGCTCCGTCAGCACACGGCGGCCACCGTAGCGGTGTTGGGCGCCGCGATGGTCTACGCGGCCGTCCTGTTGGCCTATCCGCAGCTGGAGGTCCGGCGGACTCGGTACGCGTGGCTGGTCACCGGCTTCGACTCGGCGTTCACGCTGGCGCTCATCGCCTTGAGCGGAGGCGTCTACAGCCCGGTGGTCGCGGTGTTGGCGCTGGTGGTGATCGCCTCGGCGGCGCGGCTGTCCTTCAGCGAAACCCTGCTGGTCGCGATCCTGTTGGGCGCCGCCCATATCCCGGTGGCGCTGACGTCTTCGCCCAGCGCTCCGGTCACCGCGGCTCCGGCGCTACAGGCCGGCTGGTCGGCGGTGTATCTGATCTTCGTCGGGATCATCACCGCCGGGCTGTCCGCGCTCGCCGAACGCGAACACCGCTCCCGGCTCAGCGCGCTGGTGGAGGCCGAGGCCGAACACGCCGCCGCGGAAGAGGAACGCGACCTGCGGGCGCGCCTGCTGCGCTCCTACCAGTCGCAACAGGATGGGCTGCAGGTGCTGGTGCACGAATTCCGCACTCCCGTCACGTCTTTGGAGGCGCTCAGCGAGGCGCTGACGTCGAAGCAGCCGATGTCGCAGGCCGACCGGGAGACCAGTCTGCAGCTGGTGGCCCGGCACGTGCACCACCTGACCGACATGGTCGACGCCCTCTCCGACGTCGCGTTGAGTCGCCGCCCGACATTCTCGGCGGGCCGGGTCCGCCGCGTCGACGTGGCCGACCTCGTCGTTGCCGCCGCCGACGCTGTCGGCCTCGCGGCGCCGCGGTTGCGGCTGAACGTCAGCGGTGACGTCGACGCGGTGGCCGTCAACGCCCAAGGGCTGCGCCGGCTGCTGACCAACCTCCTGGAGAACGCCTCCCGGCACGGCCGAGGTGAACCGGTCGACGTCACCTGCTCGCGGGAGGGCGACGAGCTGGTCTTCACGGTGGCCGACCGGGGGCCGGGCATCCCGGCCGAAAGCCTCGGGGAGTTGACCACCAAGTACGTCAGCGTCGGCGGCCAGCGCGGCACCGCCGGGCTCGGCCTGTGGATCGTGCAGCAGATCGCCGAAGCGATGGGCGGCCGGGTCGACTTCGCCGCACGCGAAGGCGGCGGCCTCGTCGCCACATTCCGCGCACCGATCTCCTGATCGCCGGTTGTCTGCGCTGGCCCGCGCAGGCCAGTGATTGGCACTCGCGCCTATGCCGCGCCGCCGCCGCGCTGACCAGCATGGCCTGATGACCGCACCCACGACCGCGCCCACCCATAAAGACATCGATCTGAGCGCCCGCGAGTTCTGGGCGAGACCCCCGGAAGAGCGGGACGCCGCCTTCGCCGTCCTGCGCGCGGAGAACCCGGTGCCGTGGAGCCGACCCGCGGAGTCCGATCTGCTGCCCCCCGAGCTCAACACCAGGGGGTTCTGGTCGCTGACCAAACAAGACGACATCCGGATGGCCAGCCGCCACCCGGAGATCTTCTCCTCCGCGCAGGGCATCACGATGGAGGACTTCGCCCCCGAGGCGGTGGAGATCGCGCAGTCGTTCATCGCCATGGACGCCCCGCGGCACACCCAGCTGCGCGGGATCACGACGGAAGCCTTCAAGCCCAAGAACGTGCGCCGGCTGGAAGGTTGGATCCGCGGGCACGCCCATGACCTGGTCAGCGAGATGGCGCACCTCGGTGAAGGCGACTTCGTCCAGCTGGTGTCGGTCAAGCTGCCCGGTCGCATCTTCGGCAGCTTCTTCGGGCTGCCCGACGGCGAACTGCGTGACAAGGCCGTCACCGCCGCCCAGCGGCTGGTCGGCTGGACGGACCCCAACATCCGCGGCGAGCAGAGCGAACTCGAGCTGTTCATGGGCGCCGTGATGGACCTGCACGAGGTGGCAACGGTGTTGATCCCCGAGCGGCGGGCCAACCCGGGCGACGACCTGATGACGTGGATGGTGCAGGCCGAGTTCGACGGCAAGAAGATGACCGACGACGAGCTGAAGGCGTTCTTCGTGTTGATGGGCGTCGCATCCAACGACACCACGCGGCACGCCTCGGCCCACGCCATCGCCGCCCTCTCGAAGTCTCCCGACCAGCGCGCGCTGCTCGTCGAGGACGTCGAGGGGAGGGTGGCCACCGCCGTCGAGGAGGTGTTGCGCTGGGGATCGCCGTTGCTGCACATGCGCCGCACCGCCACCCGCGACATCACCGTGCGCGGATCGGAGATCAAGGCCGGCGACAAGGTCGTGTTGTGGTACTACTCGGGCAACCGCGACGAGGACGTCTTCGAAAATCCGCACACGTTCGACATCCTGCGAAACCCGAACCCGCACATCGCCTTCGGTGGCGGTGGTCCGCACTTCTGCCTGGGCGCGGCGCTGGCCCGCACCATGCTCAAGGCGCTGCTGACCGAGGTCTACACGAGGATTCCCGACATCTCGGCACCGGAGCCGCAGTACGCCCTGGCCAATTTCATCAACGGCGTCAACAGCCTGCCTGCGACCTGGACGCCGGAACGATGAAGACGAAGGCGGCGGTGCTGTGGGGGCTGCACCAGAAGTGGGAAGTCGAAGAGGTCGACCTGGACGGGCCCAGGGAGAACGAGGTCCTGGTCAAGGTGGCGGCCGCCGGGCTGTGCCATTCCGACGACCACCTGCTCACCGGCGACATGCCGATGCAGCTACCGGTGGTCGGTGGGCATGAGGGCGCCGGCGTCGTCGTCGACGTCGGCCCGGGCGTCACCGAAGTCGCCCCAGGGGATTCGGTGGCCCTGAGTTTCATCCCGGCCTGCGGTCGCTGCGAACCGTGTTCGCGCGGCATGAGCAACCTGTGCGTGCTCGGCGCCGCCATCATCGCCGGACCCCAACTCGACGGCACCTTCCGTTTCCATTCCAAAGGTCAAGGTCTTGGCCAAATGTGCGTGCTGGGAACGTTTTCCGAATACACGGTGGTGCCACTGGCCTCGGTGATCAAGGTGGACCCGTCCACCGCGCTGGACACCGCCGCCCTGGTCGGCTGCGGGGTCACCACCGGCTACGGCAGCATGGTGCGCACCGGCGAAGCGCGCGACGGCGACACCGTGGTGGTCATGGGCGTGGGCGGGATCGGCATGAACGCGGTGCAGGGCGCACGGATCGCGGGCGCGCGCGTCATCGTCGCGCTCGATCCCGTGGAGTACAAACGGAGCCGTTCCCTCGAATTCGGCGCCACCCACACCGCGGCGACGGTCGAGGAGGCCCAAGCACTGCTGACCGACCTGACGCGCGGCCAGATGGCCGACGTCTGCGTGGTCAGCACGGATTCGGCCGAAGGAAGTTACGTGGCGCAGGCCCTGAGCCTGGTCGGCAAGCGCGGCAGGGTGGTGATGACCGCGATCCCGCACCCGACCGACACGTCCGTCGCCATGTCGCTCTTCGACTTGACCCTCTACGAAAAGCAGGTTCGCGGCTCGCTTTTCGGATCTTCCAATCCGCGGCACGACATACCCCGGATGCTCGACCTGTACCGCGCCGGCCGGCTGAAGCTCGACGAACTCGTCACCCGCGAGTACACCCTCGAGGAGATCAATACGGGTTACGCCGACATGCACGCCGGGGTGAATCTGCGCGGGCTGATTCGGTTCTGATCGCGGCGAGGCTCAATCGAAGTTAGTGCTCGTGGTCAGCTCTTGCCATTTCGCGATCTCGGCGGCGCGCGCGTCCGCGACATAGCGATATAGGCCAAGCGCGTCGGGGCCGAGCAGCAGGAATCCCGGTGGCTCGCTGGACTCGACCGCCGCGATGATCGCGGTGGCCGCCTTGGCGGGGTCGCCGGCCTGGTTGCCGTGCATGGTGTCGTTTTCCTTGCGTCGCCGTCCCGCGGTCGCGGCGTAGTCGTCGATGGCCGTGGCCGACTGGACCAGCGAGCGCCCGGCGAAATCGGTGCGGAACGCGCCGGGTTCCACGACGGTCACCGAAATCCCCAGCGGGGCCAGCTCGCCGCGCAGGGCGCCGCTCATGCCTTCGATGGCGGCCTTGGCCGCCGCGTAGTAGCCGGACCCCACCGGGGTCGCCGTCGCGCCGATGGAGGAGATGTTGACGATCGCGCCGCCGCGGCGTGCCCGCATGCCGGGTAGGACGGCCTTGATCATGGCGACCGCGCCGAAGAAGTGCGTCTCGAACAGGGCGCGCACCTCGGCGTCGTCGCCCTCCTCGACCGCGGCGCGGTAACCGTAGCCGGCGTTGTTGACCAGTACGTCGACGCGGCCGAACCGGTCGTGCGCCTGCCGCACGGCCGTTACGACCTGCGCGGGGTCGGTGACGTCGAGGGCGGCGGCGAGTGCCCGCCCGGGAGCGGCCGACACCAGGTCGGCGACCTTCGCGGCGTCGCGCGCGGTGACGACGGCGTTGTGGCCGGACCCGATGACGGCTTCGGCAAGCGCGCGACCGAGCCCGGTCGAGCATCCGGTGATCAGCCAGGTGGACATGCGGGATGGCTCCTTATCACTCGTCGCGCTGCCGTCGATACGGCCGCCACTTCAGGCGTGCGAATCGCGCCAGCTGTGGGGGATACGCGAACCGGCCCGGTCGCTGCGGCCGGTCATGGTGGTGCGCGCGGGCCGGGTCGGCGTGCGCTGCCGCCCACTGGGCGAGCCGGACGAACTCGCTGCCCAGCTGGTGCAGCCGCGCGGGATCGTCGTCGTCGGTGAATGCCGCCGTGAACGCCGCGTGGAGTTGGTCGAACGCCTGGCGCGCCGGGTAGCACCCGGCCATCGCCTCGGAAAACGCCCACGGCAGCACGCTCGCCATGGTGTCGTGGCGCGAACACCCGTCGGCCACCTGGTTTCTGAACCTGGTGAGTGGTCCCCTCGGCGAGTTGCGGCAGTCCTGCCGTCCGCAGCCGCCGCCCGCGTGCGTGTCCAGGAACTCTTCCAACTCCGCTTGGGTGAGCGGGTCGGCTTCGCCGGCGGCGGCCAACAAGGATGCCTGCAGCACTTCGGGGAGTGGACGCAGCGCGCCCACGCGCTTCCATTGGTAGCGACCGCCTTTGGTCGCCGCATCGGGGTGCGGCGTCGGGGCCGCGATTATGACGCCGTTGCGGCCCCGCACCTGCCCCCAACGCCGGAACGCACCCGGGCCGTTACCGAACGAGTCGCCCGGTGCCGTCGCGAAGAGGTAATGGCCACGGTCGCCCTGGCGCCGGGTGGACTGCACCGCCGCGGCCGACCGCAGCGCCCGTGCGATGTCCGGTCGACCGGCGCGCGCGATCGCGTCGAGATCGTCGATGTCGAGGTCGAACGCGACCGCTCCGGACCTGCCGACGTGCAGGGCTATGCCGTTGCCGGCATGTTCGGGCCACCATGTGCGTATCTGCCGGGGGTCGCGGCTTGACTTGTCCTGCCAGTGGCCATGCACGACGCTGCCGGGGTTCTTGATATCGGCAGGGTCGGTGGGCAGCACGTACCAGCCCGCCCGCGCGTACGCCAGGGCGGCGTCAACCGGTGACAGGCCCGCCACGTCGGGCACCCAAGGCGGGTTCCGATCGTCGTCCAACTCGATCGCGTCGACTACATCCCTGGTCGGAAAGTCGCCGGGAATCACGAAAGCATCGTACGAGGGTGCTCCGACACCCGGCGTTGGCTTTCGGCAGGCAATTCCTCTCTTCGATCGCGGTAGGAGGGCCTTTGCGATCAACTATCGTCCCTCTCAAGCAATTGAATGGCACCGGTAAAGGAAACAGGCAGTGAGGACGCTAGAAGGCGTTCTGGCCAAACACCCGTTCTTCGGCGGGATGGACCCGCGCTATTTGCAGCTGGCGGCCGGGTGTGCGGCAAACATACGCTTCAGCGTGGGTGAGTAGATCTTCCGCGAGGGCCATCCCGCTGATCACTTCTACCTCATCCGCGCCGGCAGGATCGCGCTCGAAACCCCCGTTCTGGGCCGTGGCAGCTTGACGGTGCAGACGCTTGGAGACGGAGACATCCTTGGATGGTCGTGGTTGGTGCCGCCGTACAACTCGCGGTTCGACGCGCGAGCCGTCGAGACGACGCGCGCCATCGGTTTCGACGGCAAGTGCCTGCGCGACAAGTGCGAAGAGGACCACGAACTCGGGTACGAACTGCAGAAACTTGTAATCGCGGTTCTCGGAGAGTATCTCGATGCGGCAAGGTTCCGGCTCTTAGACATCTATGCCGATGTCATCGAATGAGGACGGACCGGCCCAGCGACAGGCCGTCAGCTTCCGAACGCCGGGCCGTCGAAGCGCCCGTTGCTGACGAAATCGGGGACTGGCCTGCGGCGCAGCTTGGTGAGTTGTCGCACCGGTTTGCCAAGGGGCACGATCGCGGCGACGGCGTGCCGGTCCGGAATCCCCACCAATTCGCGGACCTGCGCCTCGGCCGCGATGGCCATCGTGGTCATTGTGCCGCCATAGCCCTCGTTGCGGGCGGCCAGCAGGATGCTCCAGATCAGCGGGTACACCGATGCGCCGCTGGCCATGCCGACGCGGTCCAAGTCCTGATCGAGCGAGGCGACCACCGTCAGGTCGACGGAAACAACCAGGACGACCGGCGCTTTGGCGATCGGCGCGACGAAGGTGTCGGGGATTTCGGTTCGGTCGATGACGTCTTGCGGCACCCCACTGGGATGTATTGAATTCCAGGGGTTTTCACCCGCCTGCAGCTGGGCGAAGTAGCGACGGGCCGCGGCCGTGCCCAGCTCGGCGAGCCTGCGACGGACGTCCGGGTCGCGCACCACGGTGATGTGGGCGCCCTGCCGGTTGCCGCCGCTCGGGGCGAACCGGGCGTTGTCGAAGATGCGCCACAGCACCTCGTCGGGCAGGGGGTCGTCGGTGAATTCGCGCGCCGCGAACGTCGTTCGCATGACCTCGTACAGCTCCATGGCCGCGTCACGCCCTCGCGGAAGCGCGGCGCTCCAAGCGGAAGGTGCGCTTGAATCCGGCGGGCTGCGTGGTCAGGGTGACTTCCACTGCGCCGCTGGGGGCGATGACGTAACGCTCCTCGACGTCGGGGCCGTCCCGCCACCGGCCGACCGGCTGATGCCCGAGGTCCTCGCGGTCGTGCAGCGCCGGGTCGAAGGGGAAGAGGACCGGATCATAGGGCGTCACGTCGCCGTCGGGCCGGCCGTTGACCAGGCGGCTGCATTCCACGAAGCGGAAGTGGCCGATGTTGTGCGCCGCGCGGTAGGTCCGTTTGACCACCAGTGGGGTGTGGCCATCGGCCGGCAGCGAGACGTCCTTGCACACGATAGGGTCGAAGACGACGCCGGCGCCGGCCTCGGCCTCGCGGAAGACCCCGAAGTTACGCGAAAAGCGTTCGGAGAGCGCAAAATCGGACTCCTTGTCCAGGAAGACGGCCAGGCCGATCGCTGTCGCCGCGAAGGGATGCGGCGAGCGTTTCACCCGCTTGTCGCCGAAGGTGGTGCGCAGCATCCGGGTAACCAGCGGGAAACTGCCGGCGCCGCCCACGACGTAGATGCCGGCGACCTCCGACCACGTCACGTCGCGGCCGCCACCCGGGTGGTGCAGGACGCGGTCGAGCAACTCGATCGTCTTGTCGACGAGCGGCGCGCACACCGAATAGACGTCGTCGACGGGGCAGGAGAACGGGGGCCGGTCCGCCCCGTCCACCCCCGTGAGGTCCACCAGGAAGCGGCGCGTCTGCGGCCCCACGGCCTCCTTGCGGGCGGCGCACTCCTCGCGCAGCAGGTCGCGCGCGGCGGCGCCCACTCCGGACAGCCGCGAGCGCGCCAGGACGAGGTCGACGATCGCGTCGTCGAAGTCGTCGCCGCCGAGGCGCTGAATACCCTCGCTGACGATCACCTCGTTCGCGTGCCCGGTCATCTTCAGCAACGAGGCGTCGAACGTGCCGCCACCCAGGTCGTAGATCAGTACGTACTCCCGCTTGGCGGTGATGGTGGGGCGGTACCGGTGGGCGTATTCGAGGCTCGCCGCGGACGGCTCGTTGAGCAGCGCGACGACGTGGAAGCCCGCCGCGACGAACGCGTCCAGGGTCAGCAGGCGTTGGGCGCTCGAGGCGTTGGCCGGCACGCTGATCGCGGCCTCGACGGTTTCCCCCGCGGTGAGGCCGGAATTGGAGCGACGCAGCAGGTCGGTTTTCAGCTGCGCCAGAAAACCGGTGAGCAGGTCGGCCAGGCGATGGTTGCGGCCGGCGAGGCGCACCTCGGTCTGCGGTCCGGCCTCGTTGAGCAGCCGCTTGAACGACCGCAACACCGACCAGCCCGGGTCGTGGCGGACGGCGGCGGCCTCCGCGCCGAACCGCAACTCCCCGGCGGCGTTGGCCGCGACGATCGACGGCCACGCGTCCAAGCCATCAAAGGAGATGACGGGATAGTTGCCTCGGTCGACGGCCGCCACGACGGTGTGGGTGGTACCAAAGTCGATGCCGACTCGCATCGCGCAATTTTAGGACCGCGCCGGGGACTTGGAACAAGCTTTGGTCCGGCGCGCCGCCGGTCGACGCGCATCCGAGTTCACGACTTCCGTTCGCACCTTCGAAGGACTTTGGCCCCTAGGCCACCACGCTCGACGCGGAGACGATGACCACATTGGACCGATTCGTCTCTCTAGGAGGCCCCGTGATCGAAATGCTCGACGGCTTTCCCGACGACGTCGCCGCGTTCGCATTCCATGGGCACGTGACCAAGTCCGATTACGACACGGTGCTGGTACCCGGATTCGAGGACAAGCTGACTCGGCACAAAAGGTTGCGGATATATTGCGAAATCTCCTCCGACTTAACCGGTCTCGATCCGGGTGCGGTGTGGGCGGATTCGAAATTCGGGGTGGGCCATTACTTCGATTGGGATCGGTGCGCGATTGTCAGCGACGTGGCATGGGTGAAGCATGTCGCCAAGCTCAGTGAACTTCTCGGTTTTCTCTGGCCCGGTAAGTACCGCACTTTTTCCGAGGCCGAAGCCGGTGAAGCGCGCCGATGGCTGATGGACGACGGCGGCAAGCGCGGGGTCGCATGAGATGTCGCGACGCCATTCGTCACTGCACCGTTCTCCTTGGTAGCGCGGCATTCGTCTGCGCGCCGCCGGCGAACGCGGACAACAAGCGGCTCAACGACGGAGTCGTCGCCAATGTCTACACCGCCCAACACAATGCCGGCTGTACCAATGACGTGCGGATCAACCTGCAACTGCAGCTGGCGGCGCAATGGCACACCGACGACGTGCTCGCCAACCGTGCGCTCGACGGTGACATCGGCTCCGACGGCTCGACCCCGCAGGACCGGGCGAATGCCGCGGGCTACCGAGGCAGTGTCGCCGAGACCGTCGCGATCAATCCGGCGCTGGCGATCAGCGGCCTCGAGGTGATCAACCAGTGGTACGGCAACCCCGCCTACCTGGCGATCATGCGGAATTGTGCCTATACGCAGATGGGGGTGTGGTCGGAGAACAGCCTGGACCGCAGCGTGGTCGTTGCCATGTACGGCGCACCCGGCGCCGGGGCGCCGAGATGAATCTTCGCCGGCTGACCGGTCCGGCCGCGGCCGCGGCGGTCCTGCTGCGCGCCGGTACGCCCTTTGCCCGGGCTGATGCGGTGGCCTACCTCGTCAACGTGACGGTGCGCCCGGGCTACGACTTTCCCAACGCCGACACCGCCCTGGCATACGGGAACGGCATGTGCGACAAGGTGCGCGCGGGGGAGCGCTACGCGCAGATCATGAGGGAGGTCAAAGACGACTTCAGCAACCCGGACGACTACCAGGCCTCGTATCTGATCAGCCAGGCCGTCGGCGAATTGTGCCCGGCCCAGATCTGGCAATTACGGCAATCGGCCGCCGGATACGTTCCGCCCCTGGGCCGTAACGCAATGACGACACGGGGACACGAATCGCATTCACCGCGAGCGCGTTTGGCGCCCGGGCGGCAAACATCGCGAATTCGCCTTCGCGGGTTACACGCCTGTTGTACGGTTCCCCACAAGTGGCCTCAGGTTAGGAACATCCGGGTCGCGACGACGGTCATATTTTCCGGCCGGGGGAGGGATTTGGCGTGATTTCCTCAGAGTCCGTCACCAAACCGCTCCGCTCGTTCGGTGCATTCTTTGCCATGTCGCTCGACACTTTCGTGGCGATGTTCAAGCTGCCATTTCCGTGGCGCGAGTTTTTTCTGCAGACATGGTTCGTCGCGCGGGTGTCCATCATTCCGACGCTGCTGCTGACGATCCCGTTCACCGTGCTGGTCGTCTTCACCATGAACATTCTGTTGGTCGAGTTCGGGGCGGCCGACTTCTCCGGTACCGGCGCCGCGACCGCCTCCGTCACCCAGATCGGGCCGGTGGTGACCGTTCTCGTCGTCGCCGGCACCGGGGCCACCGCGATGTGCGCCGACCTGGGATCGCGCGCCATCCACGACGAACTCGATGCGTTGCGGGTGATGGGAGTCGACCCGGTTCGCCGGCTGGCCGCGCCGCGGGTGCTCGCGGCCACCGTCGTTGCGGTGTCCCTGGTGTCGCTGGTGACGCTGGTGGGCATGGTCGGGTCGTTCGTCTTTTCGGTGTTCGCCCAGCACGTCACGCCGGGCGCCTTCGCCGCGGGCCTGACGCTGCTCACCCACCTGCCCGACCTCATTCTCGGCCTGGTCAAAGGGGCACTGTTCGGGATGGCCGCCGCTCTGATCGCTTGCTACAAGGGCATTTCCGTCGGAGGGGGGCCACAGGGCGTCGGTAACGCCGTCAACGAAACGGTCGTGTACTCGTTCATCGCCCTGTTCGTGATCAACATCGTCGCGACCGCCGTCTACTACACGGGTCCGCAATGAGCGCCGACAACGCGGTACGCCAGCGATCCAGGCGGCTCTTGGACGTGGCTACCAGCCTCGCGGCCGGCTGGAATCGCGTTGGCGCGCAAGTGAAGTTCTATTCGACGGCCGTCTCCGAGATGCGGACGGCGTTCGCTCGGTACGGGAAGGAGATCCTCCGGCTGGTGGCCCAGATGAGCCTGGGCACCGGTGCGCTGGCGGTGATCGGCGGCACCGTGGTGATCGTGGGGTTCCTCACCCTGTCGACCGGCGCGGTCATCGCGGTTCAGGGCTACAACCAACTGTCCGGCATCGGGGTCGAGGCGATGACGGGATTCATCTCCGCCTACGTCAACGTCCGCATCATCTCGCCGGCGGTGGCCGGCGTCGGGCTGGCCGCGACCATCGGCGCGGGCGCAACCGCGCAACTGGGTGCGATGCGGATCGCCGACGAGATCGACGCCCTCGAGGTGATGGCCGTCCGTTCGGTCGCGTACCTGGTCTCCACCCGGGTGGTCGCGGGCGTCATCGTGGTCATCCCGCTGTATTGCATCGCGGTGGTGTGTGCCTTTCAGGCGGCGCGGTTCGGCACGACGGGGATCTATGGCCAGTCCACCGGCGTCTACGACCACTACTTCCGCACATTCCTCAACTCGACGGACCTACTGTGGTCGTTCGTCACGGTGATCACCGCGTCGATCGCCATCATGCTCGTGCACACCTATTACGGCTACCACGCCTCGGGCGGGCCCGCGGGGGTCGGCCAGGCCGTCGGCCATTCGGTGCGAACCTCTCTGATCGTGTTGACGCTCATCGTCTTGGCCATCTCGCTTTCCGTGCACGGCCAGTCCGGCCACTTCAATCTCTCGGGGTAGGGAGATGTCGGAAACGCGCTCGAAAGGCCTGCATCCCGCTTGGTGGACACTCATCCTCGTCATCGCCACCGTCGGCACCATCGCGCTGACATCCGCCCTGTTCTCCGGGTCGTTCAAGTCGTACGTGCCGGTGACGGTGATCTCCGACCGGGCCGGCCTGGTGATGGACCGCGGCGCCAAGGTCAAGATGCGCGGAGTGCAGGTAGGGCGGGTCGCCGAGGTCACCAACGGCAAGAGCCAGGTGAGCCTCAAGCTGGAGCTCTACCCGAACCAGGTCGACTACA
The DNA here is from genome assembly GCF_025263485.1 of Mycobacterium sp. SMC-2. NCBI lineage: Bacteria > Bacillati > Actinomycetota > Actinomycetes > Mycobacteriales > Mycobacteriaceae > Mycobacterium > Mycobacterium sp. SMC-2. Next base: position 2,276,031 of record NZ_CP079863.1, read on the forward strand.
TACCGGCCAACGTGCAGGCGCGGATAAGGGCCACTACGTTTTTCAGCGCCAAGTACGTCGACCTCGTCTACCCGAGCCGGCCCAGCCCCAAGCGCCTGGCGGCCGGGGCGGTGATCCGGGTCGAAAACGTCGGCACCGAGGTCAACACCCTGTTCGCCAGCCTCGTCAAGGTGCTGAACGAGATCGACCCGGCCAAGCTCCAGGGCGTGCTGTCCGCGCTGGCCGAGGGCCTGCGTGGGCAGGGTGCGGCCATCGGGCAGGGCCTCACCGACACCAACGAGGTGCTGCGCGCGATCAATCCGCGCGCCGAAGCCGTCCGGGCGGATATCCGGGCGGCCAAGGGCGCCGCCGACACCTATGACGCCGCCGCGCAAGACATTCTGCGGGTGCTCGATGCGGCCAGCGTCACCAGCGGCACGATCGCCGATGACGCACCTGCGCTCGATTCGCTGCTCACCGGCGTCGTCGGCCTCTCCCGCAGCGGCATCGCCCTGGTCGGCCCCAGCAAGGACAACATCGTCAGAGCGGTTAGCCTGCTCGAACCGACGACCAGCCTGCTGATGAAATACAACCCGGAACTGACCTGCATGCTGGTCGGCGCCAAGACGGCCCTGGACACCGGCTACCGGGACGCGATGGGCGGCGCCAACGGCTACTCGCTGATCATCGATAGCACACCGTTGTTGGGCGCCGACCAATACCGGTACCCGCAAAACCTCCCGATCGTCGGCGCCAAGGGCGGCCCCGGCGGTAAGCCGGGCTGCGGATCGCTGCCGGATGTCGCCGCCAATTGGCCACTGCGCCAACTGATTACTAATACCGGGTGGGGAACCGGCCTGGATATCCGGCCCAACCCCGGAATCGCCTTCCCGGGATACGCCGACTACCTGCCCGTCACGCGGGGGATGCCCGAACCGCCCAGCATCCGCTATCCGGGCGGCCCTGCGCCCGGGCCGATCCCGTACCCGGGGGCGCCGCCGTACGGTGCCCCGCAATACGCCCCGGACGGGACACCGCTCTACCCGGGTCTGCCGCCGGCGCCTCCGCCGGGCAACCCGCCCGAACCCGGGCCCCCGCCACCGGGATCAGAGCCGGCCGTGATCCCGGCCCCCGCCCAGCTGCAGCCCACCCCCACACCGCCACCGCCCTGACTACGCAGGTAAGCGACGAGGAGCCACCATGAAAGAGGACCTGCCGGGCACCCTTTGGCGCCTGGCCGTCTTCATGGCCGTGTGCGCCTTCGGCCTGGTTGCCATGCTGGCGATCTTCGCGCAGCTGCGGTTCGGCAATGAGTTGCAGTACAAGGCGCGGTTCAGCAATGTGTCCGGCCTCGAGGCGGGCAACTTCGTCCGCATCGCGGGCGTCGAGGTCGGCAAGGTCAGCAAAATCTCGATCCAGGACGACGGTAGCGCGGTGGTCGACTTCAGCGCCGACAAGACCGTGGTGTTGACCCAGGGCACCAAGGCGGTGATCCGCTACCAGAACCTGATCGGTGGTCGCTACCTGGCGCTGCAAGACGGCCCCGGTGGCACAAGGCAACTCAAGCCCGGCGAGACGATCCCGTTGTCACGGACGGCGCCCGCGCTGGATCTGGACGCGCTGATCGGCGGGTTCCGGCCGTTGTTCCACGCGCTGGACCCCAACCAGATCAACACCTTGTCCACGGAGTTGATCAGGGCGTTTCAGGGGGAGGGTGCCACGATCGGGTCGGTGTTGGCGCGCACCGCCGCGCTGACGAACACGCTGGCGGACCGAGATCAGCTCATCGGAGAAGTGATCGTCAACCTGAACACCGTGCTGGGTTCGCTCGGAAACCAAAGCACGCAGTTCGCACAGACCGTCGATTCGCTGTCCCGGCTGCTGGCCACGCTGGCCGACCGAAAGCGAGACGTCAGCAACGGCATCGCTTATGCCGACGCGGCCGCGGATTCCATTGCCGACCTGCTCGCGAAAGGCCGTGCACCCCTGACGAAGATCCTCAACGAAGGCGACCGGGCCGGCGGCCTGATCCTGGCCGATCGCGACTACTTCGACGACTTCCTCAACACCCTGCCGGACGCCTACCAGATGCTGAACCGGCAGGGCCTGTACGGGGACTTCTTCAGCTTCTATCTGTGTGAAATGCTCTTCAAGCTCAATGGCAAAGGCGGACAACCGGTTTACGTCAAGGTTATCGGCCAGCCATCGGGGAGGTGCACGCCGAAGTGAAGTACTTCTCCGAACGCAATCCCCTGGTGGTCGGCGCGATCGGTGTCGTGGTGGTCGGCGGGGTGGTCGCGGCGTCGCTGACCTACAGCAAGCTGCCCCTGTTCAAATCGGGCAAGCAGTATTCGGCCTACTTCGCCGAGGCCGGCGGGCTGTTGACCGGTGCGGCCGTGCAGGTTTCGGGCTTCAAGGCCGGCGCGGTGGACAGCATCGAGCTGGACGGGCCCCGGGTGCTCGTCAAGTTCGAGGTCGACAAACACATCCGGCTCGGAGACCGCACGGAGGCGTCGATCAAAACGAAAAGCCTGCTGGGCGCGAAGATCCTCGAGGTCACCACCCGCGGCGACGGCAGGCTGTCCGGGCCGATCCCGCTCGAGCGTACGCACGCGCCCTACCAGTTGCCCGACGCGCTCGGAGACCTCGGCGCCGCGATCAGCGGGCTGGACACCAACCGGTTGTCCGAATCGCTGGCCGTGCTGGCCGACACCTTCTCCGACACCCCGGCCGACCTGAAGGTCGCGGTGGCCGGTGTCGCGCGGTTCTCACAGACATTGAGCGACCGCGACGCCCAACTGCGAAATCTGTTGACCAACGCCAACAAAGCGACGACGGTGTTGTCCGAGCGCAGCGACCAGATAGCCCGGTTGGTGGCCGACAGCAGCGCGCTGCTGGTGCAGTTGCAGAGCCAGAGCCGCGCGCTGGACCAGATCTCCGGCAACATCACGGCGGTGAGCCGGCAGATCAAGGGCCTGATCGCCGACAACCGGCAAACCCTCAAGCCGACACTGGACAAGCTCAACGAGGTCCTTTCGATCGTCGACAACCGCAAAGAGCGAATGCGACAGGCGATCAAGAAGTTCGACGACTACGCGCTGTCGCTCGGCGAATCGATGTCCACGGGGCCGTGGTTCAACTTCTACATCGCCAACCTGATCCCCGGCCAGTTCATCCAGCCCTTCGTCGACGCCGCGTTCTCCGATCTGGGTCTGGACCCTAATGTGCTACTGCCGTCACAACTCACCGACCCGCAGGTCGGTCAGCCGGGAACACCGGCCCTGCCGGTGCCGTTTCCGCGCACCGGTCAGGGCGGCGAGCCGCGGCTGAACCTCCCGGACGCCATCACCGGCAAGCCGGATGACCCGCGCTACCCCTACCGTGAGCCGCCCCCCGCGCCGCCGCCGGGCGGACCGCCGCCGGGGCCGCCACCGCTTGCCCCCGGCCAGACGGCTCTTCCACCGGCGCCGCCGTCACCGTCGCCGGTGTTCGTGCCCGCGCCGGGTGAACCGCCGAAAGCCGGTGAACGATGAAGCGCCGCAACGCCAGAATCGGTCTGGCCGCCGTCTTGGTGTTCGGCATCCTTGCCGGCTTCGCGGCGGTCTGGCACTCATCCGGGGCGAGCCACAGGACGACGGTGGTGGCCTACTTCACCAACAGCAACGGCATCTTCGTCGGCGACGAGGTGCGCATCCTGGGCGTGGCCGTCGGCAGGATCGACAGAATCGAACCGCAACCCGAGCGCGTCAAGATCACGTTTTGGTACGACGCCAAATACCAAGTGCCCGCCGATGCGAAGGCCGTGATCCTGTCGCCGTCGCTGGTCACCTCGCGGGCGATTCAGCTGACGCCCGCCTACACCGGGGGGCCGCAGCTGCGAAACGGTGCCGTGATCCCGCAGGCCCGCACCGCGGTCCCGGTGGAGTGGGACGACCTGCGGCAGGACCTGGAAAAGCTCACCCAGATGCTGCAGCCCACCCACGGCGGCGTCAGCCCCCTCGGATCGCTCGTGACCACCGCCGCGAACAATCTGCGCGGCCAGGGGGTGACCATCCGGGACGCCATCGTGAAGCTCTCCCAAGCGGTTTCGGCGCTCGGTGACCACAGCAACGATCTGTTCAGCACCGTGAAGAACCTGTCGGTGCTCGTTTCGGCGCTGCAAACCAGCGGGGATCTGATGCGGCAGCTGAACCAGAACCTCGCCTCCGTGACCGGCCTGCTGGCCGACGATCCGAACGAGATCGCCAACGCGGTCACCGCGCTGGCCGACGTGGTCGGCGACGTCCGCAGCTTCGTGTCCGAGAACCGGGAGGCGCTGGGCACGACGTCCGACAGGCTTGCGTCGGTGTCGACCGAGCTGAACAAAAGCCTCGACGACATCAAGCAGGCGCTGCACATCGCGCCCACCGAGCTGCAGAACTTCATGAACATCTACCAGCCGGCGCAGGGCACGCTGAGCGGTGCGCCGGCGTTCGCCAACTTCGCCAACCCCGTCGCCTTTCTGTGCGGGGCGATACAGGCGGCCTCGCGCCTCGGCTGGGACCAATCGGCCAAGCTGTGCGTTCAGTACCTGGCGCCCATCATCAAGAACCGTCAGTACAACTTCCCGCCGCTCGGGGAGAACCTGGTGGTCGGCGCCACCGCGCGCCCGAACGAGGTGACCTACAGCGAGGACTGGATGCGGCCGGATTACATTCCGCCACAGCCCAATCCGGTCGAGGTCCACCCGGTCAATCCCGCCGACGGACTGCGCGGTTTGATGCTGCCGACCGGGGGTGGATCGTGACGCGCCGGGGGCTCGCCGTTGCGGGCGCGCTGGCAGCCCTGATTGTGGCCGCGACGGCCGGCTGCGGCTGGCGGGGCCTGAACTCGGTCGCCCTGCCCGGAACCGCCGGACGCGGCCCCGGCTCGTTCACGATTCAGGCCCAACTGCCCGACGTGGGCACCCTGGAACAGAACTCCCGCGTGCAGGTCGGCGACGTCACCGTGGGCAACGTCACCAGGATCGAGCGGCAGGCCTGGCATGCGTTGCTGACGATCCGGCTCGACGGCAACGTCGACCTGCCGGCCAACGCGACCGTGACGATCGGCCAGACCAGCCTGCTGGGGTCGCTGCATGTGGAGCTGGCCCCGCCGACCGGTGTCCCACCCGAGGGCAGGTTGAAGGACGGGTCGCTGATTCCCCTGTCGTCGTCCGGAAGCTATCCGACGACCGAACAGACGCTGGCCGCGATCTCGTTGTTGCTCAACGGCGGTGGCATCGGGCAGATCCAGGACATCACCCAGGCGCTGAGCACCGCGCTGGCCGGGCGCGCCGACGACCTGCGCAGCCTGCTCACCCAACTCGACACGTTCACCGCCCACGTCGCGAACCAGACCGATGACATCATCGCCGCCGCCGAGAGCCTCAACAATCTGGTCGGCCAGTTCGCGGACCAGAAGCCGGTGGTGGACAAGGCGCTACGGACCATCCCGGCCGCGCTGCACACCCTGGCCGACCAACGGCAGACACTGGTCGAGGCGCTCGATCAGTTCGGGAAATTCAGTGCGCTGGTTGCCGATTCGGCACGGCAGACCAAAGACGCTCTGGTCAAGGAGCTGAAGGACCTGGCGCCGGTGCTGGAATCCCTGGCCAACGCCGGCCCCGCCATGACCCCTGCGTTGAGTCTGCTCGCCACCTATCCCTTCCCCAAGGAGACCATCAGCAAGTGGGCCCGGGGGGACTACGCCAACCTGACCGCCATCATCGACCTGACGTTGAGCCGGCTGGACGCGTCCTTCCTCACCGGTACCCGGTTCGAGGGCAATCTGACGGAGCTGGAGCTGCAGTGGGGCCGCACGATCGGCCAGATGCCCAGTCCCTACACCGCCGGCAATCCGCTTGTCGTGCCGTATCACTGGGATCAGGGGCGCTGACATGCCCCCCTTGTCCAGGCGAGTCCTCATCCAGCTGGCGATCTTTGTCGTCGTCGCGCTGGTCGGCGGCGCGGTGATGGTGTTCGGCTACATCGAGCTCCCGGCAATGTTCGGCATCGGACGCTACCGCGTCACCGTCGAGCTGCCCCAGGCCGCCGGCCTGTATCCCAGCGGCAACGTCACCTACCGCGGGACCGAGGTCGGCCGGGTCGACAGCGTTCGGCTCACCGACACCGGCGTGGCGGCGGTCCTCTCGCTGAAGTCGGGCATCGACATCCCGTCGGACCTCGATGCGCAGGTCCACAGCCAGTCGGCGGTGGGCGAGCAGTACGTTGCGCTGCTGCCGCGCAGGGACTCGCCGCCGCTGAGGGACGGTGACGTGATCCGCGTGGACCGCGTGTCGGTGCCGCCCGACCTGGACACAATGCTCGACGCGGCCAACCGGGGCCTGGAGTCGGTCCCGCGTGAGGACCTCAAGACCGTCGTCGACGAGGCCTCCGCCGCCGTCGGCGGGCTCGGGCCCGACCTGTCCCGGCTCGTGGCCGGCGCCAGCTCGCTGTCGATTGACACCCGCAAGAACCTGGATTCGCTGCTCACGCTGATCGACCGGTCGAAGCCGGTGCTGGACACCCAGGCCGAGACCCCCGACGCCGTGCGGGCGTGGGCCGCGCACCTGGCCGACATCGCGGGCGGGTTAGCGAAGAACGACACCGCGGTGCGGACCGTGCTGGAGCAAGGGGGGCCCGCCGTCGGCGAAGCGCGTCAGCTTCTGGACCGGTTGAATCCGACGCTGCCGGTGGTGCTTTCGAACCTGACCAGCGTCGGGCAGGTGGCGTTGACCTATCACGCCGGCCTCGAGCAGCTGCTGGTCCTGCTTCCGCAGGCGGTGGCCACGATCCAGGCGATCAACGTCCCGAACAGGAACACCAAGCAGGGCTACAAGGGCGCCTTCCTGAGCTTCAACCTGCGGCTCAACCTGCCGCCGCCGTGCCTCACCGGCTTTCTGCCGGCCCAGCAGCAGCGGGTGCCGTCGTGGGAGGACTACCCGGACCGGCCCGCGGGCGACCTGTATTGCCGGGTGCCGCAGGATTCCCCGCAAAACGTCCGCGGCGTCCGCAACATCCCGTGCGTGGGTCACCCCGGCAAACGCGCGCCGTCGGTGCAGATGTGCGACGGCGACGAAAGCTACGTACCGCTCAACGACGGCTACAACTGGAAAGGCGACCCGAACGCCACCCTGTCGGGTCAGCCGGTGCCGCAGCCGCGCCCGCCGGCACCGCCCGCGCCGGCACCCGAACCGTTGCCGATAGCGGGCGCCGAGTACGACCCGGCCACCGGCACCTACGTCGGCCCGGACGGGCACGTCTACACGCAATCGGACCTGGCCGCCCCCGGCGGAAAGCAGCGCACATGGCAGACGATGCTGCTACCACCGAAATAGCCGGCGCCCGTGTTCCCGTTCGCCGGACGCTGCTCGTCTCACTCGTGATCGTGCTGGCGATGATCGGGCTGGTCGGGTGGGTCGGGCTGCGCGCGCACCACCAAGCGCGCCAAACGCAGGAGCAGCGGTCGAGCGTGACGTGGGGGCCGCGCGCGAGCTGGTGGCGGGCCGGTTCAAAGACGCCTACACGTCGCTGACCCACGACGTGGTCATCCCCGGTTCGAAGCGGAAACACATCTCCGCGGTGGCGAGTGTCCAGTCCGCGGCGCCGGTGTCGGCGGGGCCCGGCCACGGGGTGGTTCTGCTGTTCGTCAACCAGACGACGATCGTAGGCGCCGACGCGCCCGTGTGTACACGGCGTCGAGCGTGCGGGTAACGCTGGACAAGGTCCGACGGACGGTGGCCGATATCAGGTTTCGACCCGGTCTAGATCAAAGCGGTTTGCCGACAACCGATTTGGCCGCGTCCCACCGCCGTTGCACCTCGCGCTCGCTGGCCGTGGGAATCAGGCCCGACGGGGCGAAGAACTGGGACGGCACCGGTTCGACCTCGGTCAGGGGACGGCCATTGCCGCGAATGGCGCCGTAGGCCACCAAGATTCCGGCGATCAACACGATGACGACGACCAGCGCGAACAGAATGGACAGGGTGCCCTGGACGAGGGTGTTCCGGATGACGTCGTCGAGCTGATGGGCGTTCTTGGCCGAACCGAACGACGCCTTGCCGGCGTTTCGCGCCGCCAGGTATTGGAAGTGCTGCGTCCAATAGCCGACGTTGGGATCCGCCGAGAAGATCTTCTGCCACGACGCGGTCAGCGTGACCGCCAGATCCCACAGCAGCGGCAGCCCCGGAATCCAGACCCAGCGCAGTAGGCCCTTCTTGATGACGATCACGGTGATCACGGTCAGCGCGATCGCCGCGAGGAGCTGGTTGGCGATGCCAAACAGCGGAAACAGGGTGTTGATCCCACCCAGTGGATCGGTCACGCCCATCAGCAAGATGCTGCCCCAGGCGGCGGCCACCGCCAGGCTGCACAGCCACACGCCCGGACGCCAACTCGGGTTGCGCAGCTTGACCAGCGGGCCGCCCAGGTTCCCCAGCGTGTCCGACAGCATGAACCGGGCGACGCGGGTGCCGGCGTCGACCGCGGTCAGGATGAACAGCGCCTCGAACATGATCGCGAAGTGATACCAGAACGCCCTGAGACCCGCCCCGCCGATGACACGGTTCAGCACCTCCGACATGCCGACCGCAAGCGTGGGAGCTCCGCCGGTGCGCGACACGATCGACTTTTCCCCCACGCCCGCAGCGGCCTGGGTGAGCTGGTCCGCGGTCGTCGGCGCGCCGGACAAACCCAGTCCGTTGAGGTAATGCGCGGCGGTGGCGGCGGTGCCGCCGGTCTGTGCGGCCGGGGCGTTCAGCGCGAAGTACAGGTGCTGGTCGAGGATCGACGCGCTGATCAGCGCCATGACCGCGACGAACGACTCGGTGAGCATGCCGCCGTAGCCGATGAAGCGCATCTGGCTTTCCTTCTCCAGCAGCTTGGGCGTCGTCCCCGAGGAGATCAGCGCGTGGAATCCGGACAGCGCACCGCACGCGATGGTGATGAACAGGAACGGGAACAGCGAGCCGGGAAACACTGGCCCGTCCCCGCGGGCGGCGAACCGCGAGACCGCGGGCGCCGCCATCACCGGGTGCGCGACGAAGATGCCGATCGCCAGCAGGGCGATGGCGCCGACCTTCATGAACGTCGACAGGTAATCCCGCGGCGCCAGCAGCAACCACACCGGCAGCACCGACGCGACGAAGCCGTAGCCGACGATCAACCACGACACCGTCACCGGCGACAGATTCAACCACGCTGTGCCCCAAGGCGTTTCGGCGACCCAGTTGCCCGCCGCCACCGCCAGCATCAGCAGCGCGAAGCCGAGCAGCGAGACTTCGGCGACCCGCCCCGGACGCAGAAAGCGCAAGTAGCAGCCCATGAACAGGGCGATCGGGATGGTCATCGCGATGGAGAACACCCCCCACGGGCTTTGGGCCAGTCCGCGCACCACCACTAGCGCCAGCACCGCGATGATGATCACCATGATGACGAATGCCCCGAGGAGGGCGGCGGCGCCGCCGGTGGCGCCAAGCTCGTCGCGGGCCATCTGGCCGAGCGAACGGCCGCGCCGCCGGGTGGAGATCCACAGCACCAGGTAGTCCTGCACCGCGCCGGCGAACACCGCGCCGAGGACGATCCAGATGCTGCAGGGCAGGTAACCCATCTGGGTGGCCAGCACCGGGCCGACGAGCGGCCCGGCCCCGGCGATCGCGGCGAAGTGGTGGCCGAACAGCACCCGCCGGTCGGTCGGGACGTAGTCGGTGCCGTCGTCGAGGATCTCGGCCGGGGTCGCGTGATCGTCGCGCGGGCGGACGATCTTCAGCTCGATCAGCCGGGCGTAGAACCGGAACCCGATGATGTAGGTGCAGATCGCCGCGACCACCAGCCAGACGGCGTTGACCGTCTCCCCGCGCGCAAACGCGATGACCCCCCACGCAGCGGCACCGACCACGGCGATGGCCGCTAATACGATCTTGTGCCGGACGGTGATGGGGGAGCGGTCGACGATCGCGACGGGCGGCAGCCCGTCGTCGGTGTGGATGTAGCTGACGTCTTTGTCGCGGGCTTGCACTGCCACGGCGGAAACCCTACGCGGTGAGGGAGAATAGCGCCTGATTTAGTACAGCGCCCGCACCGCATCGATGGTGTCGGCCTCGGCCGGGCCCTTGTCGTCGCGGTAACGCAGCACCCGGGCGAACCGCAGCGCCACACCGCCGGGGTAGCGCGAGGACTTCTGAACGCCGTCCAGCGCCACCTCGACCACCTGCTCGGGTCGCAGCCGCACGACATAACCGTCGGTGCCACCGACGGCGAGTTCGCCGAACCGGACGGTCTGCCAGTCCAGCATGGCGTCGGTCATTCCCTTGAAAGTCTTTCCCACCATGACGAATTCACCGGTGGCGGGATCGCGCGCCCCCAGGTGGATGTTGGAGAGCTTGCCGCTTCGGCGCCCCGATCCCCACTCCACCGCGAGCACCACCAGGTCCAGCGTGTGCACCGGCTTGACCTTCAGCCAGCCCGCCCCGCGGCGGCCCGCCTGATACGGCGCGTCCGGAGCCTTGGCCAGCACGCCTTCGTGCCCGGCGGCCAGCGTCGCCTCCAGGAAGTCCTTGGCGGCCGTGGCATCGGACGTGACGAGCCGATCGACCCGCTGCGCGGCCGGCACCAGCGCATCCAGGGCGGCCAGCCGCTCGGTGGTCGGCGCGTCGAGCAGGTCGGCGCCGTCGCGGTGCAGGATGTCGAAGAAGAACACCGAAAGTGGTTGCGCCGCCTTGGCGGCAGCCACATCGACCGATCGGCCGAACCGCGACGCGGTGACCTGGAAGCGATGCGGTGAGTTGTCGGGCCGCAGCGCGATCGCCTCACCGTCGACGATGAGGTCGCGCACCGGTAGGGCCAGCGTCGCCTCGACCACCTCGGGCAGCCGGGCGGTGACGTCGCCGAGGCTTCGGGTGTAGACGGTGACGTCCTCGCCCGACCGGTGAATCTGCACCCGGGCGCCGTCCAGCTTCGCCTCGAAGATCGTTGTGCCACCGTGGCGTTCCAGCGCATCGACCACCCCGGTCGCGGTCTGCGCGAGCATCGGGCCGACCGGCCGACCGACCCGCAGGGCGAACGTGTCGAGCGCCCCGGCGCTGCCGCCCAGGGCGGCGGCCGCCACGCCCGGCAAGTCCCCGCCCAGCATCGCGGCGCGCTGTACCGACGCCAGCGGAAGGTCGGCGGCCTTGGCCACCGCGTCGGCCATGATCCCGGCCAGCGCCCCCTGGCGCAGCTCCCCGGAGAGCAACCGCAGCAGGAAGGTCTGCTCGGTGTCGGTGGCGGCGGCGAACAAGCCGGCAATGAGCTCGGCGCGCCGCGCCTGCGACCCCTTGCCCGACACCGCCCCGATCTCCGAGAAGCCGGCGTCCACCCCGGCGACGGTCAGCGTCGGATGCGACGCCGGCGGCGGCCGCGAGCGCAACGAAGCCCAGCCGACCCCGATCTGGCGCTGGCGCAGCTCGCCCGAGAGCCAAAAGACCACGATCGCGACACCGTCGGGGTCGTCCGCGGCGCGGCGCAACAGGTCGGCGATACGGGCGACCTTGGTCAGCCGCGACGACGTCCCGCCCACGTCAAGCGAGGTCGTCGCCACGTCGAGGAGGAGCACGAAATCAGCTTGGCATGGCTCGCCGACAACCCTCGGCGGCGGACACGCTAGCGTGCCTACGTAACGTTACAAATTGCATGGGATCTGACAACCCCGAAAGGAAGGGTCCGGATGGAGATCAACGGGAAGAAGGTCGTCGTCGTCGGCGGCGCGTCGGGAATGGGGCGCGCCTCCGCGGAGCTGTTGCACGAGCGTGGCGCGCAGGTCGCGATCCTCGACCGCGAGGGCTCCGACGGCAAGGAGGTCGCCGAGAGCATCGGAGGCAAGTTCTACGCGGTTGACGTCACCGACTTCAAGGGCACCGAGGAGACGCTGCAAACAGCGGTCGACGAACTCGGCGGGCTGCACGTCATCGTGACGACCGCCGGCGGCGGCATCGCCAAGCGGACGATGACGAAGTCCGGTCCCCATGACCTCGAATCCTTCCAATCCGTGATCGACCTGAACCTCATCGCCACGTTCAACATCAGCCGGCTCGCCGCCGCGCACATGGCCAAGAACGACCCCGAGGACGAGGAGCGCGGCGTCATCATCAACACCGCTTCCATCGCTGCCTTCGAGGGCCAGATCGGGCAGGTCGCCTACACCGCCGCCAAGGCGGGCATCGCCGGCATGTGCCTGACCATGGCCCGCGACCTGGGCTCGCTGGGCATCCGCGTGCTGGCGATCGCGCCGAGCCTGTTCGCCACCGGATTGACACAGGGTATTCCCGACGAGTTCGCGGCGGCACTCACCAAGGACGCGGCGTTCCCCAAGCGCCTCGGCCGGCCGATCGAGTACGCCAAGCTGGTGGCGGCGATCGTGGACAACCCGATGCTCAACGGCCAGTGCCTGCGGCTGGACGCCGGGCAGCGGTTCGCGCCCAAGTAGCCACCCCCACGGGTCGCCCTCCTCGCATTAAGTACACTCTTTAGGCAGCCGCCCCGCTTCCCCTCGAAGCGGGGCAGGCTACCCAGCCGGTAGCGAGGAGGGCCCTCATGGGTATCGCACTGACCGACGACCACCGCGAACTCACCGAAGTCGCCCGCGGCTTCCTGAAGTCGCAGAAGGCCCGTTGGGCGGCGCGGTCGCTGCTCGACGCCGCCGAGGAGTCGCGGCCGCCGTTCTGGCAGAACCTGGTCGAGCTGGGGTGGCTCGGACTGCACATCGACGAGGAACACGGCGGTTCCGGCTTCGGACTGCCCGAACTCGTGGTGGTGGTCGAAGAACTCGGCCGCGCCGTAGCGCCCGGGCCATTCGTGCCGACCGTGATCGCGTCGGCGGTGATCGCCAAAGACGGTAGCGCCGAACAGAAGTCGCGGCTGCTGCCGGGGTTGATCAACGGGACGGTCACCGCCGGGATCGGCCTGGACGGGCAGGTGCGACTCAAGAACGGGATCGCGGACGGTGACGCCGGGATCGTGCTGGGCGCCGGGCTGGCCGAGCTGCTGCTGATCGCCGCGGGCGAGGATGTGCTGTTGCTGGAACGCGGTCGCGCAGGGGTCTCGGTCGAGGTGCCGAACAACTTCGACCCGACCCGGCGCTCCGGGCGCGTCCGCCTCGAGAACGTGAATGTCGGCCCCGACGACGTCCTGACGGGCGCGCGGGCGTCGGCGCTGGCCCGTGCCCGGACGTTGCTGGCCGCCGAGGCGGTGGGTGGCGCGGCGGACTGCGTGGACGCCGCGGTCGACTATGCCAAGGTGCGGCAGCAATTCGGGCGCACCATCGCCACTTTCCAAGCGGTGAAGCATCATTGCGCCAACATGCTGGTGGCCGCCGAGTCGGCGGTCGCGGCGGTGTGGGATGCCTCGCGCGCGGCGTCCGAGGACGAGGAGCAGTTCCGGCTGGCCGCCGCGGTGGCCGCGGTCCTGGCGTTCCCCGCCTATGCGCGCAACGCCGAGCTGAACATCCAGGTGCACGGCGGCATCGGTTTCACCTGGGAGCACGACGCGCATCTGCACCTGCGCCGCGCGCTGGTGGTCGCGGCGCTGTTCGGTGGCGACGCGCCGGCCCGGGATGTCTTCGAGCGCACCGCCGCCGGCGCCAAGCGGGAGAACAGCCTGGACCTGCCGCCCGAGGCCGAAGAGCTGCGCACCCGGATCCACGCCGACGCCGCCGAGATCGCGCGCCTGGACAAAGAGGCGCAACGCGACAAGCTGATCGAAACGGGCTACGTCATGCCGCACTGGCCCAAGCCATGGGGCCGCGCCGCCGATGCCGTCGAGCAGTTGGTCATCGAGGAGGAATTCCGCGCGGCCGGCATCAAACGGCCCGACTACTCGATCACCGGCTGGGTGATCCTGACCCTGATCCAGCACGGAACCGATTGGCAGATCGAACGGTTCGTGGAGAAGGCGCTCCGGCAAGAAGAGATCTGGTGCCAGCTGTTCTCCGAGCCCGAGGCCGGCTCCGACGCGGCGTCCGTCAAGACCCGCGCCACCCGGGTGGACGGCGGCTGGAAGATCAACGGGCAGAAGGTGTGGACCAGCGGGGCGCAATACTGCGCGCGCGGCCTGGCCACCGTGCGCACCGACCCGGAGGCCCCCAAGCACGCCGGGATCACCACGGTGATCATCGACATGAAGGGTCCTGGCGTGGAGGTGCGGCCGCTGCGGCAGATCACCGGCGGGTCGGAATTCAACGAGGTGTTCTTCAACGACGTGTTCGTCCCCGACGAGGACGTCGTCGGGGTGCCCAACTCGGGGTGGACGGTCGCGCGCGCGACGCTCGGCAACGAGCGGGTCAGCATCGGCGGCAGCGGATCGTTCTACGAGGGCTTGGCGTCCACCCTGGTGCAGCTCGCGCAGCAGTCGGATCGCCTGGCGGGGGCGCCGATTCGGATCGGCTCGTTCCTCGCCGACGATCACGCGCTGCGGCTGCTGAACTTGCGTCGCGCCGCCCGCAGTGTCGAGGGCGCCGGGCCGGGGCCCGAAGGCAACATCACCAAACTGAAGCTGGCCGAGCACATGGTGGACGGCGCCGCGATCTGGGCGGCGCTGGCGGGGCCCGAGGTCGCGCTGATGGACGGACCCGGTGCGGTGGTGGGCCGCCTGGCGATGGGGGCCCGCGGCATGGCGATCGCGGGCGGCACCTCGGAGGTCACCCGCAATCAGATCGCCGAGCGGATCCTCGGCATGCCGCGTGACCCGCTGATCAACTAACGCCCTTCCTGTTCCTGCTCGTTCCCGCGAGCGTCCGTGTTTGTACGACGACACGCCGCGCACGGCGGCATTCTGTGGACGCTCTGCGCGTGGGGCGCCGGGTGCTAGGCCGGGGCGAACTGTGGTGCGCCGCCGCTGCCCTTTTCCGGCTGGAGTGTGACGGGCATGCCGCACCTGACCGAATCAGGTTCGCAGCCAACGATGTTGGCGGCCACCCGCAGGCCTTCTTGTTCGGCGAGTTCGACGATGGCGATCACGTACGGGACGGGGATTTCCGGGTTATACGGGTGGTAGTTGACCGTGTAAGTGAACACCGTGCCGCGTCCAGAGACGGGCCGCGCGACCAGCTTGCCGCCGCAGGCGCGGCACTCGCCGCTCGCCGGATGCACCCAGCGCGCACAGTCCTCGCAGTATTCGATGAGCAGCGGCTCGTCCGGCACGACGAATACAGTACACTCAATTGATCCGATGCGGGGCTGTGGGCTGACGGGCGGTGTGCATGACGCATTTCGAGAAGGACGCGATCCTGTCCGGCATCGGCATCTCGCGGATCGGTCGTCGCACCGGCATCGCGGGCGTGGAGTTGACCATGGAAGCGGTGCGGTCCGCCATCGAGGACGCCGGCCTGCGCCCCTCCGACATCGACGGCATAGCGACGTTGGGCGATACCCCCGCCGAGGACGTCAATGCCCGACTGCGGATCGAGGCGGCGGATTGCGGGTCCGGCTTCGGCACCGGCGGCTTGCTCAGCCCGGTGATGTCGGCGTGCCGCGCGGTCGCCGAGCGCCGCGCCCGCCATGTGGTGGTGTACCGGACCATCCAGATGCTCGGGGGCACTGTCCCGGTGAAGCCGCAGGAGGACGCCCCGGCGCCGCCGCTGGCGCGAATGTTCGAGGCGCCGGTGGGTGCGGAACGGCCGGCCGTCGGCGCGATGGACGACGTCAACGACCTGGTCGCGGCCAACGCATACTCCGCCGCCAACTGGCTGGCGCTCAACTGCCGGCGTCACATGGAGCTGTACGGCACCACCAAGCAGCAGCTGGGCTGGGTGGCGCTCAACGGCAGGCGCAACGCCGCGCTGAATCCGCGCGCCGTGTACCGCGATCCGATGACGATGGCCGATTACCTGAGCGCGCGGCCGGTGTCCACCCCGTTTGGGCTGCTGGACTGCGATGTCCCGATCGACGGCTCGATCGCGGTCGTGGTGTCGCACGCGGAGTACGCGCGTGACTGCGGCCACCGCGCGGTGGCCGTCGAGGCGATCGGCGGCTCCGACGGCGCCGGCGGCTGGTTCCACCGCGCCGACTACCCGAAGATGGCCATGTCGGATGCGGCGGCGCAGATGTGGTCACGCACGGAGCTGAAGCCGTCGGACGTCAAGGTCGCCGAGCTGTACGACG
Source organism: Mycobacterium sp. SMC-2 (assembly GCF_025263485.1). NCBI lineage: Bacteria > Bacillati > Actinomycetota > Actinomycetes > Mycobacteriales > Mycobacteriaceae > Mycobacterium > Mycobacterium sp. SMC-2. The sequence goes on from NZ_CP079863.1 coordinate 2,292,160, forward strand.
GCTTCACCTATCTGACCCTCGCGTGGCTGGAAGCCCTGGGCATCTGTGGCGACGGCGAGGCCGGGCCGTATGTCGAGGGTGGCGCGCGGATCGCCCGCGACGGTGAACTCCCCCTGAACACCTACGGCGGCCAACTGTCGGCCGGGCGCATGCACGGCTACTGGGCGTTGCACGAGGGTTGTCTGCAGTTGCGCGGCGAGGCGGGGGAGCGGCAGGTGTCGCATCGCCCGGACGTTGGGGTCGTGTCCGTGGGGGGTGGGCCCGTCGCCGGCTGCATGTTGCTCACATGCTGAAAACACTTGTGGCACTTGATCTTCGGTCCTGATATGACTGCCGGCACCGCGGACAAACTGGCTTCCAAGATCGCGCGGGACCTCGAGGCGGAGATCGTTCGCCGGGGCTGGGCCACCGGCGAATCCCTGGGCTCCGAACACGAGTTGCAACAGCGCTTCGGGGTGAGTCGTTCGGTGCTGCGCGAGGCCATCCGGCTCGTCGAACACCATCAGGTCGCCCGGATGCGCCGCGGGCCGGGCGGCGGACTGATCATCTGCGAGCCCGACGCCGGCCCGGCCACCCGTGCCGTCGTCATCTATCTCGAATACCTGGGCACGACGCTGGGCGACCTGCTCAACGCGCGCCTGGTGCTCGAACCATTGGCGGCCTCGCTGGCCGCGGAACGGATCGACGAAGCGGGCATTGCGCGGCTGCGGGCGGTGCTGCGGTGCGAAGAGCAGTGGAAACCGGGCTTGCCGGCGCCGCGGGACGAGTTCCACATCGCCTTGGCGGAGCAATCGAAAAACCCCGTCCTGCAACTGTTTATCGACGTGCTGGTGCGGCTCACCACCCGCTACGCGCTACGGTCGCGGACGGACACCGCCTCCGAGGCCATCGAGGCGGTCGACCGGATGCACATCGACCACTCCGAGGTCGTCGCGGCCGTCACTGCCGGCGACTCGGCGCGGGCCAAGACGCTCAGCGAACGTCACGTCGAGGCCGTGACCGCCTGGCTGCAGCATCACCACTCCGGCACCGCGAGAAGGCGCAAGCCGCGGCCACTCAACATCGAGGTCCCCCGCGGCAAGCTGGCGGAAATGCTGGCGGCCACCATCGGCGACGACATCGCGGCCGGCGGCTGGCAGGTCGGTTCGGTCTTCGGCACCGAAACCGCCCTGCTGGAGCGCTACCGCGTGAGCCGCGCGGTGCTCCGCGAAGCGGTGCGACTGCTCGAATACCACTCCATTGCGCACATGCGCCGCGGGCCCGGCGGTGGGCTGGTCATCGCTAAGCCCCAGGCGCAGGCCAGCATTGACACCATCGCGTTGTACCTGCAGTACCGCGACCCGAGCCGCGAAGACTTACAGTGCGTCCGGGACGCCATCGAGATCGACAACGTGGCCAAGGTGGTCAAGCGGCGCGGCGAACCCGGGGTGGCCGACTTTCTGGCCGCCCATCGGTGCGAGGTGGACGAAGCGTTTGGCGATGTGGCCGTCGCCGCGGTGGAGGAGTTCCGGTTCCACGTCGGACTGGCCCAACTGGCCGGCAATACGCTGCTCGACTTGTTCTTACGCATCCTCGTCGAGTTGTTTCGGCGGCACTGGTCGACTACTGACCAGCCGTCCCCAGCTTGGGCGGACGTCCTGGCCGTGCACCACGCTCACCTGCGGATCGCGGACGCGATCGAGGCGGGCGACGAGAGCCTGGCCCGCTATCGCGTTCGCCGTCACCTGGACGCCGCCGCCTCCTGGTGGTTGTAGCGAGTACTGAGTCACAGATGTGATGTGCAGCGCGGTATAGCGAGAGCCCGTCGGGGGTATTGGGGAGGAAGAACGCAGGCGGCTGGTCCAGCAGGGGGTTGGCATTAGTGATTGAAAGCGAGAGTGCTGGAGTGACCGCGGGCACCGAAGTCGGCAAGCTCGGATTCGTCCACTCCGCACTCATCTACCAATCCCAGCAGGAGTACATCGATTTCGTGACCCGCTTCGTCAGCGACGGGTTGGCGATGGACGAGGCGGTGATGGTCGCGGTGCCGTCCGACAAGTTGGCGTTGCTTGACGACGCGCTGCCCGGGTTGCCGGCCGATCTGCAAATGGTCGACATCACTGAGATCGCCCGCAACCCGAGCCGGCTCATGGCGATGGAGGGGTCTTTCGTCGACGACCACCCCGACCAACGGGTGCGCATCGTCAGTCAACTCGCCTGGCCCGGCCGCACCGAGGAGGAACTGGTGGCCTGTGTGGAGCACGAGGCGCTGGTGAACACCGCCATGGACGGCTACCAGGTGACCGGTTTGTGCCTGTACGACGGCAGTCGGCTCGACGACGACGTGCTGGCGGACGCGCGCGCGACGCACCCCTTGCTGTGGCGGGGCGGCGCGCTGCACCGCAGCGCGGAGTATGCGCCCGATGCCGCCCTGCGGCGCTGCAACCGGCCGCTGCCCGCTAACCCGGGGGCCGTCACCTACACCGTCAGGAAGTCGGCGGACCTCAGCCCCGCGCGGTCGTTCGCTACCGACTACGCCGGGTGGGTCGGGTTGTCCGAGGACGGAATCGAGGACCTGCAGTTGGTCGCCACCGAGCTGGCCAGCAACAGCTTGATGTACACCGACGGCGCCTGCCAGCTCGCGTTCTGGCGGGACGACGGATACCTGGTGTGCGAGGCACGCGACACCGGATGCTTCGAGGATCCGCTGGTGGGCCGGATGGACCCGGGGCCGCGCGGCCCCGCCAGCCGCGGCCTGTACCTGGTCAACGCCGTCTCGGACCTGGTGCGCACCCACACCACCGCGAGCGGGACGACGATCCAGGCTTACCTCCGGTTCGATCCGTCGGCCGGGCCTACTGGGTAAAACGCAAGCAACCCCCGGGAACCGTCCCCCACGCTGCGGTCCCTAGGGTTGCCCGTCTTAATCAGCTAGACGCAGATCCCAAGCGCGCTGACTACACAACCGCCGCTGGTGGCCCCACCGACGAGTCCTCCGCTGCCAGCCGCCGATGAAGCACATCCTGTCGGGAGTAATAACACCGCGGCCACCCCGGTGGCCGCCGCTGCAGTTTTCAGGGCTTTCGTAGCGCTTTTCGCCTGCATGATGAGCCTGCTTTCATCATTCTTTTGAGGGGTTGTTGCACAGCCGTTCAACGACCGTTGCCCCGGCCCAATGTCGGCTGCCAGGAATAAGGGACCAGCTCGGCGCCGGTTTTGCCATGAGCATGGGACCACCCGATTGCCAGTGATGGGACCATCTGGCTAGCTGTTTTGCCAGTTATGGGACCACCCCGGCGTGGCGTTGGGGGCTTCCGGTTGCTCGGCCGCTGTATTGGCCGAATGAGCTACCGGGAGGTGTCGGTGATCGAAGTCAGGGAGATGCTGCGGTTGTGGCTGCAGGGTCATGGGTTGCGCGAGGTGGCCCGGTTATCGGGCACGGACCGCAAAACGGTGCGCCGGTATGTGGACCGCGCCCGCGCGTGCGGGCTGGACCGTGACGGCGACGGGTGTCAGTTGACCGACGAGCTGTTGGCGGCGGTGATCGCCGGCGTGCGGCCGAGTCGGCCCAACGGCAAGAGCCAGGCCTGGGAGACCATCGCCGCCCAGCACGAGCAGATCAAGGCGTGGCTGAAGCAAGACTTGACTCTGACGAAGGTGCACACGCTGCTTGGGCGTCGGGGCGTGGTGGTGTCGTATCGAACGTTGCATCGCTATGCCACAACGGAATTGGGGTTCGGGATTCGGCAGGCCACGGTGCCGGTGGCCGATTGCGAGCCCGGTGCTGAACTGCAGGTCGATTTCGGTCGGCTCGGAATGCTCACTGATGCCGCGGATGGCCGCCGGCGGGTAGTGCAGGGGTTGATCTTCACTGCGGTGTATTCGCGGCACATGTTCGTCTGGCCGACCTACCGGCAGACGCTTCACGAGGTGATCGCCGGGTTTGAGGCCGCGTGGGCATTCTTCGGCGGGGTGTTCGCGGTGGCGATCCCCGACAACATGAAGGCCATCGTCGACAAGGCTGATGCGACCGATCCGAAACTTAATGACGCCTTCCGCGAATACGCTCAGGCGCGGGGCTTCGTCGTGGACCCCACCCGCATCCGCAGCCCGCGCGACAAGCCTAGGGTTGAGCGCTGTGTCCAATATGTTCGGTCGAATTTCTTTGCTGGAGAAGACTTTCGGAATCTGAGTGACTGCCGGGCACGAGCCGAGCAGTGGTGTGGGCAGGTGGCGGGGATGCGGATACACGGCACCACTCGGCTGCGCCCGGCCGAGGTATTCGCCACCGACGAGCTACCCCACCTCAAACCGGCACCCGACGAGGTGTTCGACATCCCGACCTGGAGCCGGCCCAAGGTGGCTCCCGATCGGCACGTGCAGGTCGCCAAGGCGCTCTACAGCGTTCCCGGTGAGCTGATTGGGCGCCGGCTGGATGCCCGGGTGGATGCGCGCACGGTGAAGCTGTATTGGCGCGGTGAGCTGATCAAGGTCCATCCGGTCATGGCGCCAGGACGCCGCCATACCGACCCCGCTGATCTACCGGCCGAGGTGTCGGTCTATGCGATGCGAGATATCAACACCTTGCAGCGCAAGGCATCCGCACACGGGCAGCATGTCGGCGCCTACGCGGCGGCGGTGCTGGAGCATCCGCTGCCGTGGACCAAGATGCGCCAGGTCTACCGACTCCTGGGACTGGTGCGCCGCCACGGCGCCGACGCGGTCGATGACGCCTGCCAGCGCGCGCTGGACGCCGAGGTCATCGACGTCGGGCTGATCGAGCGCATGCTTACCCGCGGTGCCGGCGCACAGCTGCCGCTGATCCCGAACCCGCCGCAGGCGTCGCGGTTCGTCCGCGCGGCCACCGACTTCGCGGTGCGCAGGCCCTCATGAGCACAACCCGCCGCCCCGATGCCACCCCCGCGGTCAAGCCGATCGAGGTGTCTGCAGACCTCAAAGCGCTGATGCGCCGCCTCAAGCTCGGCCGCCTGCTCGACACCCTGCCCGAACGGCTCGCGCTGGCACGATCGAATCGGCTGCCACACCACGACTTCCTGGAAATGCTGCTAGCCGATGAGGTCACCCGCCGCGACCGCGAGTCCGCCGCCCGCCGCGCCAAGACAGCACAATTGGATCCGCAGATGCAGCTGCAGGCCTGGGATGACACCGCCGCGGTCAGCTACGACCGCCAACTATGGGCAGAGTTGACCTCGCTGCGGTTTCTGGCCGACGCCTACAACGTGCTCATCATGGGACCGGTCGGAGTCGGAAAAACGTTCCTGGCCAACGCATTAGGCCACATCGCCGTGCGACGTCACCACAGCGTGCATACCGAACGCGCCGACAAACTGTTCAAACGCCTCCGCGGAGCACGGCTAGACGGCAGCTATGAAGACGAGATGCGCAAACTACACCGCGTCGAGCTGCTCATCATCGATGACCTCGCGTTGCACCGGCTTGAGGCCACCGAGACCAATGACTTCTACGAGCTCATCGTGGAACGCCACCGCACCGCATCAACGGTCATCACCAGCAACCGCGAACCACCGGAGATCCTCACCATGATGGCCGACCCACTCCTGGCCCAGTCGGCGATGGACCGGCTCCAATCCGCGGCCTACGAACTCGTCGTCGAGGGCGAGTCCTACCGGCAACGCCAGAAACCCCGTCCTCGAAAGCCGGTCAATTCGGACCAGCCGAATTGACCAGCAGCCAGGTCATCAGTCACCATCACCCCACGGCCAGCAACCGGAAACAACCGGTCCCATGCTCATGGCAAAACGGTGGTCCCATCACCCTGGCAAGCGACACCAATACCCACCGGAAAGCCCGCCTAAACTCGAATTCCAGATTTATTTCGGAAACCTTTGCATCCCGGCGCTGGGGCCGAAGTTGCACGTCAGGCCTGTGGGCGGCTAATGTCGTCGCTCGTGCGTCTTCTCGAGCGTGCAGTAGTAGCGAGCACCCGCAGCGGGGTCTGACCTAGACCGACCCCCCGCTGTGGGTCGGAAGCTACTGCCGTCGGTCAATCTCTCTGACCGAAGAAGACCGGCACAATGACTCTTTCCTTTACGGAACCGGGCCCTGCGCACCAATGCGTCGCCGCAGCCTGGTTCGCCCAGCAGTTCGGCGCCGCGCTGCCCCGCGGTCTGCGCGAGCAGGCGGCTGCGATGACCTGGGAGCGTTTCGTCGCGACCTACAGCCCCACGGCCGGCCCCGTCCGCTTGCGCAACTGGGCGTGCACCGACACCGACCGACGGCTGGGGCCGCAGCCGCGCAACTTCCGGGCCATGATCGCCGTCGGCGATCGCATCAGCACGGCAACCGCCGCCGCCAGCGGCCCAATCGCGGCACTCAGCGCGATGCTGCACGAGCGCGGAATCCCGGTGGAGATCCTCAAGTTTCATCAGCTGCGCTCGGCCGGGCACACCGCCACGTTCGTCTGCGGCAGCGACGGGGCCCGCATGGAATGGGCGATGGGCTGGTGCGAGGATCCGACACAGTCGGCATTGCGCGCGGTGATCGCGTGCGCCAACCGGCTGATCGCCTAGTTCGAGTTGCCGAGCAGACGCAAAATCGCATGCCAAGCAGCCGCACGGCGAGATTTTGCGTCTGCTCGCGACAAGATCACAGCGGGCGCAGCACGATCGGCATGCCGTCCATCGGTATCGGCATGCCGCCGTAGTCCCAGTGCGGCTGGTAGCCGGGCCGGGCCAGCTCCAGCCGGTAGCGGCGCAGCAGCCGGTGCACGACGGTCTTGACCTCCAGCTGACCGAACACCATGCCGATGCACTTGTGCGCTCCACCACCGAACGGCGCGAAGGCATACCGATGTTTCTTGTGCTCGGAGCGCGGCTCGGCGAAGCGCTCGGGATCGAATTTGTCCGGGTCCGTCCACAATTCGGGCAGGCGGTGGTTCATGCCGGGCCAGATGGTGATGTTGGTCCCGGCGGGGATGTAGTACCCCAGCAGCTCGGTGTCACGGATGGCCTGCCGCATGTTGAACGGCAGCGGAGTCACCATGCGCAGGGACTCGTTCATGATCAGTTCGAGCGTCTCCAGCTTCTCCAGCGCCTCGATGTCCAGCGGTCCGTCGCCGAGTCGGGCCGACTCCTCACGCGCCCGCTCCTGCCACTCCGGGTTGGCGGCCATGTTGTAGACCATCGTGGTGGTCGTCGACGTCGACGTGTCGTGGGCGGCCATCATCAGGAAGATCATGTGGTTGACGATGTCTTCGTCGGTGAAGCTGTTGCCGTCCTCGTCTTCCGTGTGGCAGAGCACGGTGAGCATGTCGTTGCCGGTGGCGTGGCGCCGCTCCCGGACCCGCTCGATGAAGTAGTCCTCGAGCAGCTTGCGGGCCCGCAGGCCGCGCCACCACTTGAACGGCGGAAGCGGCTGCCGAATGATCGCGCCGCCCGCGCGCGTCGTGATCGTGAAAGCCTGATTGACCTTGGTGACCAGGTCGTGGTCGGTGCCCGGCTCGTGTCCCATGAACACCAGCGACGCCACGTCCAGGGTGAGTTCCTTCATCGCCGGGTGGAAAAGGAACCGCGCGTCGTTAGTCGGCCAGTTGGCGACGATGTCGCTCGCCACCCGGTCGATGTGCTCGACGTAGCCGGTGAGGCGGCCGCGGGTGAAGGCCTCCTGCATGATGCGCCGGTGATACAGGTGCTCTTCGAAGTCCAGCATCATCAGGCCGCGGTTGAAGAACGGGCCGATCACCGGGTGCCAGCCCTTTTGCGAGAAGTCCTTGTTCTTGTTGGAGAACACCGCCTGGGTGGCGTCGGGCCCCAGCGCGGTGACCGCGGGCATGATCGGCGAGTCGAGGAAGTGCAGGGGGCCGCGGGTGCGATACAGGTGCAGCGCGTAGTCCGGCCCGCCCCGGAACATCTCGATGATGTGGCCCAGGATCGGGAGGCCGGCGTCACCCAGAACGGGCTTGAGGCCGCTGCCGGCGGGCGGTTCGGCCAGGACTTTGGTGTCCCACTCGTGGGCAAGTAGCCGCTTTTCGACCGCACCCATCCCCGGGATGGTGTTCAGCGTCGGGGTGAACCGGCGCCGCGCCTGGTCCAGCAGGTACTGCGGGGTGCTGATCGTGGCGGTCACTAGGGCACCATCCTTTCGGCGGATGTCTGATGGGCATTCGTTGAAGGGACTCGGCGGGGGCCGAGGTGACGGCCAGTGGTGGTCGCTCGTTGAGGGCCTGTATGACACCGCCGCCCTCGGTCCTCCCGGGGTCGCAGACCGGCATCAGGAAGACGCGCCGCAGAGCGCCAGTTAGTGACCGTCCGGTGGTCGATCCCCTCGCCGCGTCGTCGCTGCCAAGTTGAGGAGATCCGTTGCCGGAAGACACCACAGGAATTATCTACGTCGGTTTGGACTGGGCCGCTGCCGCACATGCTGTGTGCGTGCTGTCTGCGGTGGGAAAAGTATTGGCACAGTTCATGATTGACCACACTGCGGAAGGCATTGCCATGCTGATCCGTAGACTCGCCAAGTACGGCGATCCCACCCAGATACACATCGGGATCGAGCGACCCAATGGGCGGTTGGTCGACCTGCTGCTCGAGGCCGGCCACCCGGTCATCCCGGTATCGCCGAACGCCATCAAAACCTGGCGCGACGGCGAAGTCATCTCCGGCGCTAAGTCCGACGCCGGCGACGCACTGGTGATCGCCGAGTACCTGCGACTGCGCCACCACCGACTGCATCCCGTAGCGCCCTACAGTGCTCAGACCAAGGCACTTCGCACGGTAGTGCGCACCCGCGATGACATCGTCGCCATGCGGGTATCGGCCACCAACCAACTCAGCGCCTTGCTCGATGACCACTGGCCCGGCGCCAAGGCGATCTTCGCCGATATCGAGTCCCCGATCAGCCTGGCGTTCCTGCGCCAGTACCCCACTGCGGGCAGCACATCGCGCCTCGGTGAGAAACGCCTGGCCGCGTTCCTGGCCAAGCACGGCTACTCCGGCCGTCGGCCAGCCAGCGAGCTGCTGGGCCGGCTGCGCGCGACCCCGCGGGCACCACCGACCCCACCCTGTCGGTCGCCGTCGCCGACGCCGTAGGAGCCCTGGTCACCGTGCTGGAGGCCCTCAACAGCGCCGCCAAAACTCTCGACCGCTCCGTCATCGCCCGCCTCGGGAAGCACCCGGACGCCGAGATCTTCACGTCGCTGCCAAGGTCGGGTCAGATCAACGCCGCCCAGGTGCTCGCCGAGTGGGGCGACTCCCGGGCAGCCTACGACGGACCCGACGCCGTAGCGGCTCTGGCCGGAGCCACTCCAGTGACCAAAGCCTCCGGCAAACAGCACGCCGTGCACTTCCGCTGGGCCTGCAACAAACGCTTCCGCCGGGCACTGACCACCTTCGCCGACAACAGTCGTCACCAAAGTCCTTGGGCCGCCGACATCTACGCCCGAGCCCGCGCTCGCGGACACGACCACCCTCACGCCGTACGTATCCTCGCCCGCGCCTGGATCCGCGTCATCTACCGCTGCTGGCACGACCACCGCCCCTACGACCCCAACCTCCACGGCGGAACACAAAGACTGTTGCCACAAACAGCCTGAGGTTGACTCAGGAAGTGTCATAGACGCTCCTTTGCGTTCCCTCCGAGGTGACAGCCGTCACTGTCTACTAACCTTCGGAAAAAACTTGACGGCTGTCAAGTTTGCTTTTTTCCCGGCGTGGTGCAAGGTCAGGGAATGAGCAGCCACCCCGCCACTGGCGAGTCGGGCGGGCAGCGGCGCGGCGACAAACAGCGCCAGGCCATCCTGCAGGCGGTGCGGGAACTGCTGCAGGAGAAGCCATTCGCGGAGCTGTCGGTCAGCACCATCAGCCTCCGCGCCGGGGTGGCCCGCTCCGGCTTCTACTTCTACTTCGACTCCAAGTACGCCGTGCTCGCCCAGCTGATGGCCGAGGCCGCCCGGGAACTCGAAGAGCTCACCCAGGATTTCGCCCCACGCCAGCCGGGCGAGTCGCCGGAGCAGTTCGCAAAACGCATGGTCGGCAGCGCGGCGGCCGTCTATGCGCACAACGACCCAGTGATGACCGCCTGCAACGAGGCCCGCAACACCGACGTCGAGATCCGTAACCTCATGGATCAACAATTCGAGGTGGTGCTGGGTCAGATCGTCTCCATCGTCGAGGCCGAGATGCAGGCCGGGACCGCCAACCCCATCAGCGACGACCTGCCGACACTGATCCGAACCCTGGCCGGTACCACCGCGCTGATGCTGACCGGCGATCCCATCCTGGCCGGCCGCGACAGCGATCGCGACCGCCGCGTGCGCGTGCTCGAGCGGTTGTGGCTGCACGCGCTGTGGGGCGGGCACCCCTAGGGCGTTACCGCCGGTATCGTCACCGCAATGGGGCAGCAGGGGTATTACGCAGGCAAACGGTGTCTGGTCACGGGCGCGGCCAGCGGCATCGGCCGCGCCACCGCGTTGCGGCTGGCCGCACAGGGCGCCGAGCTGTATCTGACCGACCGCCACCGCGATGGTCTCGAGTTGACCGTGGCCGACGCGCGCGCGCTGGGCGCGCGGGTGCCCGAGCATCGGGCCTTCGACGTCGCCGACTACGACGAGGTGGCGCGGTTCGCCGCCGACATCCATCGCGACCACCCGAGCATGGACATCGTGCTCAACATCGCCGGAGTGTCGGCCTGGGGCACCGTCGACCGGCTGACCCACGAGCAGTGGAGCAAGATGATCGCGATCAACCTGATGGGTCCGATCCACGTCATCGAAACGTTCGTCCCGCCGATGGTGGCGGCCCGCAACGGCGGGCACCTGGTCAACGTGTCGTCGGCGGCCGGGTTGGTCGCGCTCCCGTGGCACGCCGCCTACAGCGCCAGCAAGTACGGCTTGCGCGGCCTGTCGGAGGTGCTGCGCTTCGACCTGGCCCGGCACCGCATCGGGGTGTCGGTGGTGGTGCCGGGCGCGGTCAACACCCCGCTGGTCCAGACCGTCGAGATCGCCGGCGTGGACCGCGAAGATCCCAAGGTCGCCCGTTGGGTGAACCGCTTCAGCGGCCACGCCGTCTCGCCGGAGAGGGCGGCCCAGAAGATCCTTTCCGGGGTGGCCAAGAACCGCTACCTGATCTACACCTCGGCGGACATCCGGGCGCTGTACGCGTTCAAGCGGCTGGCCTGGTGGCCCTACAGCGTGGCCATGCGTCAGGTCAACGTGCTGTTCACGCGAGCGCTGCGGCCCGCCCCGGCGCCGCTAGCCCGGCATGGCCAGCTCGAGGCGCACCCCGAGCAGCCGGATCGGGCGGTCGAGCTCGAATAGATCCAGGACGCGCAGCGCCGCGGCGACGATCGTGTTGCGATCGGTGGTGGGCGCCTCCAACTTGCGGATCTTGGTGCGGGTGTAGAACGTCGCCATTCGCACGGTGACCGCGACCCGCGTCACGATCCGGCCCGACGCCACCACGTCCGCCAGTGCCCGTTCGGCCAATTGTGTTATGGCAGAATCTATTTCGACGCGATCGGTGAGGTCGCGCGCGAAGGTGACGACGTGGCTGCGGGATCGTGGGATCCACGGCTCGGCGCTGACGCCGGTGCCGCCGCCGCCCTTCGCCAGCAGCAACAACCACAGGCCGGTGCGCGGGCCGAAGGTGGACGTCAGCAGCTCGGCATCGGCGTGGGCGAGTTCGCGTACCGTCGTTATCCCCAGGGCCGCAAGCTTTTTCGCCGTCTTGGGGCCGACACCCCAGAGCACGTCGACCGGACGGTCCGCCATCAGGGTCATCCAGTTCGCATCGGTGAGCGTGAAGATGCCCGCCGGTTTGGCGAATCCGGTTGCGACCTTGGCGCGCTGCTTGTTGTCGCTGATCCCGATCGAGCAGGACAGCCCGGTTTCCGACGAGATGACGGTGCGGATCTCTTCGGCCACCTCGGTCGGATCGGCCCCCTCCACCCCGACGTACGCCTCGTCCCAGCCCCACACCTCGACCGGGTGCCCCAGGTCGCGGAGCAACCCCATCACCTGTTCGGACGCCGCGTCGTAGGCGGCGGCGTCCGACGGCAGAAACGTCGCCTCCGGGCAGCGGCGCGCGGCGGCCCGCAGCGGCATGCCGGCGTGCACGCCGAACTCCCTGGCCTCATAGGAGGCGCAGGTGACCACCTTGCGCGGTTCGGTCGGATCGCCGTTGCCGCCGACGATGACCGGCAGCCCGGCCAGCTCGGGGCGGCGCCGCAACTCCACCGACGCCAGAAACTGATCGAGGTCGACGTGCAATATCCAGCTGGGCGTCGGCGCGACCATCAGGGCGTCACCGCCCACAAAGCTTGCGGGCCAGGCTTTCCCATGCGTCGCCCAACGTGTCCAAGGTGTACCCCCCGTCGTTGAGCTTGTGCTCCACATAGTCGGTGTCGAGCAGGGCGAGCAGGGCGTCGGTCTGGGCGTCCAGATCGCCGGTCGTGCGCGCCGATTGCAACAGCACCCGCACGTGCGTGCGCATTACCGTGGCCGGCGGGCCGTAGCGGCTGTGCGGGTCGCGGTGGGCCGCCGACAACAGCGCGTGATGGGTGTGGGCGAACCGGATCCGCTCGCGGCCGAACGCCACCAGCCGGTCCAGCGGGGGAGCGTCGGGGCCCAGCGGCGGCGGCCCGAACAGGAAGGCTTGCTGGATGGCCCGCTCGTCCTCGTCGAGCAGCACCGTCATCAGGCCGGCGCGGCTGCCGAACCGGCGAAACAACGTGCCCTTGCCCACGCCGGCCGCGGCGGCGACGTCGTCCATGGTGACCGCGTCCGCGCCGCGCTTGGCGACCAGGCAGCGGGCCGCGTCCAAGAGCAGCGCCCGGTTACGCGCCGCGTCGCCCCGCTCTGGCTGGGGCGCTTCCGGCGCGCAGATGGGCAGTTCGCCCAACCGCTCGACACTGCTCACCCCTGTACTTTAACGCGGCAGGAATAAATCCGGACTACAGTCCGATTGGGACGTGCGAGGGTCAACACAACCAATGAAGGGAACGGAACGGTGGCGGACAGCATCAAAATTCTGGTTCTGGTGGGGAGCCTGCGCGCGGCGTCGATCAATCGCCAGATCGCCGAGCTGGCGGCGGAGGTCGCCCCCGACGGCGTCACCGTCACGGTGTTCGAAGGGCTGGCGGAGCTGCCGTTCTACAACGAGGAGATCGACGACGCGATGAGCCCCGACGCTGCGCTGCCGGCTCCGGTGGCCGCGCTGCGCGCCGCGGGGGCCGAGGCCGACGCCGCGCTGGTGGTCACCCCGGAATACAACGGCAGCATCCCAGCCGTCATCAAGAACGCGATCGACTGGCTGTCCCGCCCGTTCGGCAACGGCGCGCTGCAGGGCAAGCCGCTGGCGGTCATCGGGGGGTCCTTCGGCCAGTACGGCGGGGTATGGGCGCACGACGAAACCCGTAAGTCGTTCGCGATCGCCGGCGCACGCGTGGTGGAGTCGATCAAGCTCTCGGTGCCGTTCAAAACTCTGGAGGGCAAGGCCCCGGCGGAGCACGCCGAGGTCTCGGCGAACGTGCGCGACGTCGTGGGCAAGCTGGCCGCCGAAATCGGCTGATTGGCAGAAGTCAACAAGCCGATCGGCGGGCGACCAGCGAGGTTTGCCGTAGCGGAATGGCAGAAGCCGCCAGCCCTTGCTGGCGGCTTTGCTAGTGGTGGGCTGGGCCGGTCGCATCGAGGGAGTTGTCGGTGCCCGGTGATACAACGATTCGCATGGACGGCCGCGTCGAAGAATGTGACCTGCGACACGCCGCGGGTGTGTCGCGCACAGGCCCCACGACCAGCGAATTTCAGAAATGTTATTCCGAACATGTTGTATCTCGACATCTTGTCAGCCACTAGGTGTAGTGTTTCGAGCACCGGCAGATCCCAGGTTCACCAGGCCGACCGGGGCCTGGTTCACCACCCGAAATCGGCTCACCAGGTCATTGGACCCCGGCGGCCGCAGGACGGGAATGTGGGGGCTTGGCGGGCCGCTGAAACACAGCGAAGACGTAGTACCCGAGTAGTTGCCAGTTCGTAATAAGTCCCACCTTCCGCAAAGGAGCGGCTTCCATGAGCATCACGGTGTACACCAAGCCGGCATGCGTGCAGTGCAGCGCCACGTTCAAGGCCCTGGACAAGCAGGGCATCGGCTACGAGAAGGTCGACATCACGCTGGACAACGAGGCGCGCGACTACGTGATGGCGCTGGGTTACTTGCAGGCCCCCGTGGTGGTGGCGGGCGACGACCACTGGTCGGGTTTCCGGCCGGACCGCATCAAGGCGCTCGCGGAATCGGCGCTCATCGCGTAGACGGACGTCAGGTAAGAAGGAGGTTGCGGTGCACTCGCGCAACCTGGTGTATTTCTCCTCCGTGTCGGAGAACACCCACCGCTTCGTGCAGAAGCTGGGTGTTCCCGCCGCGCGGATACCGCTGCATGGGCGTATCCAGGTCGACGAGCCGTACGTGCTGGTACTGCCCACGTACGGCGGGGGCCGGGCCACCCCGGACCTCAATGCCGGTGGCTACGTCCCCAAGCAGGTCATCGCCTTTTTGAACGACGAGCACAATCGGTCGTTGATCCGCGGCGTCATCGCCGCGGGCAACAACAACTTCGGTCCCGAATTCGCCTACGCGGGCAACGTGGTTTCCCGCAAGTGCGGCGTTCCGTACCTTTACCGCTTCGAACTCATGGGAACCCCGGACGACGTGGATGCCGTCCGTGCGGGCTTAGCTGAATTCTGGAAGGAACAGACGTGCCTCCAACCGTCACTGCAGAACCGGTAACCGCCGGCCCCCACGCGCTGCCCGGGGAAACGGATTACCACGCGCTGAACGCCATGCTGAATCTGTATGATGCGGACGGCAAGATTCAGTTCGACAAGGACGTGCTGGCGGCGCGCGAATACTTCCTGCAGCACGTCAACCAGAACACTGTCTTCTTCCACAATCAGGACGAGAAGCTCGACTACCTGATCCGCGAGAACTACTACGAGCGTGAGGTTCTCGACCAGTACTCGCGCAACTTCGTCAAGTCGCTGCTGGACCGCGCCTACGCCAAGAAGTTCCGGTTCCCGACGTTCCTGGGCGCGTTCAAGTACTACACCTCTTACACGCTGAAGACGTTCGACGGTAAGCGCTACCTGGAGCGCTTCGAGGACCGCGTGGTCATGGTGGCGCTGACCCTGGCCGCCGGCGATACCGGACTGGCCGAGAAGTTGGTCGACGAGATCATCGACGGGCGGTTCCAGCCCGCAACCCCGACGTTCTTGAATTCGGGCAAAAAGCAGCGCGGCGAACCGGTGAGCTGCTTTTTGCTGCGCATCGAGGACAACATGGAGTCGATCGGGCGATCGATCAACTCCGCGCTGCAGCTGTCCAAGCGCGGCGGTGGAGTTGCGTTGCTGCTGACCAACATTCGCGAGCACGGCGCGCCGATCAAGAACATCGAGAACCAGTCCTCGGGCGTCATCCCGATCATGAAGTTGCTCGAGGACTCGTTCTCCTACGCCAACCAGCTGGGTGCCCGCCAGGGCGCCGGCGCGGTGTACCTGCACGCGCATCACCCCGACATCTACCGCTTCCTGGACACCAAGCGGGAGAACGCCGACGAGAAGATCCGGATCAAGACGCTGAGCCTGGGCGTGGTGATTCCCGACATCACCTTCGAGCTGGCCAAGAAGAACGAGGACATGTACCTGTTCTCGCCGTATGACGTCGAGCGGGTCTACGGCGTGCCGTTCGCCGACATCTCGGTGACCGAGAAGTACTACGAGATGGTCGACGACGCGCGCATCCGCAAGACGAAGATCAAGGCGCGGGAGTTCTTCCAGACGCTGGCCGAGCTGCAGTTCGAGTCCGGCTACCCCTACATCATGTTCGAGGACACGGTGAACCGGGCCAACCCGATCGAGGGCAAGATCACCCACTCGAACCTGTGCTCGGAGATCCTTCAGGTGTCCACGCCGTCGCTGTTCAACGATGATCTGTCGTATTCGAAGGTGGGCAAGGACATTTCGTGCAACCTCGGCTCGCTGAACATCGCCAAGGCCATGGACTCGCCGGACTTCGCGCAGACGATCGAGGTGGCGATCCGCGCGCTGACCGCGGTGAGCGACCAGACCCACATCACGTCGGTGCCCTCAATCGAGCAGGGCAACAACGAATCCCACGCGATCGGGCTGGGGCAGATGAACCTGCACGGCTACCTCGCCCGGGAGCGCATCTTCTACGGGTCCGAGGAAGGCATCGACTTCACCAACATCTACTTCTACTGCGTGCTCTATCACGCGCTGCGGGCGTCGAATCGCATTGCGATCGAACGGGGTAAGGCGTTCGGCGGTTTCGAGCGCTCGAAGTACGCCTCCGGGGAGTTCTTCGACAAATACACCGATCAGGTGTGGGAGCCGCAGACGGACAAGGTGCGTCAGCTCTTCGCCGACGCGGGGATTCAGATCCCGACCCAGGATGACTGGAAGCGGCTGAAGGAGTCGGTGCAGGCGCACGGCATCTACAACCAGAACCTGCAGGCCGTGCCGCCGACGGGGTCGATCTCCTACATCAACCACTCGACCAGCTCGATCCACCCGATCGCCAGCAAGGTCGAGATCCGCAAGGAAGGCAAGATCGGCCGCGTCTACTACCCGGCGCCCTACATGACCAACGACAACCTGGAGTACTTCCAGGACGCCTACGAGATCGGCTACGAGAAGGTCATCGACACCTACGCCGCGGCCACCCAGCACGTGGACCAGGGGCTAAGTCTGACGCTGTTCTTCAAGGACACCGCCACCACCCGCGATGTGAACAAAGCGCAGATCTACGCCTGGCGCAAGGGCATCAAGACGCTCTACTACATCCGGCTGCGGCAGATGGCCTTGGAGGGCACCGAGGTCGAGGGCTGCGTGTCCTGCATGCTGTGAATCTTGTCGCCGAACGTGAAGCCATTGCGACTTTGACGCCCCGTTTTCGCAACCGGTTCACGCTCGGCGAGCCGTGCAGCTTTGAGTCTGCCCAGGTCAGCGGCGGCGGCGCGGTATGGTGCTTGATGTGGTGAGAATCCCCCGACCACCCCACCCCAGCGTGAAGCCCGGGGTCAAGGTCGACGCGCGCAGCGAACGCTGGCGCGAACACCGCAAGAAGGTGCGCGGCGAAATCGTGGATGCGGCCTTCCGCGCCATCGACCGCCTGGGGCCCGAGCTCAGCGTGCGCGAGATCGCCGAGGAGGCCGGCACCGCCAAGCCGAAGATCTACCGGCATTTCCACGACAAGTCGGATTTGTTCCAGGCCATCGGGGAGCGGCTGCGCGACATGCTCTGGGCGGCGATCTTCCCGTCCATCGATCTGAAGACCGACTCCGCCCGCGAGGTGATCCGGCGCGCCGTAGACGAGTACGTCAACCTCGTCGACCAGCACCCGAACGTGTTGCGGCTCTTCATTCAGGGCCGCTCGGCGGCGAGCCCCCAGATCCTCAACGAGGGCCGCGGGATCACGTTGGCGATGGCCGACATGTTCGACAACGAGCTGCGCGAAATGGAGCTCGACCACGCGGCGTTCGAGCTGGCCGCGCATGCGGCCTTCGGTTCGGCCGCGTCGGCCACCGAATGGTGGCTGGGCCCCGACCCGCAAAGCGCGCGCCGCATGCCGCACGACCAGTTCGTCGCGCATCTGACGACCATCATGGTCGGGGTCATCGTCGGCACCGCCGAGGTGCTCGGCATCACGATGGACCCCGATCAACCTGTTCACAGCGTGGTACCCAGCAACCCCGCGGCGAGCTGAGCCACCGCGGCGCTGAACCGCCGGCCTCGATAACGTTCGCCCCATCCGATACCCTGGGTACTGGGTATTTGCCGGGAACTAACAGGAAGACCGATCCACCGTGACCGAAGCCATGACACACGTCGAGCCGACTCAGGCGCACGAACCGGTGCACACCCGGGCCCTCATCATCGGGACCGGTTTCTCCGGTATCGGCATGGCGATCGCACTGCAGAAGCAGGGAGTGGACTTCGTCATCCTGGAGAAGGCCGACGACGTCGGGGGCACCTGGCGGGACAACAGCTACCCCGGCTGCGCCTGCGACATCCCGTCGCACCTGTACTCGTTCTCGTTCGAGCCCAAGCCGGACTGGAAGAACCCGTTCTCCTTCCAGCCCGAGATCTGGGACTACCTCAGGGGGGTCACGGACAAATACGGGTTGCGCCGCTACATGGTGTTCAACTCGCTGGTGGATCGCGGTCACTGGGACGACGACGAGAACCGGTGGCACGTGTTCACCGCCGACGGCCGCGAGTACGTCGCCCAGTTCCTGATCTCCGGCGCGGGCGCGCTGCACATCCCGTCCTTGCCCGACATCGAAGGTCGCGACGAATTCGCCGGTCCCGCTTTCCATTCGGCGGAGTGGGACCACAGCGTCGATCTGGCCGGCAAGCGGGTGGCGATCATCGGCACCGGTGCCAGCGCGATCCAGATTGTCCCCGAGATCGTCGGGCAGGTCGCCGAACTTCAGCTCTACCAACGCACGCCGCCGTGGGTGGTGCCGCGCTCCAACCCCGAGATTCCCGTGGCGGTGCGCCGGGCCATGGCGAACGTCCCGGGCCTGCGGGCGCTGGTGCGTCTCGCGCTCTATTGGGGACAAGAGGCGCTGGCCATCGGCATGACCAAGCGGCCGAACGCGCTGAAGTTCATCGAGGCCTACTGTAAGTACAACATTCGCCGCTCGGTGAAGGACCGCGAGCTGCGCCGCAAGCTGACCCCGCACTACCGCATCGGGTGCAAGCGAATCCTGAACTCCTCCACGTATTACGGCGCGGTCGCGGACCCCAAGACCCAGCTGATCACCGAGGGCATCAGCCGCATCACGCGGGATGGGATCGTCACCGCCGACGGCCGCGAGCGCAAGGTGGACGTGATCGTCTACGCCACCGGCTTCCACGTCACCGACTCCTACACCTACGTCCAGATCAAGGGGCGGCACGGCGAGGACCTGGTCGACCGCTGGAACCGCGAGGGCATCGGCGCTCATCGCGGCATCACCGTGGCCGACGTGCCCAACCTCTTCTTCCTGCTGGGACCCAACACCGGGCTCGGCCACAACTCCGTGGTGTTCATGATCGAATCGCAGATCCACTACGTCGCCGACGCGATCGCGACGTGCGACAAGCTGGGCGCGCAGGCGCTGGCGCCGACGCGCGAGGCCCAGGACCGATTCAATGACGAGCTGCAACGCCGGCTGTCGCAGTCGGTGTGGAACACCGGCGGCTGCAGCAGCTGGTACCTCGACGAGCACGGCAAGAACACCGTGCTGTGGGGCGGCTACACCTGGGAGTACTGGCGGGCGACCCGTGCGGTCAAGCCCGAGGAGTACCAGTTCTTCGGGGTCGGCACCGGGTCACGCGCCAACCGTCGCGCGGTGTCCGCCTAACAGGTCCGCGAAGGCTTTTGCGGCCGCATCCACCCCGGCCTCGTCTTCGGTGGCCACCAGGTCCAGCAGCAGGCCGCGGGTGACGGCCAGCCCGAGCCTGGCCATCGCGCCGTCGTAGGGGACGCCGGCGGCGGCTGACTCGACCTCGCGCAGCCAGCCGTCGACCGCGCCGGGAATCATTCGCGTGAACGGTTTTTCGCCCTGCGCCGCGCGCGAATAGCACTCGAAGAAAAGCCGCTCCAACTGCCGTAGTTCGGGGCGACGAAGGTCGGCCCACATCGCGGCGAAGCCTTCGGCCGGATCCTCAGGCAGCCCGGGCACCAAAGCCATCTGGCGTCGCTCGGCCTCCTCGACGATCGCAATCAGCAAATCTTCTCGAGAACCGAAGTGGTGCAACAACATCCGATGACTGGTTCCGACAGCGGCGGCGACATCGCGGAGCGAACGGTTGCCGATGCCGTTCGCGGCGAACTCGTCGAACAGCGCCTGCAGTAGTTCGT
Source organism: Mycobacterium sp. SMC-2 (assembly GCF_025263485.1). Taxonomy (NCBI): domain Bacteria; kingdom Bacillati; phylum Actinomycetota; class Actinomycetes; order Mycobacteriales; family Mycobacteriaceae; genus Mycobacterium; species Mycobacterium sp. SMC-2. The sequence continues at coordinate 2,312,034 of NZ_CP079863.1, forward strand.
GGCGCCGTTCGGAATCAGGGGTGCGCGCCATTGGCGCGGCTGAGTTGCTCCGACCGGGCCTTGAGTCCTTGAGCCTCGAGTTTGAGGAATCGCTTGGTCTTGTTGACCATCAGCCGGCCGACCAGCGCGCCGAGCACGCCGCGCTGATCGAGTTCCTGGCGCACAAGCGTGCCGCCGCCGGGCCGGGCGGTCACATAGTGGCGAGCGGTGACGTTCACGCCGGGGGAGCGTTGCACCCAGGTCCAGGAGGTGCCCGGATCGATCTCGGTGACCTTCCAGACCAGCTTCGACATGCCGGGCTGCTTGATCGTGAACCGCCTGCCGACCTCGAGCGCGGGCCCGTCCCGTCCGACCAGCGAAGTCACCGAGGCGGTCCACTCGGGCCAGCGCTCGACCTCGCTGAAGACATCCCAGACGAGCTGGGGCGGCGCATCGATCTCGATACTGTCTTCGGTAAACATGTACCAAATGGTACATGTTGCGTGGCGGTCTTGGATAGCGGGCGCAATAATTGAGGGAGCGAGACCGAACGCCGCATACGGGCACGACACGCAAAACACAAGCTCTTGTGTTCCGGCCCGTCGTCAGACACCAGGGGTAGTGTTTGAAGCCTGACGTTCCTCCTAAAAAACTGCGTGTGAAGTGGGGTTCTGGTGACCGAGAACATGAAGCTGATTGACCGCGTTTCGGCGATCAACTGGAACCGGCTGCAGGACGAAAAGGACGCCGAGGTCTGGGACCGGCTGACCGGAAATTTCTGGCTGCCCGAGAAGGTGCCGGTGTCCAACGACCTTCCGTCGTGGGCGACGCTGACGGCCGGCGAGAAGGAACTGACCATGCGGGTGTTCACCGGCCTGACGCTGCTCGACACCATCCAGGGCACGGTGGGGGCGGTCAGCCTGATTCCCGACGCGCTCACCCCGCACGAAGAGGCCGTGTTGACCAACATCGCCTTCATGGAGTCGGTGCACGCCCGCAGCTACAGCAACATCTTCTCCACGCTGTGCTCGACCGCCGAGATCGACGACGCGTTCCGCTGGTCGGAGGAGAACCCCAACCTGCAGCGCAAGGCCGAGATCGTCCTGCAGTACTACCGCGGCGACGAGCCGCTCAAGCGCAAGGTGGCCTCCACGCTGCTGGAAAGCTTCCTGTTCTACTCCGGGTTCTACCTGCCGATGTACTGGTCGAGTCGGGCCAAGCTGACCAACACCGCCGACATGATCCGGCTGATCATCCGCGACGAGGCCGTGCACGGCTACTACATCGGCTACAAGTACCAGCGCGGCCTGGCGCTGGTCGACGACGCCAAGCGCGCCGAGCTCAAGGACTACACCTACGAGCTGCTGTTCGAGCTCTACGACAACGAGGTGGAATACACCCAGGACCTCTACGACCAGGTCGGGCTGACCGAGGACGTCAAGAAGTTCCTGCGCTACAACGCGAACAAGGCGCTGATGAACCTCGGCTACGAGGCGCTGTTCCCGCGCGACGAGACAGACGTGAACCCGGCGATCCTGTCGGCGCTTTCGCCCAACGCCGACGAGAACCACGACTTCTTCTCCGGCTCGGGCTCGTCGTACGTGATCGGCAAGGCCGTCGTCACCGAGGACGAGGACTGGGACTTCTAGAAGTTTTGAGAATCGGGCCGGCCGCACCGTCGGGGGGGAGGGACTGGGGCCGGCCCGATCTTCTGTTCAGACACCGGCCGGGCCGCTTTTCTTCCCGCGGGATTTTCAACGCTTGCCGCGGGCGGTGGCACCCAGGCCTGCAGGACTCTGCGACCGATCAACTGGCAGCCGTGAGTGTTCGCCAATTGCTTTGCGGCCCTGGTGAATTCCCGGTTGCTCACCACGATGCTCCTGGTGCAGCCATGGTGGCGGGCGCCGGAGACCACCTGCTGGACGGCCGCGACACCCACCGATTTCCCGTAGCGCTTGCACTGGACCGCCACCGAGTGGCCGCCCTTCTCGGCGATCAGGTCGACGCCGTAGTCCCCGACCGGCGGGGTGAACTTGACCCGCCAGCCCGCCCGGCGCAGGCGCGCCGCCACATAGCCCTCGAACGCCACCCCGTCCATCGCGTCGATCGCGCGCATGGTGGCGTCGGCGCGGCCGCCGCGCGGCCACTGGCGTCTGGTCGCCCATCCGATGAGGACCTCGGCCAGCAGCACGAGATAGAACGCCACAAACCCCGCCCCGAGGCTGCGCTCGGCGACGCCGGCGAACAGCCCGCAGGCCAATGGGATGACGACGAGCGCCGTGAGCACGCCTCGATGGTAGGGATCAGGGCCGACAAACCCGGACATGTTCGGGCCATGAACGGCATATGAATTGTGGGCAGGGAGCGACGGCTCGCTAGCGCGGGTGCCGCCACTACCCGACACTGTTCTGGTGACGAAACCCGCGTCCCCTGAGAAGGATCACCGCCACCATTTCTGCCGTTCGGTGATCCGGTGGCTGCAGGTCGGCTACCCGAACGGCGTTCCCGGCCCGGACCGCGTGCCGCTGATGGCCCTGCTCCGCAGCACACCGCTGAGCGAAGACCAGATCCGGGAGGTGGTGCGCCAGATCACCGCCAAGGAAGGGTCACCGGAGACGGTCGGCCACCCGATCGATCGCGACGAGATCGCCGAATTCATCTCCGACATGACGCAATTCGACGCCGGCAGGGAAAACATCGCCCGGGTGGCCGCCACGTTGGCAGCGGCCGGATGGCCGCTGGCCGGCATCGACGTCAGCGAGGTAGTGCCCGACGACGAGCACGCGGAGGCAGCCGAAGCAATCGCCCGCTCGCCCGACGCACCGTCAGAGGTCGCCTCATAGCTTCGAGATGTCGATGACGAAACGGTAGCGAACGTCGCTCGCCAGCACGCGCTCGTAGGCCTCGTTGATGTAATCCGGCTCGATCAGCTCGATTTCGGGCGTCACATCGTGTTCGGCGCAGAAGTCCAGCATCTCCTGGGTTTCGGCGATCCCGCCGATGTTCGACCCCGACAGGCTGCGCCGCGCCAACGCCAGCGGGAAGGCGCCCACCTCCATGGGGTGCTCGGGGATGCCCAATTCGACGAGGGTGCCGTCGACGTCGAGCAGGCTCAGGTAGTCGTTGAGCTCCAGGTTCGCCGAAACCGTGTTCAGCATCAGGTCGAAGCTGCCGCGCAACTTCTTGAAGGTGTCGGGGTCGGAGGTGGCGTAGTAGTGCTTGGCGCCCAGCCGCAGCCCGTCTTCCATCTTCTTCAGCGACTGCGACAGCACGGTCACCTCGGCGCCCATCGCCGCGCCCAGCTTGACACCCATGTGTCCCAGGCCGCCCAGGCCGATGATCGCCAGCCGGGTGCCCTCGCCGGCCTTCCAGTGCCGCAGCGGCGAGAACAGTGTGATGCCGGCGCACAGCAGCGGCGCCGCCTTGTCCAGCGGCAGGGAGTCGGGGATGCGCACGACGAAGTTCTCGTCGACGACGATGGCCCGGCTGTAGCCGCCCTGCGTCACCGTGCCGTCTTTGTCGATGGAGTTGTAGGTGAAGGTCGCGCCCGGCTTGCAGTACTGCTCGAGCCCGGCCTGGCAACTGCTACACCGACCGCAGGAGTTCACCATGCAGCCCACGCCGACGTGGTCGCCGACCTTGTGCTTGGTGACCTCGGGGCCGACCTCGCGCACCACGCCGGCGATCTCGTGGCCCACGACCACGGGGTAATTCGGGGTGCCCCATTCGCCTTTGGCGGTGTGGATGTCGGAGTGGCAGATTCCGGCGAACTTGATGTCGATCGCCACGTCGTGCGGGCCGGGCTCGCGGCGGGTGATGGTGGTCTTGGTTAGCGGTTCGGTCGCCGACGTGGCGGCATAGGCCGAAACAGTGCTCATGGATACCCCTCTTCGAGTGGTTGCGTCTCATAAAAGTTTAGCTAAGGTAATGTTTCCTGGCCAACGCTGGCCGCCCGTCGCTAATTGATCGGGGCGTTCACCAGTCGCAGGTCGTCGACGATGCCGCGGGCCGCGATCAGGCCCTCGCCGGTCTGCCAAACCTCGTCGTTGACGACGTAGACGCGGTTATCGCGGTTGGCTGACAGCTTGCGCCACGGGTTGCTGTCCAGCACCGTGGCGGCGCGCTGGGCGGCCTCCGGTGACGCGCACGAGAGGTAAATCACGTCGGCATCGGCGGCGGAGAGGTCCGGATTCTTGGCCAGATCGGCGTCGGTGGCGCCGATCTCGATGTACGGCTTGTCGGTGAACCGCTGGGATGCCGGCCGGTCCACCCCGACGGCGCCCAGCACGCTGGCCGGGAAGTTGTTGGTGCCATAGACCCGGATCGTGTCGGTGGTCAGCCGCACGATGGACGCCTGGAAATGGGAGGCGTCGTGCTTGGCGCCGACGTCGCCGGCCCGCTGCGAGAAGCCGTTGAGCAGCGCCTCGGCCGCGGCGCCGCGCGCCGTAGCGGCGCCCACGCCGCGCAGGTTGTCCTCCCACGCTGCGCCGGGCGCCGCGGTGAACACCGCGGGGGCGATCGCGGCCAGCTTCGGATACAGCGTGGGCGTCAACCCCTGCGATCCCAGGATGAGGTCGGGGTGGGTCGCCGCGATCCCAGCCAGGTCCGGGTTGCTGCGGGTCCCCACGCCGGGCAGGCTGTGCACCGCGCTGCCCAGGTAGGCGGGCTGGCTCGAGGATCCGTCCGGCAACGCCGCGGCGACCACCCGCGACTGCAGTCCCAGTGCGCACAGGGCGTCGAGCTGGTCGCCGGAAAGCACGACGATGCGCTGCGGCTCCGCGGGCACCTGCACCACGTCCGGATTGACGCCGGCCGCGTTGTGGGCCTGCCGCGTCGTGGGCCCCGGATCGGCCGCCGCGGCGTCCCGCGCGCACGACTCGTCCGGGCGGCGGTCGTTTCCGAGCACGCCCGCGCCCGCGATTTGCGTGGTGGGGGTGACCAGGCCGGGGGTGGGCGCCTTGCTGCCGTTGTCGCCGGAGCCGCAGCCGCTGCACGTGAGGGCGAGTGCCGCCGCCAGCGCGGCGGCCGCGCGCAGGCACGCGGGTCGGGTCACGCCGAAAAGCACGCGTCAGACGCTAACACCCGGCGGTTGCGCGCCCGGCACACCGAAACGACACGCCGCGGCGCCGAGCCAATTACGACAGTTTGTAGGACCACTCCTGACGTCGGCCTCATCGGCGGTTAAGATTCGTGTCAGCTCTGTTTTGGGCCCCTGTCCTACTGTTTGGAGAAGCTGTTGACAGCCGAAGCGCCCCCGTTGGGAGAACTCGAGGCCGTTCGCCCGTACCCGGACCGGACCGGCCCCAAAGGGAACCTCGTCTACAAACTGATCACCACGACCGATCACAAGATGATCGGCGTCATGTACACCGTCACCTGCTTCGTCTTCTTTTTCATCGGCGGGCTGATGGCGCTGCTGATGCGCACCGAACTGGCCGCACCCGGGCTGCAGTTCCTGTCGAATGAGCAGTTCAACCAGCTGTTCACCATGCACGGCACGATCATGCTGCTGCTGTATGCGACCCCGGTGGTGTTCGGCTTCGCCAACCTGGTGCTGCCGCTGCAGATCGGCGCCCCCGACGTGGCGTTTCCGCGGTTGAACGCGTTCTCGTACTGGCTGTTCCTGTTCGGCGGCCTGATCGCGGCGGCCGGCTTCATCGTCCCGGGCGGGGCCGCGGACTTCGGCTGGACGGCCTACACGCCGCTGTCCGACGCCGTCCACTCACCCGGCGCCGGGGGAGACCTGTGGATCACCGGCCTGATCGTCGCCGGTCTGGGCACCATCCTGGGTGCGGTCAACATGATCACCACCGTGGTGTGCATGCGCGCCCCCGGGATGACGATGTTCCGGATGCCGATCTTCACCTGGAACATCCTGGTGACGTCGATCCTGATCTTGATCGTGTTCCCGATCCTGACCGCCGCGCTGTTCGGGCTGGCCGCCGATCGACATCTAGGGGCCCACGTCTACGACGCGGCCAACGGCGGGGTCCTGCTGTGGCAGCACCTGTTCTGGTTCTTCGGCCACCCCGAGGTCTACATCATCGCGCTGCCGTTCTTCGGGATCGTCAGCGAGATCATCCCGGTGTTCTCTCGCAAGCCGATCTTCGGCTACACCACGCTGGTTTACGCGACGCTGTCGATCGCAGCGCTGTCGGTTGCGGTGTGGGCGCACCACATGTTCGCCACCGGAGCCGTTCTGCTGCCGTTCTTTTCGTTCATGACCTATCTGATCGCCGTCCCGACCGGAATCAAGTTCTTCAACTGGATCGGCACGATGTGGAAGGGCCAGTTGACGTTCGAGACGCCGATGCTGTTTTCGTTCGGCTTCATGGTGACGTTCCTGTTGGGTGGTCTCACCGGCGTCATGCTGGCCAGCCCACCGCTGGACTTCCACGTCACCGATAGCTACTTCGTCGTCGCGCACTTCCACTACGTGCTGTTCGGCACCATCGTTTTCTCCACCTTCGCCGGTATCTACTTCTGGTTCCCGAAGGTGACCGGGCGCCTGCTTGACGAGCGGCTGGGCAAGCTGCACTTCTGGTTGACGTTCATCGGCTTCCACACCACGTTCCTTGTGCAGCACTGGCTGGGTGATATGGGTATGCCGCGCCGCTACGCCGACTACCTGCCCACCGACGGCTTCCAGGGCCTGAACGTGGTCTCCACGGTCGGCGCCTTCATCCTGGGCGCGTCGATGTTCCCGTTCGTCTGGAACGTCTTCAAGAGCTGGCGCTACGGCGAGGTCGTGACCGTCGACGACCCGTGGGGCTACGGCAACTCGCTGGAGTGGGCGACCAGCTGCCCGCCGCCGCGGCACAACTTCACCGAGTTGCCCCGGATCCGTTCGGAGCGACCGGCTTTCGAGCTGCACTACCCGCACATGGTGGAGCGGCTGCGCGCCGAGGCGCACGTGGGCCGGGCTCATGGGCCGTCGGACAAGGACGTCACCAGGCTGGACGACGTCAACGTTCGCAGCTGATGGCCCGATAGGCGGCTATCGCCAGTGAGCACACCGAAGGTGTCGGTGCTGATCACCGTCACTGGAGTGGACCAACCGGGCGTGACGTCGGCCCTTTTCGAGGCACTTTCCCGGCACGGCGTCGAGCTGCTCAACGTCGAACAGGTGGTGATACGGCACCGCCTGACGCTCGGCGTTCTGGTGCGCTGTCCGGCGGACGTCGCCGACGGCCCCGAGCTGCGCCATGACGTCGAAACGGCGATCCGCGGGGTGGGCCTCGACGTCAGCATCGAGCGCAGCGAGGACGTGCCGATCATTCCGGATCCCTCGACCCACACCATCTTCGTGCTGGGCAGGCCCATCACCGCCGGCGCGTTCGGCGCGGTGGCCCGGGCGGTGGCCGGCCTGGGGGTCAACATCGACCTCATCCGCGGTGTCTCCGACTACCCGGTCACCGGCCTGGAGCTGCGGGTCTCCGTGCCGCCGGGATCGGACGCCGCGCTGCGGACCGCCCTGAACCACGTGTCTTCCGAGGAGCGCGTCGACGTGGCGGTCGAGGACTACACCCTGGAGCGGCGGGCTAAACGGCTGATCGTGTTCGACGTGGACTCGACGCTGGTGCAGGGCGAGGTCATCGAGATGCTGGCCGCCCGTGCCGGTGCCGAGGGGCAGGTCGCCGCCATCACCGAGGCCGCCATGCGGGGCGAGCTGGACTTCGCGCAGTCGCTCGAACAGCGGGTGGCCACCCTGGCGGGCCTGCCCGCGACCGTGGTCGACGAGGTCGCCGAGCAGCTGGAGCTGATGCCGGGCGCCCGGACCACCCTGCGGACGTTGCGGCGCTTGGGTTTTCACTGCGGCGTGGTCTCCGGCGGTTTCCGGGGGATCATCGAGCCGTTGGCCGAGGAACTGATGCTGGACTACGTCGCCGCCAATGAGCTGGAGATCGTCGACGGCAAACTCACCGGGCGGGTGGTCGGACCGATCGTCGACCGGGCCGGCAAGGCCGCGGCGCTGCGCGACTTCGCCGAGCGGGCCGGGGTGCCGATGGCGCAGACCGTCGCCGTCGGCGATGGCGCCAACGACATCGACATGCTGGCCGCGGCGGGGCTGGGCGTGGCGTTCAACGCCAAGCCGGCGCTGCGTGAGGTGGCCGACGCGTCGCTGAGCCACCCGTACCTGGACACCGTGCTGTTTTTGCTGGGCGTGACGCGCGGCGAAATCGAGGCGGCCGACGCGGTGGACGGTGAGGTCCGCCGGGTGGAGATCCCGCCCGAGTCGTAGCGACCCGGCAGGTATCGGGCCGCCCCGGTACGGCACGATGGGCGGGTGCCCGAGAACGGTGGCGAGGCGGCCGACCCCGATCTGCTGATCGACTTCAGGAATGTGTCGCTGCGGCGCGGCGGTCGCGTGCTCGTCGGGCCCGTAAATTGGGCGGTCGAACTCGACGAGCGCTGGGTCATCGTCGGCCCGAACGGCGCCGGCAAGACGTCGCTGCTGCGGATTGCGGCGGCGGCCGAGCACCCCTCGTCGGGGGTGGCCTTCGTGCTCGGCGAGCGGCTGGGCCGAGTGGACGTTTCGGAGTTGCGCTCCCGGATCGGGCTGAGCTCTTCGGCCCTGGCGCAGCGGGTGCCCACCGACGAGGTGGTGCGCGACCTAGTCGTCTCGGCCGGCTACGCGGTGCTGGGCCGCTGGCGGGAGCGCTACGAGGACGTCGACTACCGCCGGGCCATCGACATGCTGGAGAGCCTCGGCGCCGAGCACCTAGCGGACCGTAGCTACGGGACGTTGTCGGAGGGTGAGCGCAAGCGGGTGTTGATCGCCCGCGCGCTGATGACGGATCCGGAGCTGTTGCTGCTCGACGAGCCCGCCGCCGGGCTGGACCTCGGCGGGCGCGAGGAGCTGGTGGCGCGGCTGGCCGACCTGGCGGCCGACCCCGACGCCCCCGCGCTGGTGCTGGTCACCCACCACGTCGAGGAGATCCCGCCCGGCTTCAGCCACTGCATGCTGCTGTCCGAAGGGAAGGTGGTGGCCGCGGGGTTGCTGACCGACGTGCTCACCGCCGAGAACCTGTCCACCGCCTTCGGCCAGTCGATCGCCCTCGACGTCGTCGACGGGCGCTATTTCGCCCGCCGCGTCCGCACCCGCGCAGCCCACCGGAGGCAGCTATGACGTCACCCACCGAACAGCCGCCGCTGGTCCCAAGGCCCGCGGCGACCGTGATGCTGATCCGCGACGAGCCCGGCGGCATCGCGGTCTTCCTGATGCGCCGGCACGCCAAGATGGAGTTCGCCGCGGGGACGATGGTATTTCCCGGCGGTGGGGTCGACGACCGGGACCGCAACGCCGACATCGCATGGGCCGGCCCGCCGGCGCAGTGGTGGGCCGAGCGCTTCGGCATCGAACCCGACCTCGCCGAGGCGCTGGTGTGCGCCGCCGCCCGTGAGACGTTCGAGGAATCGGGGGTGCTGTTCGCGGGGCCCGCCGGCGACCCGGAGGGCATCGTCGGCGACGCCTCGGTGTACGCCGACGCCCGCCGCGCGCTGGCCGACGGCACATTGTCGTTCGCGGACTTCCTGCGCCGCGAGAACCTGGAGCTGCGCGCCGACCTGCTCCGGCCGTGGGCCAACTGGGTCACCCCCGAAGCCGAGCGCACCCGCCGCTATGACACCTATTTCTTTGTGGGCGCCCTGCCGGAGGGGCAGCGGGCCGACGGCGAGAACACCGAATCCGACCGCGCCGGCTGGACGACACCGCAGGCCGCCATCGACGACTTCTCCGCCGGCCGGTGTTTCCTGCTGCCGCCGACCTGGACCCAGCTGGATTCGCTGGCCGGACGGACCGTCGCGGACGTGCTGGCCGTCGAGCGTCAGATCGTGCCCGTGCAGCCGCACCTGGAGATCCAGGGCGACAACTGGGTGTTCGAGTTCTTCGACTCCGACCGCTACCACCGGGCGCGCGAGGCCGGCGGGATGGGGTGGCGGCATTGAGCGAGTTCGTCAGCACGGTGGTCAGCGACGGCTCGCGGGACCCCGGCCTGGCCATGCTGTTGCTCTCGCGGCCGCCGACCAACGCGATGACCCGCCAGGTCTACCGGGAGATCGTCGCCGCGGCCGGCGAGCTGGGGGAGCGTGACGACGTGGCCGCGGTCATCCTATTCGGTGGCCATGAGATCTTCTCGGCCGGCGACGACATGCCCGAGCTGCGGACGCTGAGCGCGCCGGAGGCCGAGACGGCGGCCAGCGCGCGGCAGCGGGCCATCGCCGCCGTGGCGGGCATCCCCAAGCCGACCGTGGCGGCGATCACCGGCTATGCGCTGGGCGCCGGGCTGACGCTGGCGCTGGCCGCCGACTGGCGCGTCAGCGGCGACAACGTGAAGTTCGGCGCGACCGAGATCCTGGCCGGTCTGATACCCGGCGGTGACGGCATGGCCCGCCTGACCCGCGCGGCCGGGGCGAGCAGGGCCAAGGAGCTGGTGTTCAGCGGCCGGTTCTTCGACGCCGAGGAGGCACTGGCGCTGGGCCTGATCGACGAGATGGTGGGCCCCGACGACGTCTACGACGCCGCCGCGGGGTGGGCGCGCCGCTTCCTCGACGGCCCGCGACAAGCGCTGGCCGCCGCTAAGGCGGGCATCAACGACGTGTTCGAGCTGGGCCCGGCCGACCGCGACGCCGCCGAGCGGCGCCGCTACGTCGACGTGTTCTCCGCTGGTCAGAGCGGCGAAGGCGAATCGGAATCCTGCGCCCGTTAGGCTGCCCTTCATGACGACGAGTTCGACCGATGCCGTTCCCAACCCGCATGCCACGGCCGAGCAGGTGGAGGCCGCCCGGCACGACAGCAAGCTGGCCCAGGTCCTCTACCACGACTGGGAGGCCGAGTCGTATGACGACAAGTGGTCGATCTCGTACGACCAGCGCTGCGTGGACTATGCCCGGGATTGCTTCGACGCCATCGTGCCCGACGGGGTGCTTCGCGAACTGCCCTACGACCGGGCCCTCGAATTGGGCTGCGGCACCGGGTTTTTCCTGCTGAACCTGATCCAGTCCGGGGTGGCCCGGCGCGGATCGGTCACCGACCTGTCGCCCGGCATGGTCAAGGTTGCCACCCGCAACGGGCAGTCGCTGGGGCTGGACATCGACGGCCGGGTCGCCGACGCCGAGGGAATCCCCTACGAGGACAACACCTTCGACCTGGTCGTCGGGCACGCCGTGCTCCACCACATCCCCGACGTCGAGCTGGCGCTGCGCGAGGTCGTCCGGGTGCTGCGACCGGGCGGCCGGTTCGTCTTCGCCGGCGAGCCGACCACAGTCGGGGACACCTACGCCCGCACGTTGTCCACCTTGACCTGGCGCATCGCGACCAACGTCACCAAGTTGCCCGGTCTGGAGGGCTGGCGACGACCACAGGCCGAACTCGACGAGTCCTCCCGCGCCGCCGCGCTGGAGGCCCTCGTCGACCTGCACACCTTCACCCCGGGCGACCTGGAGCGGATGGCCGGCAAGGCTGGTGCGGCCGAAGTGCAAACGGCCACAGTGGAATTCACCGCCGCGATGCTGGGCTGGCCGCTGCGCACCTTCGAATGCGCGGTGCCGCCCGGGCGGCTCGGCTGGGGCTGGGCGAAGTTCGCGTTCAACAGCTGGAAGACGCTCAGCTGGCTGGACGCCAACGTCCTGCGGCACGTGGCGCCGAAGGGCTGGTTCTACAACGTGATGATCACCGGGGTCAAACCCTCCTGAGCCCCGGCCTCACCTTCGGCGCCGAGGACGTCCGTTATCTGCGGTCGGATTCCGGTGCCGCTGCGCTGGCGGCGGTCGCCGAACTCGACCTGACCGACGCCACCCGGGTCGCCGATGTCGCCACGGCGCGTGCCCGGTTCGGGGACCGCGCGGCGGTGCTGGTGGAGACCACGTTGCTGCGCCGGCGGGCCGCCGAGAAATTGAGCGGGCTGAGCGCCGAGATCCCCGTCTCGGACTGGTTGTTCACCGACGAGGCGCTGCAGCAAGCCACCGCGGCCCCGGTGGCTCTGCACCGCGCCGGGCGGCTCGCGCAGGCGGGAGTCGTGGTGCACGACGTGACCTGTTCGATCGGCACCGAGTTGGCCGCGCTGCGGGCCACCGGGGTTCGAGCGGTCGGCAGCGACCTCGATCCCGTGCGGCTGGCGATGGCCCGGCACAACCTGGGGGAGGCCGTCCTGCTCTGCCGTGCCGACGCGCTCGCCCCGGTGACCCGCGACGCCGCGGTCCTCGCGGACCCGGCGCGGCGTCTCGGCGCGCGGCGCCGCTTCCGCATCGAGGATTACCGGCCGGGCCTGGGCGCCCTGATCGACACCTACCGGCACCGCGACCTCGTCGTAAAGTGTGCCCCCGGAATAGATTTCGACGACGTGGGCCGACTCGGTTTCGATGGCGAGATCGAGGTGACGTCCTATCGCGGCTCGGTGCGGGAGGCGTGCCTGTGGCCGGCCGGGCTCGCGCAGCGCGGCGTCCGCCGGCGGGCCAGCATCCTCGATCACGGCGAGCAGATCACCGACGGCGATCCGGACGACTGCCCGGTGCGGCCGGCCGGGCGGTGGATCGTCGACCCCGACGGCGCGGTGGTCCGCGCCGGGCTGGTGCGCCACTACGGCGCGCGGCACGGGCTGTGGCAGCTCGACCCTGACATCGCCTACCTGTCGGGGGATCGGCTGCCGCCGGCGGTCCGGGGCTTCGAGGTGCTCGAGCAGCTGGCCTTCGATGAGCGACGGCTCCGCCAGGCGCTGACGGCGCTGGACTGCGGAACGCTGGAGTTCCTGGTTCGCGGTGTGCGGGTGGACCCGGACGCGCTGCGGCGGCGGATGCGGCCGCGCGGCAGCCGGCCCCTGTCGGTGGTCATCACCCGCATCGGCTCGCGGGCCGCCGGGCGCGCGATGGCGTTCGTCTGCCGTCCGTCGCGGTAGCGCCGGTAGGCTGGTGCGGTCGCTCTGCCAGGCGCCCAGCCCACGCCTACCCCGCAAGGACAATAGAAGAATGCGTTATCTGATCGCGGCCGTGGTGCTCGCATCGGTGGCCCTGTTGGGCTGGCCGGCGGGCGCCGCCCCACCGTCGTGTGCGAGCTTGGGCGGCACCATCGAGGCCGGCCAGATCTGTCGCGTGCGCGCCACCGGCCCCACCTACACGCTCGACCTGGCGTTTCCCGCCGACTATCCCGACGAGCAAGCGCTGAGCGACTACATCACGCAGAACCGGGACGGTTTCGTCAACGTCGCACAGAGTTCCGGGCCGCGCGATCAGCCCTATCAATTGGAGGCGACCACCGAGCAACGCAGCTCCGGTCAGCCGCCGCGCAACACCCGCAGCGTGGTGCTCAAATTCTTCCAGGACCTCGGCGGAGCGCACCCCTCGATTTGGTACAAGGCGTTCAACTACAACCTCGGGACGAAGCAGCCCATCACCTTCGACAGTCTGTTTGCCCCGGGGACCGCGCCGCTGGACGGCATCTTCCCGATCGTGCAGCGCGACCTGGAACGCCAAACCCCTTTGGGCGCAGCGATTTTGCCCTCGACGGGGCACGACCCGACGCACTATCAGAACTTCGCCATCACCGACGACCAGCTGATCTTCTACTTCGCGCCCGGTGAACTGCTGCCGGCGTTTGCCGGGCCGGCCCAGGCCCAGGTGCCCCGCAACGCCATTCCGCCGCTGGCGATCTGACGCCTAAACGGGACCGGCCTGCAACTCCATCGCCGCGGCGGCCACCGCCAGCCCGACCTGTGCCACACAACCGATGATCGGGACGAAGAACGCCCGCCTGCGCCGGCTCAGGAGATACACGGCCACCACCACGTCGAGGAGCAAGACGGCGCCGCCGCCCCACGTCGCCAACGTCATGGCCCGGTCGAACCAGGCGGGGTCGCCGCACTTCACCGAGCCGCACGGGTCGGTGGCCATGACGAGCAGGCCGAGCAAGCCGAACGTCGCGCCGAACAGGCAGCCGTGCAAGATCAGCAGGATAAGGGTCGCGGCGAGGTCGGCCGGCCGGGCTCGAGGCGTCTCGTCGGTGGGCACCCAGCGATTATCGGTCAGGCCGGCGCGAAGCCGTACACTTGGCCGTCGCTGGTCGCGGCCACCACGCGGCGATCGGTGCCGACCGAGACCCCGACGGGATGGCCGGTGGCCGCCGGAAGCGGGTAACTGCCCTGCGTGTGACCGTTGCCGGGGTCGAAGACCAGCAGCGACATACCGGGCGCGCCGTTCGCGGCGGGGCCGCTGATCACCGTGTAGCCCACGCCGGCACCGGCCAGGCTGGAAGACGACAGGGGGACGACGTCGTCGCGGCGCCACGCCTGATCGGCGTGATCGCCCGCGTCCTTGAACGCCACCAGCCGGGTGTCGGGGCCGCCGCCGGACACGATGAGGCCCTCGGGCGTGACCGCCGGCGACGTCTGCGCCAGGAACCCCAACGGCATGGACCACTTCACTTTCCCGTCGGTGGCGTGCAATGCCCACAGTCGTTGGTCGCGGCCGTTGACGTAGACGGTCGACCCGTCGGCGGATAGCACCGGGCTGGCGATGACACCGGCGCCGACGGCGTCGCTGGCCCACTCGCGGGACAGCAGCGGCGTCTGTCCGGGGTGATACTTCAGCCCAACCAGCCCCGCGGCCGGGGCGCCCGGCTGCCAGACACCGAGCACCGCCATCCGGCTGGCCGCCGAGAAGGCGGGCGCGGCGGCCACCGGGCAGCCCTGCCGGGCCGGCCCGCAATCGGCCAACCCGCGCGTCGCATCGGTGGGATCGACACCCTCCACCAGATCCATCGGGCTGCCGACCACCGCGCCGCGGTGTGCCTGGAAAACCAGCACCTGCCCCAGGTGTGTCGCGACCAGCAGCTGCCCGCTCCCGAGAAACCTTGGCGTTCCGGGCATTCCGATCACCGGCTGCCGCCATCGCGTCCACTGCGTCACCGGGAAGGAGAGGAACGCGCCGGGCTCACCGACGTAGAGGTTGTCGAACCCGTCGAAGAGCGGGCCCGCAAACCCGCCACCCTGGGACAGCCGCACACACCAGCGCTGCCGGCCGTTGTGGTCGTTCTCCCATTCCATCAGCGAGCATCCGGCCGGGGTCTGCGCGTTGAGGCCCAGATAGCCGCGCGCGGTCAGTGCCGGGGCCGCCCCCAAGGTTCCCTTGACCGAGCGCGTCCAACGCAACGACAGCTTGGTGGCGCCGTTGGTTGCGGTGTAGCTGCTGTTGGCGGCGTCGCCGTATTGCGCCGGCCAGCCGGCGGCGGCTGACGCCTCCACCCACGAGTCGGTGTTGGCGCACCCGCCGAGCCCCGCCGCCATCCCGGCCGCCAGCAGCGCCGATGACCAGCGCCGAAGCCCGCGCGGGAGATGTCGGTCAAGCACCTCGATTCCCAGATCCTTCCCAGGGCGTTCGGCAGGAGCGGCCAGTGAGTACAGGTGAGGGTAACCCGCGGCGAGTCGGCTCCTGCGGATTGCCCGCCTCGTTGGCCCGCCGTTCCGGCGCGCATCGTCGGCGAGTTAGGCTGTCCGGCCATGACGAGCATGTGGGGCGCGCCGGTCCATCGCCGTTGGCGTGGATCGAACCTGCGGGACCCGCGTCAGGCCAAGTTCCTCACGCTGGCCTCGCTGAAATGGGTGCTGCGCAACCGCGCGTACACCCCGTGGTACCTGGTGCGCTATTGGCGGCTGCTGAAGTTCAAGCTGGCCAACCCGCACATCATCACCCGCGGGATGGTGTTTTTGGGCAAGGACGTGGAGATTCACGCGACGCCCGAACTGGCGCAGCTGGAAATCGGCCGGTGGGTGCACATCGGCGACAAGAACACCATTCGCGCGCACGAGGGTTCGCTGCGGTTCGGCGACAAGGTGGTTCTGGGCCGCGACAACGTCATCAACGCCTACCTCGACATCGAGCTCGGCGATTCGGTGCTGATGGCCGACTGGTGCTACGTCTGCGACTTCGACCACCGCATGGACAACATCCACATGCCGATCAAGGACCAGGGCATCGTCAAGTCCCCGGTGCGGATCGGGCCCGACACCTGGGTGGGGGTGAAGGTGACGGTGCTGCGCGGCACGGCCGTCGGCCGCGGCTGCGTGCTGGGGTCGCACGCGGTAGTCCGCGGTGTGATCCCCGATTACTCGATCGCCGTCGGTGCGCCGGCCAAGGTGGTCAAGAACCGCCAGCTCGCCTGGGAGAGTTCGGCCGCCCAGCGGGCGGAACTGGCGGCCGCCCTGGCCGACATCGAACGCAAGAAGGCCGCCCGTTGACCGCTGGCGGGTGGGGGCCCGCGGCGCGGGATGCCACGACGGCGCGCCCCCGCTGGGACGTGCCGCTGTCCATCGTCTTGGTGGTGTTCGCCGTGTTGGGCTGGGTCGCGGCCACCGGCATCGAAATCCTAATGCTGGCCTTCACCGACTACTGCCCCCCGGAGCGATGCAGCGTGGAGCGGGCCGTCAACGCGGTCACCGTCTCGGTGTTGGCGGCGGGCGCGTTCACCGTCGTCGGGGCGGTGTGCACGATCGTGCGGATGGCTCGTCGGCGCCTCGGGTGGCCGTATGCGGCCACGACGTTGGCGGCGTCGGTCGTGGCGGAAGTTCTCGGTATCGGCGGCTACATTGCCGCGGTCAGCTAGTGACCGCTAGCTCGGTTCGGGGTGGTCGTCGACCTTGAAGTCGAAGTTGACGTCGCCGGCGTCGACGTTGGTGACGGTCACCGCTATGCCGTACTTGTCGCTGCCGTCCACCAGTTGGCACCGTAGCGTCGCGCCCTGAACGCCCTTCAGGTTGTCGGGGCAGGTCACCGAGTCCGGTTGTCTGCCCACCTGCTGGGCCAGCTTGCTGCTGATGATGCTGGCGACCTGGTTCTTGTCGACCGTCTCCACCATGTCGAACTTGACGTCTTTGCCGTTCACGCTCGTCACGGTCACGTTGACATTGAACGTCTGGTTTTTGACCTTCATCTCGCAATTGAGTTGCGCCCCAACCTTGGCGGGCAGGTCGCTGGGGCAGTTCACCGAATCGGGCTTGTTGCCGGCGGCGTCGGTCATCTTCGAGGTGATCTGGCCGGCGACATCGCTCTTGCTGACCGAGTGCGACGAGCCGATCGAACATGAACAGGCGTTCACGCCGGCCAGCAATCCCGCGGCGGCACCGGAGGCCAGCAATGTCCGAACGAGGAAGTGTGTCATTGGAGCCTCCCGGCGGCTTGACAACTGTGAGTCGGCTGATAATCGCATGCCAAACAGCTTGGGGTGGTAGAAATCGCTCAGATGCTCTGGTATCGCCGCAGCGCTTCGGCGCGCTCGGCAGCGTGGTCGACGATCGGGGTTGGGTAGCCGGCCGGCCGTTCACCCTTGCGCAGGTGCGGATCGTCGACCGAGCGCAGCTCGGGCACCCACCGCCGGATGTAGTCCCCGGACGGGTCGAACTTTTCGCCCTGGGTGGTCGGGTTGAACACCCGAAAGTACGGCGCGGCGTCGGTACCGCAGCCCGCGCACCACTGCCAGCCGTGCTGGTTGTTCGCGATGTCGCCGTCGACCAGTTGGTCCAGGAACCACGCGGCGCCCCACTGCCAGGGCAGGTGCAGGTCTTTGACCAAGAACGATGCGACGATCATCCGCACCCGGTTGTGCATGAAGCCGGTCTCGCGCAGTTGGCGCATGCCGGCGTCGACCATCGGGAAGCCGGTTTCGCCGGCTTTCCAGGACTCGAAGCGGCGTTTCGCGTCGGCACCGCTGTCGGTGCGGATGCCGTCGAACTGGCTGTTCCAGTTGCGCCAGGCGCTGGCCGGTCGGTGATGCAGCACATCGGCGTAGAAGTCGCGAAACGCCAACTCGCGCAGGTAGGCCTGCGCCCCGCGTTGATGCAGATCCAGGTCGGCGACCATGCTGCGCGGATGGATGCAGCCGAACTTGAGGTGCGCCGACATCCGGCTGGTGCCGTGCAGGTCGGGCCGGTCGCGTTCCTCGTCGTAACGCTGTAATCCGTTGGCGACGAACGACTTCCACCGCTTGCGGGCCGCCGCCTCACCGGCCACGACGTCGAGCGCGGCCCCGGGATCGGGAATCTCGGCCGGCTCGATCGGCAGCTGCGCCGGATCGAGCCAGTGCGCGGACCCGGCGCGCGATTTGACCGGAGCCCGCCAGCCGGCCTCGCGCCATTGGCGCAGAAACGGCGTGAACACCTGGTAGGGGGACCCGTCCTTTTTGACGACCCGGCCCGGCGAGACCAGGTACGGCGATCCCGTGGCCACCAGGGGGACGGAACCCAATGCGGCACGGACCCGTTCGTCACGGCGCTTGCCGTACGGCGCGAAATCCTCGGAGACGTGCACCGCCGACGCGCCAACCTCCTTGGCGATGCGCGGGATCAGCAGGTCGGGCTGCCCACGGGCCACCAGTAGCCGGCCAGCCAGGTCCTCGCGCAGCCGTCGCAGCGAATCGCCCAGGAACTGAAGCCGGCGCGGACCGGAGGAAGCCTCGAGCTTCGGATCGAGCACGAAACAGGCGAGTACTTCCCCGTCGCCGGCCGCGGCATTCAGCGCCGGATGGTCGCCCAACCGCAAGTCGCGACGAAACCATAAGAGCGACGGCATGATCCGACGGTTTCCTCAGCGGTTGAGCCGCCACACATGGGTGGCCAGGACCGTTGCGAAGGAACACCACAGCGGATATGCCGACAGAGCCAGTCCGGCCCGCGGATCGGCCTGGGCCGCCCGACGCGCGAGGTCGGCGCTGCTGACCGTCAGCGCGGCGGCACCGACCGCCGACGCGCCGAGCTTGTGGAAACGGAAGAACAGCCAACTCCATGCGGCGTTGAGCACAAGGTTGAACCCGAGCGCCGCGGCGTAGCGGCGCGCCTTGTCCGGTTGTCCCGCCTCCCGGAACCGGTCGATGGCCACCGCGGACGTGACCGCGATGTCGCCGTAGAGCGTGGTCCATGCCACCGGGAAGGCGGCGCTGGGCGGCTGGTACGGCGGCTTGCGCAGCCGCGCATACCAGCCGGACACGCTGTCGGCGCTGGCGAAGCTTCCGGTTCCGGCGGCGACGGCGGCGGCGAGGCTGGTCGCGGCCAGCGTGAACCTGTTCATGGGGTGCTCCGTTCGTGTTGAGCTTCGAATTGTGCTGCAACGGATTCGGGGGCCTTCGGCGCGGCGGGCCACCAGATGCGGTCGCCGAGAAGCGCGAACAACGCCGGGATGACCAGTGTGCGGACCACGAAGGTGTCCAGCAGGATGCCCAGGCCGACGATGATGCCCAGCTGGGTCAGCACGATCAGCGGCAACACGCCCAGCACGCAGAAGACAGCGGCCAAAACGATTCCCGCACTGGTGATGACGCCGCCGGTGGCCGACACCGCGGCGACCATGCCCGCGCGTGACCCGCGCCGGGTGGACTCCTCGCGGGCACGGGTGACCAGAAAGATCGTGTAGTCCACGCCGAGGGCGGCCAGGAACAGGAAGGCGAAGAGCGGGGTGCTGTTGTCCAGCGCCGGGAAGCCGAACACATGGCCGCTGGCCCAGCCGCCCATGCCCAGCGCGGCCAGTGCTCCGAGGATCGTTGCCGCCAGCAGTGTGGGCGGCGCGAGTGCGGAGCGCAGCAAGACGTAGAGGACGACCAGGATGACTGCAAGAATCGCCGGGATCAGCAGATGCCGGTCGTGGGTGGCCGCGTTGCGGACGTCGAGCGCCTGCGCATCCGCCCCACCGACGAGCGCCGAGGAGCTGGCCGACGTCGTCGTATCACGCAGCGCCGCAACGATGGCGAAAGCCCGATCGGAAGACGGCGGGGCATCGATCACTACCGACCACCTCGTCAACGCCGACGGCGAGCGGCCCGACTCGGTCGCCGATACCACCCCCGGGGTAGCCCTGATGGCTTGCGGCACCGTCGAAGCGGCGGGGGCGACGACCAGTGTGGGATTGGCCAGGCCGGCCGGAAAATGCGCTGCCACAATGTCGTAACCTTTGACCGAATCCGCGTGGACGCGGAACTGCTCGGTCTGCGACAAACCGATGCGCGTGCCCAGCAGGCCGGTGGCAAGCACCGCCAGCGTCGCGACAGCGACAGCCGCGACCAGTGCCGGACGCCGGTTCACCCATTCGCCGATGCGTTGCCAGGCACCGGAATCCACGCTGGGGCTGTCTTCGGGGTGGGGGACGAAGGGCCAGAACAATCGCCGGCCGCACAGCGCCAGCAGCGGGGGAAGTATCACCAGGGCCGACACCGCGGCGACCACCAGTCCGCACGCGGCCAGCGCGCCCAGACTGCGCGTGCTCGGGGTCGAGGCGAAGAGCAAGGTGAGCAACGCCAGCACCACGGTGGCATTGCTGGCGACGATCGCCGGACCGGCCATCCGCACCGCACGGCGCAACGCGTCCCGATGCTCGCGATGACGCCGAAGCTCCTGCCGGTATCGGGAAATCAGCAGCAGCGCGTAGTTGGTGCCCGCGCCGAAGACCAGCACGCTGGTGATCCCGGACGTGCCGCCGTCGAAGCTCAACCCGGTCAGCGTCGCCACCGCGGTACCCACCGCGGCGGCGACCCGATCGGCGAACCCGACCACCAGCAGCGGCACCAGCCACAGCACCGGGGAGCGGTAGGTGGCGATCAGCAGCAGCGCCACCACCGATGCCGTCACCGCGAGCAGGGTGACGTTCGCATCGGTGAACGCGCCGGCGATGTCCGCCCCGAACGCCGGGCCGCCGGTGACGTGCACCCGCAGCTTCGCCGGCAGACCGGTGGAGGCGGCTTTGCGCAGGCCGGCGACCGCGTCGGTCAGGGCAAGCCCGGACAGGTCGGCGCTGACCGACACCACCGATATGGCCGCCTTGCCGTCGGCCGACACCTGCGCCGGCGCGCCTGCGGCCCCACCCGGCTGGGCGGCGGCCCGCGTGCGGTCGCCGGCCGCCTGCGCGGCGGCGACATCGGCGGGACCCAGCGCAGCGCCGTCGGTGCGGCTGACCACCACGATCAGCGGCACGCGGTCCCCGCCGGGGAATTGGCGTGCCAAGGCGTCGACCCTGGCCGAATCCGACCCGGTCGGCACCGACAGCGGCGCCTGTCCGGCGGCCGCGTTGGGGCCCACCGCCGCCACGAAAACGGCGCCGAGCAGGATGGCACCCAGGGCGAACAACCACGAGCGCCGACCCGTCACGGCCGCGGCCACCCCGTCCCACACCACGATGTCAAGTCTTTCAATGTGTTAAACATTAATCAACTGAAATTGTGTCCCGTAACGCATTGGCGGTACGCAATAACGGGCACTATGGACATTATGGATGCGCGGGGGACCGCCGTGACGGTCGACGGGGCGCCGATGACGAGCCGTAAGCGCCGGCACATCGACGTGTGCCTCGGCGAGCAGGTCAACTATGAACATGTCACCACCGGGCTCGAGCGTTACGAATTGCCCTACAACGCCCTGACCCAGACCAGCCTCGGCGAAATCGACCTGTCGGCCAAATTCTTCGGCGCGAACCTGCGCGCCCCGATTCTGATCGGTGCGATGACGGGCGGCGCCGAATTGTCGGGGACCATCAACCGGAATCTCGCCGCGGCCGCGCAACGGCTCGGCATCGGGATGATGCTGGGCTCGCAACGGATAATGCTGGACAGCGCGCTGGGAGAGCGGGCCGCGGCCAGTTTCGCCGTTCGTGACGTGGCCCCGGACGTCTTGCTGTTCGGCAATATCGGCCTGGCCCAGCTGACCCCGGCCGCCGTGCCCGAGCTCGCAAAGGCTCTCGACCGGGTGGGCGCCGATGCGCTTGCGGTGCACACCAATCCATTGCAGGAAGCGATCCAGCGCAACGGTGACACGGACTTCTCCGGCTCGTTGGCCAGGCTGCGGGACACGGCCGACGCGATAGATTGCCCGATGCTGCTCAAGGAGGTCGGCCACGGTATCGGGGGCGCGGCCGCCGCGGAACTGGTTGGCGCCGAAGGAGAACTGCCGGTCTCCGGAATAGACGTCGCGGGCGCGGGCGGCACCTCGTGGTCGCGGGTCGAGCAGTTCGTCCGCTACGGCGAGCTGCGGTACCCGCATCTGGCCGACTGGGGCATCCCGACGGCCAGGGCGATCGTGGGGGTGCGCGCGGTGCTGCCCGAGATTCCGCTGGTGGCTTCCGGCGGGATCCGCACCGGTATGGACGCGGCCAAGGCCATCGCGCTGGGTGCCGACGTCGTGGCGGTGGCTCGCCCCCTCCTCCCGGCGGCGATCGATTCCGCTGCCGCCGTTGTCGATTGGCTGCAGCCGTTCATCGACGAGCTTCGAGTCTGCCTCCACGGCTGCGGCGCCGCAAATCTTTCCGGCCTGCGCGCTGTCGACCTCACACCCGCCTGAAAGCTGCGTGCGACATGGCGGTGATACTGGCCTACGGGTCGCCGGCCCTGGGTCACCTGCTGCCGGTGGGCGCGCTGCTGGCCGAGCTCGCCGGCCGCGGTCACGAGGTGCACGTGCGCACCATGGCGGGCGGCGTCGCGACGCTGCGCGCGGTGGGCGCGCACGCCGAGCCTGTCGATCCCGACATCGAATCGATCGTCGGCGAGGACTGGCGCGCCCGAAACGCATTGGGTGTATTGAAGTTAACGATCGACGTGCTCTGCCGGCGCGCGGTGCTCGAAGTCGGGGATTTGCGACGCGCGGTGGATGCGGTCCGGCCGGACGCGCTCATCGTCGATGCGAACTGCTGGGGGGCGATGTCGGCCGCGGAGGCCGGCGATACGCCTTGGCTGGTGTTCTCGCCGTTCACGCCGTATCTGCGGTCGCGCGGGGTGCCCCCGTTCGGTCCGGGGCTGCGCCCGCTGCCGGGCATCCTCGGCGACCTCCGGGACGCCTCGGTGCGCCCGATCGTCCGGCATCTGTTCGACCGGCCAACGCTGCCGCGGCTCAACGCCATTCGCGGCGAGCTGGGGGTGTCGCCGGTCGCGTCGGTCGACGACTTCGTGCGGCGGGCACCGCTGCTGCTGGCCGTCGGCGGCGAGCCCTTCGAGTATCGCCATCCCGGATGGGACGGTTTGGTTCACCACATCGGCGCATGCGTATTCGAACCCGCCCACACACCCACGCCGGACTGGGTCGCGGACATCAAGCAGCCGGTGGTGCTTTTGAACACGTCGTCGATCAGGCAGCCCGATGCCGCGCTGGGACGGATCGCGTTGCGGGCGCTGGCCGACGAGCCCGTCCACGTGGTGGCGACCTTCCCGGCGGGGATACCACCGGGTCTCCCGCGACCGGCCAACGCGACCATCTGCCGCTTCGTCCCGCACGCGGCCGTGCTGCAACGGGCCAGCTGCGCCATAACGCACGGCGGGATGGGAACGACGCTGAAGGCCCTCGACCGCGGCGTACCCGTCTGCGTCGTGCCGTTCGCGCGCGACCAGGCCGAAGTCGCCCGGCGCGTGGAGGTCGCCCGCTGCGGTACCCGCCTGGCAGCCAAAAACCTCAGCCCTGCACGGCTGAAGGCGAAGGTGCGTGCGGCGATGACGATGGCGGACGGCGCGCGTCGCGTGGCCGCCGGGTTCGCCGCGACCGGAGGGGTGCGGCGGGGGGCCGACCTGATCGAGCAGCGGGTGCTCGGCTCCGCTGCCCGGCGGCCGGTGTCCTAGGCGGGTCGATCGCCGTTTTTCACCACACGACGGCGACCCTTGGCGGGCGCGCGCTTGGCGTCGGTCGCCGACGGCTCGGGGGCCGCGGTGGCGAGTTGCGATTCGAAGGTGGACATCGCCGCCATCATCGCCAGGAAGACCCGGTGCGCGGCGGCCAAATCGCAGTCGGGCACGTCGGCGAGGGCCTTGTGCAACTCCGCGCCGAGGGGGGTGAAGAACGAGCGGGCCAGTGCCATGCCCGGTTCTTCGTAGCGCAGCAGCGTCTTGCGCCGGTCGCCGGGATCGGGTTCGCGCCGGAGGTGGCCGGAGTCGATCATCCGGTCCACCAGGTAGGTGATGGCGGCGGGCGACACGTCGAGGCGCTGCCGCAACTGCGCCGGCGTCAGCGGCGTTCCGGCCGTTTCGGCGACCATGATGTGCAGCAAGGCGTGCAGGTCGGTGCCGCCGACGTCGTGCTGACGGGCGAAGTGCCGGCCGATGCGGTCCGATTGCGCTGTGAGTGCGCGCATGTCGGCCGACATCAATTTCTCGAGTTCGGCTCGGTTCAATCGCCGTTCAGCGGCGCCGCGCTTGGTCACTTATCTGTGTCCTTCTTGCGAGATTCGCCGACCAGCGTATCGGCGACCGCCACGCGCGGCCCGCGAACCCCGATAAGTGTCTCGCATTTGCAGCCGATAGGTCGGCGAACGCGCGGACCCAAGCGGAGTCAGGTGGTTTCCTCGCCGGCCATGGGTCGGTCCGCTGGGCGTAGCGCCCCGGGCTTGTGCACGGCTTCCGCGCCCGTCTTGTCGCTGCGGACCCTGTACTGCGGCTCGTCTTCGGACGCGCGCACGGTGCGTCCGGCGGCCTCGGTGTCGGAGGTGATTTTGGCTTCCACCGTCCCGCGGACGGTCCTGCCGTGGCTCTTCCACTCGACCTTGTCGCCCTTGTGGAATTCCTTGCCACTCATGTCGCTCCTCCTTACAAACCGAACACCACAGCGCGATACGGCGTCGATACATTCTAAAAGAGTTGTCCCGCAGGGACGTACGGCTGGGGCCGTTGGGTCGCGGCGCGGTTGATGCGGTGCACGTCGTGAACGCTTGCCGGGTAAGGGTTTTGCGCGCGCTGCCGTCCGGGAAAGTCACATCGTCTTGAGTTGCTTCTTGGCGGTCCTGCGCAGCTGGATGATCCGCGCGGCACCGACGAGCACCGTCGTGGTCGCGCCGGCCGCCGCCGACAATAGGTAGCCCACCCCTACCGGCAAGTTCCAGTGGAAGGCGAGAAAGTGCACAGTGAGCGATTCGGTGTTCTGCGCGACGAAGATCAGCAGGACGATGAGGATCACCAGGCCAACGACAAGCGCCCACCACGCCGCCGCTAATCGGGTGAACGATCGAGATGACGGCTCGGAGGGAACGCGCGACTCAGTGCTCATGCCGGTGACTAGCCCACCGGAGGGTGAGCCAAACCCACTGGAAACCCCGAAATGGTCTCGTGCCCCGCCGTTTAAACCGTCCCGTGGGGGGTATGGGATCGGGCGATGAGCGTGAAAGAGGTGCCACAGCGTGTCTGGCGCGGCCGGCGCACGGTGGTGCGGCTGCAGCGAGACCTGTGGCTGGCGCAGTTGGCCTTCTGGCCGGCCGTGGTCGTCTCGGTCATTCTGCTGTCGGTTGCCACTTGGGCGTTGTGGCGCCGTAAGTCTCGCCCGCCTCAACCCGAGGTGGCGGCGCCCGTGACGGATTCGTCGCCGGCCGCTGCGCCGCGGGCGCAGGGCGGCCTCAGCGGCTGACGCGTCTCGCGAATACGCCCCAGGAGATCGCGGCCCACACAAACGCGAAAGCCTGTGCGAGACCGACGCGGCCCGACGGCACGAGAAGGCCCGCGACATAACGGTCGACGAACCCCGTGGTGGGTAAGGGGTTCATGCCGGCGCGGCGGCGCGCCCACGACTCGGCTTCTGTCAATGGGCACGGCAGCTTGAGCGCAATGACGGCGGCGCCCCAGGCGACGGCGGCCCGGTGCAGCACGATGGTGCGTGGCCACCGCAGCGCCAGGAAGCCGCCGACCGGCACGTAGGCCAGGTAGGCGAGGTGCACGCCAACGGTCAGGACGACGGCGGCGGCATACCCTTTCCGCACGGCGGGACCGTCAGCCGGATCCGGTGCGCACCTGGTAGCGGCGCTCGGCGTACGCGAGATCGTCGCGCCAGAGCCTGTTGGCCGCCAAGCGCATGAGCGGTGTGATCAGGGCGGCCGCCCGCGACGCGCGCGTGAACCCGGGACGGTCCGAATGCGCGATGGTGGCCTCCAGCACGGCGGTGCGGGGACGCCCGTCGGGACCCGATCCGATTGGGGTGGCGTGGGTCTCGACGGTGCTGCCGGTTCCCTCGCCGTCCACGATGCGCATCACGATGGTGCGTGCCTCCGGGCAGCTGAATTCCGCGACGACGGGGACGCCCAGGCGGCCCATCCGGAAAGCCACCGCCACCGAGAAGCGATCGACGGTTTCGGTTGGCGTGGTGAGCACTTCGAGCCGGGTGAACGAGTACGGATGAAACCAGGCGCCGTGCCACGGGTCGAGCCGATTGGCGATCACGTCGGCGGGCTCGCAGACGCCCGCCACGTGGGCGACGGCGGAAAGGGTGTCACCGTCCGGCCGGGCCGGAATCACCGGTTCCGCCAACGGGGCCTCGCCGCCCGCCTCGTCGAGCCGCACCCACACCAGGATGCCGTCATCGTGGCCGGGCAACGGGCTCCAGCCGAATTCACGCGCATGGCCGTCCAGGGCCAGCCCGTGCCATCGGCAGATCAGGGTGCCGCCGTGCACGGTTCCGGTGGCCAGATCCGCCCCCAGGTGGGGGCAACTGCGGGGCCCCACACAGAGCCGATGCTGGTCGTCGCGCCAGGCGACGATCTCGACCCCGGCGACCCGCGCGCCGAACGGCCGCCCGGGACGCACGTTGGCGCTGCCGGCGAACGCGAACCAGTTCCCGGTGGGCTTCTGCTGGGCCCGCTTCAGCGCGGCGTCGATGATGGCGGGCTGGGCGTCCCGGTAGGTCGGTTGCTGGTCGGCCCACGGCGTACGCGGGATCACCTGCAGGGGCCAGTCTTTGGGCCGGGCGGCCGACCACAGGTGTTCTAGCTGTTCGCGAATATTCATCGTTGAGCGGATCCTTAGCGGGTGGCGAGCCATCGCAACAGGGCTGACCGGCCTCGGGTGGGTACGGTGACCAACGGGTGCCCGGCCAGTCCCCATCTTCTCAGCAAATGGTTGGCGGCGCACCAACCCGTGGTCGCGGCGCGCTCCATCAGTGCCACGGGCAAGTCGACGCGGACGGCGTCGCCGGCCAGCAGCAGGCCGGGCTGCGGCGTGAACACCGCCGGGCGGTGCGCATAGGACCCCGGAGGGAACAGCGGGCAATCGCTGCGATGCAGCAGTCGCTCGCAAACGATCTGTGCCGCCGCGGTTTCCGGATACACCTTGTGCAGTTGGCGCAGCGCGGCCGCGCGCGACGGCGCGGCCTCGAGTGCGTACGAATGCAATTCGACGACCGACCCATGATGCCCGCGCGACCACTCGGCGGCCTCGCGTTCGTAGCGCTCCAGCACGCTGATGTTGTCCAGTGGCTCATGGCCGGCGGTGCCCAGAAACGCCGGCCGCTCGGCGCCGACCGGACGGTCGAGCCACAACCGATGCACGGCGAACGGCGGCGCGGTGCGCAGCCGGGCGATCCGCGCGCGCCAGCCCTCGGTGGCCAGCCCGGTCGATGCCCCGACGACACGCTGCAGGCCGGCCACATCGGTGGCCAGCACCACGGCGTCTGCGTCCAGGTGATCGCCCGAATCGACTTGCACCCGGAACGGCTGCGCCGACCCGGTGTCGACGCGGGAGGCGGTGGTGCCGAGCCGGAAGCGCACGCCGCGGTCCTCGAGGTAGCGCCGCAGCGGCTGCCAGAGGGCGCTGTCGTAGTTCGACGTGGGGACGTCGAAGACCAACCCTTCGGACGACCCGAGGAAGTAGATGTGGAACATGGTCGCCAACTCCGCCGCGGAAAGCTTCGCCGGCTCGGCGAAGAAGCTGCGGGAGAATACCTCGAAGGCCAGATGCCTTGCGGCTTCGGGAAATCGGATGCTCTTGAGGAACGTCGCGGCGTCGAAGTGGTCGAGGCGCTCGTAGATCCCGGGCAACGACACCGCGGCCAGCGGCGCGGCCGCGCGAGCGTCGAGCTGAAGGAAGTCGCGAAGCCGGAAGGTCGGGCTGCGCGCGGCGAAGGCCACCGCGTTCCACGGCGGGGTGCGCGGCAGCCCCCGGAAGGTGTCGCGCCGGCCCGCTCCGTCGATCAGCGGATAGTCGTCGACGGGTGTGAGCATCCGCAATTGCGGGTCGATCCGCTCGAGCAGGGCCCGCAGGTTGTAGTACTGCCGGAAGAACGCGTGGAAGCCGCGATTCATCGCGAGCTCGGCCCCGTCGTCGTGCTCGGTCCAGCCGCCCACCCGGCCGCCGAGGTAGCCTTCGCGCTCGATCACCTCGACGGCGACGCCCCGTTCGGCCAGCCCGGTGGCGGCGGTCAGCCCGGCAATGCCGCCGCCCACGACGACCACCCGCGGTTGCGAAGTCAGCGCGCCGGCGTCGGGCAATCCGGTTGGCGCGGGCCTTGTTTCGCGTCGGGGATCGGCTTTGTCGGCCGTCATAGCGGCGCGTCCGCCAGGAAGGTGTGCACGATGTTGGCCTCCCACCCGGGCATCGTTTCGCTGTGCACGGCGGTGAAACCCGCATCGACCAGGCGGGCCCGGAATCGGGCCGCGCCGTCGAAGTCCAGCACGCTGCGCCACAGGTAGCGGTACAGCGCCGTATCGCGGGTGCGCCACCATCCGGCGGGAATGATGATGCCCCAGCACACGGCGTGCCAGATGCAAGTGGCGGCGCGGGAGTCGCGCACCGAGTATTCGTGCACCGCCAGGGTGGCGCCGGGCCGCAGCATCATCCGAAGTTTCCGCAATTGCCCGTCAGGGTCGGCGAGGTTGCGGATCAGGTAGGCGGCCAGGATGCCGTCGAACGGTCCTGTGACGCCGTGCTCCGCGAGTTGCTCGACGGCACTGTGCACGAACCGCACCGATGGGGGCCAGTCCTTGGCGGCCGCGGCCTCGAGCATGCCTCGCGACGCGTCGACCGCAACGATGTCGGCCTCCGGGGCGACGGCCAGCAGCGCGGCCGTCGACGCGCCGGTGCCGCAACCCGCATCGAGCAGCCGTAAGCCCTTGCCGTTATTGGTGATTCGCATGCGACGTGCGGAGAGCAGCAGCTGCTGGTGGTAGCCGGGGCTGGCGCCCACCAGCCGGTCGTATGCCATCGCCCCAGCGTCGAAGGCGGCTGACAACTGGCCGGGTGTGGGGCGGGCTTCACCGACGCGCACGTTGGCGTTCCCATCCCAGCAGTACCGCGGTGGCCAGGGCGAACCCGAACAAGAAATCCTCGACCGGGATGTCGAAAGGGAAGCGCACGCCGGTGATCTGGCGGGGGTCGTAGCTGACGATGGGGGAGCTGAGCTTGGTGAGCCAGCCGTCGACCGGGATCTGGAACCCCAGAACGATCAGCATCGACAGCCAGTAGGCCGGTCGCCGGAAGAGTCCGGTGCGCAGGACCGCCAATTCCAGCGCGCAGACGGTGAATACCGCCGCCACCGCCGGCACCGTATACCCGAGGCCGATCATCGGCGCTTGACCCGTTCTAGGATGGTGCTCACGGCGTTGTAGGTGAGCAGCGCGCATATCGGAATGACGACGAAAAACAGCACCTCTTCGATCGGCACCCCGAACGGGATGCTCATGCCGGTGATGTAGGCGCCGTTGTAGGTCCACGCGTGGGCGGCGATGGCGATCTCATCCCAGAGCAGGAATACGGCGGCCACCGGGAAGACCGACTTCGCAAGCCGCCGCCATTGCCGGTAGACGCCCGGACCGAACATCTCCAGGGGCGCGGTGATCGCCAGGCATGCGGCCAGGACCAAGAGATATTGCCAACGGTCGGTCATGCAGCCCCCGGGGAATCGAAAGCTCCGCGCGAAGTGTTGCGCGCCCGCCACGACCGTATCAGCCCGATGCCGGCGACCTGCAGTCGTCGAGCTCGGCCGACGGTGGCCCGGTGACTGAACACCGCGAAGTCGCTGGCTTCGATGCGGTCCAGGATTTCCGAATACAGCGCCGCCGCGGTTGCCACACACGGCCGCGAGCGCGGACTGAGCATTGCGATGCCGGTGGCGGCGAAACGGTAAGTCTCCCGGGTGATCTCGTGCTGGGCGGCCAGCGCTGCGCGCACCCTCGGCTCGGTGCGGCGGTGCCGGTGACACCAGATCAGCAGCTCGCGATCGACGCCGTGGGCGGCGAGTTCGTCGGCCGGCAGGTAGACCCGTTGCCGCAACAGGTCCTCGTCGACGTCGCGCAGGAAATTGGTGAGCTGAAACGCCCTGCCCAGCGCCGCCGCGTAGGGTGCGGCCTCCTCGACCGGCACCACGGTTCCCAGCACCGGAAGCACCTGCAGGCCAATGGCTTCGGCGGAGCCGCGCATGTAGAGGTTGAGCGCTTTGCGGTCGGGATAGTCGGTGACCGTGAGATCCATCCGCATCGAGGCCAGGAAGTCGTCGAACAACTCGGTGGCGATCCGGTACCGGCGCGCGGTGTGGGTGACCGCGGCGAGCACGGGATCGTCGAGGTGGTCTCCGCCGGCGAAGAACCGGTCGGCCAACTGCTGCAGCCTCATGCCGCGAATGTCGGTGCTGAGCCGCGTGTCCAGGTCGTCGAGGATGTCGTCGGCGTAGCGCGCGAAACCGTAGAGGGCGTGCACCGCGGGCCGTTGGTCGGGCGCCAGCAGCCGGGTGGCCAGGAAGAAGGTGCGACCGTGCGCAGCGTTGAGTTCGCGGCAGCGCCGATACCCCTCGCGCAGGCGCGGATCGTCGATTCCGGCCGCATCCAACTCGCTGCGGATCATGTCAGCCCGCCCTCACGTCGTGGTGCGTCGCCACCCGGCCGGCTCGGCCGGAACCTGGGCCGGTGACGCGGTCCGCGGCGAGCCGGCCGGAGATCAGCGTGGTGGGGACACCGACGCCGGGCACCGTTGACGACCCGGCGAGCACCGCGTTTTCGACGCCGCGCACCAGGTTGGCCGGCCGGAACGGCCCCGTCTGCGCAAAGGTGTGGGCCAGCGCGAAGGGGCTGCCCGCGGCCATGCCCTGGCGCGCCCAGTCGGCGGGCGTGACGACGTCCAAGACCGTTGCGTCGTCGGACAACCCGGGCAGCAGCCGCGCCGCGACGTCGTCGATGAGATCGTGGACGTACAGATCGCCGACACTGCCCCAGTCGACGCTCCCGCGATCCAGGTTCGGCGCCGGGGCGAGCACGTACAGCAGGTCGTGCCCGTCAGGGGCGAGCGTCGGGTCGCTCGCCGTGGGCCGGGTGATAAGCAGGGACGGATCCCGCATCAGTCGTCCGTCGCGGATGATGTCGGTGAACGTCTGATCCCAGGACTCACCGAACAAGATCGTGTGATGGGCCGCGTCGGACGGGATGCGGCGACATCCCAGGTGAGCCACGACCGCCGATGGCGCCGGCCGCAGTCGCACGGGCCGGCGCGGTGTGCGGCCCAACAAGTCATAGGTCTGCGGCAGCTCGGTGGTCAGCACCACAGCGTCGCAGGCGATGGGGTCCAGGTGGTCCGTTCGCACGGCGCTCACCCGTGCCCCGACGCGGTCGAGCCCGGTAACCGTGGCGTTGTAACGGAATTCGACCCCGGCGTCGACGGCCGCCGCGGCCAGCGCGTCGGGCAGCGCGCGAACGCCGCCGCGCGGAAAGAACACGCCCGCGACGGTGTCCATGTAGGCGATGACGGCGTAGACGGCCAGCGCGTTCCGCGGCGGCACGCCGGCGTACAGCGACTGGAACGTGAACACCCGCTGCAGCCGGGGGTCGCTGATGTGGCGCTTGACCACGCGATCCCACTTGCGGAATCCGCCGATCGCGACGAGTCGCGCCAGTTGCGGGGTGAGCAACGACAACGGGGAATCGAAATTGGCGGCGATGAACCCGTCGAACTCGATCCGGTACAAGCGTTTCAGCCACTCGCGCAGCCGCCGGTAGCCCGCCGCCTGCCCGGAGCCGGCGAACTCTTCGATGGCGGTTGTCATCCGGTCCGGATCGGTATGCACGTCGAGCGCGCTGCCGTCGGCGAACACCGCCCGGTAGGCCGGGTCAAGCGGCAGCAGCTCCAGCCGGCCCGACCGGCTCTGGCCCGCGGCTGCGAAAGTCTCGTCGATGATGTCCGGCATCGTCAGCACCGTCGGACCGGTGTCGATGCGGTAGCCGTCGATGTCGAGCCGGCCGGCGCGCCCGCCCGGCCAGGGTTGGCGCTCGACCACCGTGACCCTGCGCCCCCGGCCGGCCAGGTGCAGCGCCGCGGACAGGCCCGCCAGCCCGGCGCCGACCACCACCACGTGATCGCTGCGTCCTTCGATTGTCCGCATGTCAGCATGCTCCCAAACTCATGGCACTTATTCGGCGCGATCCGTACAGGCGGCCGCCATTTCGTCCAGTGCGGCCCGCACGGGCTCGTCGATCGAGGCGTCGCCAAGGTGCTCGCGCGCCGAGGCGACCCGGTCGCTGATCATCCGCTCGATCATCTCGACGGCCCCGGTCTCGACGATCAACGCTTTCCACCGGTCGAGCGCACCGTCGTCGAGGGCATGGCCGTTCATCAGTTTGGTCAATTCGGCGCGGGCCGGCGGATCGGCCAGCTGGTGAGCGGCCACCACGACGCTGGTTGCCTTGCGTTCCAGCAGATCTCGGGAAGACGGCTTGCCGGTGATCGCCGGCGAGCCGAAGACACCGAGCACGTCGTCGCGAAGCTGGAAGGCTTCCCCGAGGGCGGCCCCGTAGCGGCCGAGCCGGGCCAGTGTCGCATCGTCGCAATCGGACATCGCCGCGCCGATTTCCAACGGGCGCCGCACCGTGTAATTGCCCGACTTGCGTCGCGCCACGTCCAGCACGGCCTCGAGCGTTGGCATGTGCCGGGCATCGCTGATCAGGTCCGCGAACTGACCCACCGCCAGCTCGATGCGCATCGTGTCGTAGCGGGGCCACGCCTGCCGCAAGTACCGGGCTTCGACACCGCTCTCGCGCAGCATCTGCTCGGACCAGATCAGGCACAGGTCACCCAGCAGGATTGCGGCCGATTCACCGAACCGCCGTGACGAGCCG
The DNA here is from genome assembly GCF_025263485.1 of Mycobacterium sp. SMC-2. Taxonomy (NCBI): domain Bacteria; kingdom Bacillati; phylum Actinomycetota; class Actinomycetes; order Mycobacteriales; family Mycobacteriaceae; genus Mycobacterium; species Mycobacterium sp. SMC-2. The sequence continues at coordinate 2,344,803 of NZ_CP079863.1, forward strand.
GATAGCCCACGGTCCCGGTGCCATTGGGCGAATTGAAGGTGTGCCGACGGGCGCCCGCGCCGCTCGGTCGAACCGTCGATGACATCGTCTTGCAGCAGCGCGAATACGTGCAGCAACTCGAAACTGGCCGCCGCCCGCAAAGCCGCCCCGCTGGGCGCGGCACCGCAGAGCCAGCCCAGGTAGACGAAGGTCGACCGCAGGCACTTGCCGCCGGAGGCGAACGCCATCAGGATGTCGCCGGCGGCGTCGATGCGGGCGCCTTCCAACTCGCCGCGGCGCGGCTCGATGAAAGCCGCGAGGTGGGCGAGGACGGCTTGCCGCACGCCGGAGCGCCACTGGTTGAAGGGGGCGGTGCCTGGTGATGGGGCCGCGCGTGCCGGCGACTCGGTGGCGGGTGTCAATGACACAGCACCCATCTTGGCCACGCGCTCCCTCCTGGACGGCTTGGCATTCCCAGGTTAGAACGGCTCAAAACATGTGCGGTCATAACCGCCGCTCGCGTACCGGCGACGCCGCCACCCTGGGAGCCCGTTCCGATCGGCCCCCTCAACCCTCGGCGGATCCAGCCATCCTATTCAATAACTTAAAGATTAACTTACTGAAGGTCATCGCGCGGCGCCAGACCCGGCCAATAGGCGCCGCGATGCGCTGGGTGGGCGCCCGCGACCGGCAAAGCCGCCACACCGGTCGACCGGCCGACCGAGTGAGGAGCTATGGCGGGTTTCCCGCGGCGGGAATGGGGAACCCGCCGGCGGTGAGCGTTTCCGATCTGGTCGCGTTGCCCTTCCAGTGGGGCTCCGCCATCCGGGGCAAGCGGTTGTTTCATCCGGTCGGGGTGCTCGCGGAAGGCTTCATCGAACGCGTCGCCCCCGCGGGCGAGGGCCTGCCCATTTCGTCGTCAGACATCGTCGCCCGGGTATCGAAGGCCAGCGGCACACCGGGGGCCTTGCCCGACTTCATCGGCCTGGCCTTTCGGGTGACACCGTCGCACGGGACAGGGCCATGGGACATCCTGGTCGTCTCCTCCGGTTCGGGGATGCTGTCCCGGGCGCTGGCGCTGCGGCCGGCCATCTCGTGGAGCGGTCAGACGCTGACCACCCTGATGCCGCTGCACTATCGGGGAGACAATTGGTGGCTCAGGGCCCGGATCATCAGCGACATCGACGGCCCCGGCCTTTCGCTGGACGGTGTCCGCAAGCGGCTCGAGCACGACACGATCCAGGTGTCGCTCGACCAGGCCTGTGGCAGAGGCGATTTCACGCCGTTGGGCCGGCTCACGCTGACCCGCGCCATCGATCCCGAACGGGCACGGGACGTGGCGTTCGATCCCGTCGTCAACACCGCCCCCGGCCTGAGCCTGCACCCGCGGTGGCTCGCCGATCTGCGCGCGCGGGCCTATCGGCGGAGCCGTCACGGCAGAGACGCGGACTAGGAGGTCGCCGATGTTTAAGCGAATCGTCATCACCGGGGCCAGCGGCAACGTGGGAACCGCGTTGCTGCGCAGGCTCGTCGACGGCGGCCACGACTACGGCATCGTCGGCGTCAGCCGCCGGCAGCCGCCGGCAGCCGCCGCGGGAAGGTGTCTACGCCCGCCCCGACTGGCATCAACTGGACCTGGCCGAGCCGGGGGTGGAAATCCAGCTGCACAGGATCTTTCGCGGCGCCGCCTGCGTGGTCCATCTCGCGTGGGGGTTTCACCGACCCGCAACACGCGTTACCTGGACGCGGTCGCCATCAACGGCAGTTCGGCGGTGCTGAGCGCGGCCCACAACGCCAAAGTGCCTCACCTGGTGCACCTGTCGTCGGTGGGCACCTACGCCGCCGGGCGGTACGGGGAACGGGCCGACGAGACGTGGTCGACTGCCGGGATCAGGTCGTCCGCGTACAGCAGGGCGAAATCCGCGGTGGAGACGATGCTGGACGGCTACGAGCAACGCAATCCCGACGGCGTCGGCATCACGCGGATGAGGCCCGGCTTCATCATGCAGCGCGCCGCGGCGTCCGGCTTGGCCGCGACGCATCCGCCGGGCCGCTCACCGTCCGGGGTGCCCTGACCGGTCACGGCAGCGTGGTGATGGTGCCGGCGGTCACCAGATCGGTGTAATAGCTTCCGCCCGGGTAGAAGTCGGGTGTGATCGTGCCCGCGAACATGTCGGCGATCCAGCCCCGTGTCAGCCCCCATACCGCGGCCACATTGTCCGGCCGCGGACGGCCACACACCAGGTTTTCGTACGCGGGCGACGATGGGCCGAGCGCGTCACCGTGGGCGCCGGTCGTGATTTTCACCCCGTGAAATGTTCGGTCCGGCATATACCGTTCGATGGCCTTGGTGCCGCGTTGGAAGAAGTTGCAGAGAAGATGCGGCGATGCCGTGGCGTAGATGGGCAGGGTGGTGCCTGCCAGGCCCGACAGCGCGTCGTCGGTATTGGAACCGATGAACGACTTCACGCCGTCCTCGCTGACGATGCCGCGCAGTTGGGTGAAGGTGGCGGGGTAGGCGCGATGCAGGCGCTCGGCGACGTATTCGACGGCCTCCGCCCCCGCCGAATGCCCCACGAAAACCAACTTGTCGGGTAACGGCGTGGCGGGCCGGCCGGCGCTCTCAGCCGCCATCGCGAAGGACGTCGCCAACGCGCCATTCGGATCGTCTTTATGGGCGAAGACATCGGCGATGTTGGCCAGGAAGCCGGTGTTGTCAATCAGGTGCTCCACGGTGCAGCCGAACCGGCTGAGGGTGGGCAGCGTGGTGGCCAGCACCAGGTAACCACTGTCGGCGACCTCGGCGGCAAAGTCGGACCACACCTTCTTGCCTTCCACGAAGCCGTGCTGCAACCACACCAATCCCAGCGGCGGCGTGTTCGGGAAATACCATGTCGTCGGTACCGACTGGGTCTCGCTTGCGCAAGCGACGTCGGTGGTGCTGTCACCTTCGGTGGACTCGGCTCGGGCTTGCGGCGGGGCGAGCACCACCGCGGCCACCGCTACGATGCCCATCACGGCCGCGCCGGTCCGACGGGCACGCCGGACCAGCGCGGAGATCATTAAGAGATTGAATCATTAAGCCAGTTAAATGGGTCGCGATCGGGCCCAAATGCGGAGATCCTTTACCCGGCGACCCGGCCCAGCAGGTGGCGCAGCGCCTGCTCGAGGTCCGGCTGGCGGAACCGGTGCCCGACGGCGGTGAGCTTGTATGGCAGTACCCGCTGGCTGGCGCACGCGAGTTCGCGTGCGCCCTGCTCGCCCAGCAGCACGCGGGGCCCCAGCGACGGCACCGGCAGCACCGCGGGCCGGTGCAGGACGCGGGCCAGGGTGGCGGTGTACTCGCTGTTGCGAACCGGTTGTGGGGCAACGGCGTTGACGGGGCCCGATAGCGCGTCGTCCCACCATGCGCGGTGATAGATGTCGATCAGGTCGTCGATGCCGATCCACGACAGCCATTGCCGGCCGCTGCCGAGCCGGCCACCAAGCCCGGCGCTGAACAACGGACGCATCAGCTTCAACGTGCCGCCGCGCGGGGATTGCACGATGCCGGTGCGCACCCGCACCACCCGGACCCCGGCCTGCTCGGCGGGCTCGGTCGCCGCCTCCCAGTCGGCCACCACGTCGGCGAGAAAACCGTCGCCCCCGTCGCTGTCCTCGGTGAGGATCTCGTCGCCGCGGTCGGAGCCGTAGTACCCGATCGCCGACGCTGAGATGAGTACCGCCGGCCGGTGCGGGGTCCGGCCCAGCGCTTCGGCCAGCCGGCGGGTCGGGCCAATCCGGCTCTCGCGGATCGCATGTCGATGCTTCTCGGTGAACCGGCCGGCGATCGAGGCGCCCGCCAAATGGATCACGGCGTCCACGCGAGCGAACAGCCCCGGGTCGGGGTCGTCGGGATTCCACTGGCGCTCGTCGTCGCCCCTCGGGTCGCCGCGGACCAACCGGATGACGCGGTGGCCGCCGGTGCTCAGAAACGCCGTCAACGCCGAACCCACCAGCCCCGACGCCCCGGTGACCGCCACCGTCGCCGGGGTCAGCCCGCGCTCGGCGGCCAGCCGGTGCGCGGCCAGGTCGTCGGCCAGTTGACGGTGCCGGTAGGTGAACATGGGGCGCAGCAGCGACCCGGGCACCGGCGTGTCGACCCGGTCGATGACCCGGGTGCGGCCGTCACCGATGTCTTCGAAGTCGTGGGTGTGCCGCCAGCGCATCGCGATTCGCGCCGGCAGCGCCGCCGGCCCGTCACCGCCGATGGCGTCGACGAACCGCCTCGGCGGGTCGTAGCCGTCGGGTTGGTGGACGGCGACCCAACGCAGCCCGCCCGGCAGCTCCAGCGTCGCCCGCCCGTCCTTGAGCGAGGCGGCCTCGGTCACCAGCCGCATCGGCTGCCACGGCGGCGAGAGCCGGGCGAACGCGCCCGGCCTGGCGTGCCAGGCAAATACGTCGGCGATCGGCGCTTCCACCACGCTCGAATATTCCAGCCCCATCACTGCAGGTTAGCGGTTCGGCAAGGCATGTTCGATGATGCGCATGCGTGGCTGGGGCTGCCGCTCGCCGCGCTTGGCCGCCAGATACACCTGCGCGGTTTCGCCCGCCACGGTGTTCCAGTCGAAGGCCGAGGTGAGCCGTTCGCGGGCGGCTCGGGCGCGCCGCTGGGCCGCATCCGGATCGTCGAGCACGACCCGCACGGCCGAGGCCAGCCGGGCGACGTCGCGCGGCGGGCAGGAGACCCCGGTCTGGCCGTTGATCACCGCCTCGCCCAGGCCCCCGATGTTGGACGTCACGAGCGGAGTGCCGGCGGCGGCGGCTTCCAGCGCGACGATTCCGAACGGCTCGTAGTGGCTGGGCAGCACCGCGGCATCGGCCCGATGCAGCACCGCGAGCAGCTCGTCATGGCCGAGGTGCCCGACGAACCGGGTTCCCTTGAGCACCTTGTGCTTTCGGGCCTGCTCGACGAGCCACTCCTGCTGGGTGCCCTCCCCGGCGATGGTGAGCGTGGTGCCGGGGTGGGTGCGCCTGATTCGCGGCAGGGCGGCGATGACGTCGTGCACGCCCTTCTCGTACTCCAGCCGGCCGAGGTAGAGCAGTTCGGCGGGGCCGGTCCGCGGCCGCCGCTCGGCGAACGGCCAGCGCGCGGCGTCGATGCCGTTGCGGATGACCGTGATTGCCGCGAGCCCGGGACCGAACAGCTCGGTGATCTCGTCGGCCATCGACGCCGAACACGTGATCAGCGAATCCGATTCGCGTACCAACCAGGACTCGATGGCGTGCACCTGACGGCTGATGGCGCCGGACACCCAGCCCGAGTGCCGTCCGGCCTCGGTGGCGTGGATGGTGGAAACCATTGGCACGTCGTAGAACTGGGCGAGCGCGATCGCGGGATGGGCCACCAGCCAGTCGTGCGCGTGCACGACGTCGGGACGCCACGGCCGGTTGGTGCCGCGCTGCGTCAGCGACAGCCCCTCGCGGACCATGGAATGGCCCATCGCCAGCGTCCACGCCATCATGTCGGCGCCGAAGGAGAATTCGTGCGGGTCCTGGGCGGCCGCGATCACCCGGACGCCGTCGACCACCTCGTCGGACGACGGGTGTGTGCTGGGATCGGTGCCCGAGGGGCGGCGGGACAGCACGAGGACCTCGTGCCCGGCCGCCGCGAGCGCGGTCGACAGGTGATGCACGTGCCGGCCGAGCCCGCCGATCACCACCGGCGGGTATTCCCACGACACCATCAGGATTTTCACGCGCTATCCCTCTACCGCGGCCCGAGAGTCCCCAAAATGCCAGCCGCGGCGGCGTGTCGTCGTACAAACACGGTCGCTCGCGGGCGAAGCAACGCTCATCGGGGCAGCCTGCGGGCGTCCAGTGCGCCGAACAAACCGTCGGCGCGGTTCCATCCGTCGGCCAGCCGCTGCGCGGTGTCCCGCCGGCCCGACGCCAGCGCCCCGGCGATCTCCCGGGTGGCGTGGGCATGCAGGTGGGCGCGGTAGCGCGCGTAGTCGGCGGCCGAGTCCTTGCTCACCATGAACGGCCAGTCGCTGGAGACCGTCAGCAGGGTCTCGCGCAGGATCTGGTCGGCCACGTGGTCGCGGGGGAGCGGCCCGTCGAGCGACGCCTGCTGCGACAGCGCCTTGTCGACGGTGCTCAGCGCCGTGTCCACCACTTCGTTGTTGAGCTGAACCAGGTCGGCGACCTTGTCGCCGGCCCACACCTGCCAGTCCTTGCCCGAACCCCACGAACTGGGCGGCAATTCCACTGCGCGCCCGACGAATCCGCCGGCGATGGCGTCGCTGAGTGTTCCCACCCGCACGCCGGCGTCGGGCAGGGCGCGCAGCACCCGCTGCAGCCACGCCGGGCCCTCGTACCACCAGTGGCCGAACAGTTCGGTGTCGAAAGCGGCGACCACGTGGGCGGGCCGGCCGATCCGCTCGGATTCGCTCGTCAGCCGGTTGCGGACCACCTCGACGAAGTCGGCGACATGGCTGTCGACCGCGTGGTCGGCGCGCTCGGGATCGTAAGGCGCCTTGGCCTCCGACGCCACGTTGCGGCCGGTCACCCGAGCCGGCTTCAGCCCGCTGAGGTGGTCGTAGGTGTGGAAGTCGCGGTAGGCGGCGTGCCCCGGGTAACCGGATTTGGGTGACCACACCCGATAGCTGACCTGCAGGTCGCGCCCGAACGCGACCACGCCGGTGTCGCCGACGGGTCGGCCCAGCGCGGTGTCGCCGTGCAGTGACGGGCCGTCGACCATGAAGTGGGTGACGCCCGCGGCCGCGTAGTCGTGTTCCATGCCGGGGGCGTAAGCGCATTCGGGCGCCCAGATCCCGCTCGGGCCCTGCCCTGTTCGCGTCCCGAGGCGCGACTGCGCGTCGGCCAGCCCCTCGCGCAGGGCGAACTCGCGTAGCCGCGGCGCGAGCAGCGGCTGGAACGGGTGGGCCAGCGGGCCGCCGAGCAACTCGACCGTGCCGGCGTCGATCAGGCCGCGCAGCAGCGGGCTTCCGCCGTGCCGCCACCTGGTCGCGAAGTCCTCCAGCGCCGCGTCGGCCTCGGCGGATTCGCGGATCCCCAAGTCGCGCAACGCTTCCGGCGTGCATGACTGGTAGCCGGCCGACTTCGACCGGGGAGCCGACCGCACGCTGGCGGCCTCGGCCGCCCGCAGCCGCCAGTTGGCCAGCCAGTGATGCATGCCATCAAGGCAGTACGGGTCGTCGAGCTGGGCGTTCACCACCGGAGTGACGCCCAGGGTGATCAACCCGCGGCGGTCCTCGTCGGCCAGCGTGGTCAGCACCCGCATCAGCGGCAGGTAGGCCGCCGCCCAGGACTGGTAGAGCCACTCCTCGCCGACCGGCCACCGGCCATGATGGGCCAGCCACGGCAAGTGGGTGTGCAGAACCAGGGTGAACATGCCGGGCACCCGGTCGTGCGAATTGCTCACGGCGCTACCGCGATCGCGATCAGATCCAGGCTGTCGTCGATGTCCCGGCGGCCGCTTTCCACGATGTCGAAGTCGTCACATGTCACCGCGGCCACATCCGCCGTCAGCTCCGGCGGCCAGGGCGCATCGGCCACCGCGCGCTCGATCTGCGCGTCGATGAGGGAGCCGCCGTGGCGGGCATCCATCTCCCGCAGCCGCGGACCGTGGAACAGCCCGCTGATCGACACCTCCCGAAAACCCGCGTCGACCAGCAATTCGGTCAGCTCGCCGGCGTTCAGTTCCCGGGTGTGGAACGGGTTGATCGGGGTGTCGCGGCCGGGAGAGAACGTGATCCGGTTGGGTGTGGACACCATCAGCAATCCGCCGCGACGCAGCACCCGGGCGCACTCGGCGACGAACTGTGCCTGATCCCACAGGTGCTCGATGACTTGGAAGTTGACCACAATATCCACTGACGCATCGGGAAGCGGCAGCTCGGCCAGGTTCGCCCGCATGACCTCCACCCGGGGGTAGCGGGCGCGCACATGGGCCACGGCGGCCTCGTCGTAATCCACGGCCACGACCCGGCGGGCGACGCCGGCGATCAGGTCCGCGCCGTACCCCTCGCCGCAGCCGGCCTCGAGCACCTCGCGACCCGCGCAGCGTCCGGCCAGTCGCTGGTAAACCACCTGGTGGCGGCGGAACCAGTAGTTTTCGACGTCCAGATCGGGGATGGTGCGTTCCCCCGTCAGCGTCAGCACCGGGTCAGCCGCGGGCGAGGGATCGCCGGGGCTGTGCCAGGGAACGTCGGGGACGGTTGCGCTCATCGCATAGGCAGGCTAACGCGAAGTGTCGGATTCGCGAACCGGGGAACCGGGCTACCCCGGTTGCGGACGGTAGACACGCCGCAAGAACGTGCAGTACGACCCGCTATGGTGTGAAGGCAGGCTGCACAAAGTTACCGAGTAGTAACACGACCGTGCGCTGCACAACGCGTATTGAAAGTCTCGTGGTCGACTGCTGCGAGACTCCTTCGAGGAGGACGAACCACACTCATGACGAACATCGTGGTCCTGATCAAGCAGGTCCCAGACACCTGGTCGGAGCGCAAGCTGAACGACGGCGATTACACGCTGGACCGCGAGGCCGCCGACGCGGTGCTGGACGAGATCAACGAGCGCGCCGTCGAAGAGGCCCTGCAGATCCGCGAGCGGGAGGGTGGCGAGGGGTCGGTGACCGTGCTGACCGCGGGCCCCGAACGTGCCACCGAGGCGATCCGCAAGGCCCTGTCGATGGGAGCCGACAAGGCCGTACACCTCAAGGACGACGGCATGCACGGATCCTGCGTGGTGCAAACCGCGTGGGCGCTGGCGCGCGCGCTGGGCACCATCGAGGGCACCGAGCTCGTCATCGCCGGTAACGAGTCCACCGATGGCTCCGGCGGCGCGGTGCCGGCGATCATCGCCGAATACCTGGGCCTTCCGCAGCTGACCCACCTGCGCAAGCTGTCGATCGAGGGCGGAAAGGTCACCGGCGAGCGCGAGACCGACGAGGGCCTGTTCACGCTCGAGGCGTCGCTGCCCGCCGTGGTCAGTGTGACCGAGAAGATCAACGAGCCGCGCTTCCCCTCCTTCAAGGGCATCATGGCCGCGAAGAAGAAAGAGGTCACGGTGCTGACCCTGGCCGAAATCGGGGTGGAAAGCGACGAGGTCGGGCTTGCCAACGCCGGCTCGACGGTGCTGTCGTCGACGCCGAAGCCGCCGAAGACCGCGGGTGAGAAGGTCGCCGACGAGGGCGAGGGCGGTAATCAGATCGCGCAGTACCTGGTCGGCCAGAAGATCATCTAGACGAGCACCCATCCCACAGACGAGAAGAGCGAAGAAATCATGGCTGAAGTTTTGGTGCTCGTTGAGCACGCCGAAGGCGCACTGAAGAAGGTCACCTCCGAACTCATCACCGCCGCCCGCGCGCTGGGCGAGCCGGCCGCCGTCGTGGTCGGCAAGCCCGGAACGGCCGCGCCGCTGGTCGACGGGCTGAAGGAGGCGGGCGCCGCCAAGATCTACGTCGCCGAGTCCGACGACGCCGAGAACTACCTGATCACCCCGGTGGTCGACGTGCTGGCCGCGCTGGCCGAGTCGAACGCGCCCGCCGCCGTGCTGTTGTCCGCCAACGCCGACGGCAAGGAGGTCGCGGGCCGGCTCGCGGCCCGCATCGGATCCGGTCTGTTGGTCGACGTGGTCGGCGTCCAGGAGGGCAACAAGGCGGTGCACTCCATCTTCGGTGGTGCGTTCACCGTCGAGTCGCAGGCCAACGGCGATACCCCGGTCATCACGGTGCGCGGTGGCGCCATCGACGCCGAGCCGCAGGCCGGCGCCGGCGAGCAGGTCACCGTGGAGGTGCCCGCGGCCGCCGAGAACGCCACCAAGATCACGGCCCGCGAGCCCGCGGTTGCCGGTGACCGTCCGGAACTCACCGAGGCCAGCATCGTGGTGTCCGGTGGCCGCGGGGTGGGCAGCGCGGAGAACTTCAGCGTGGTCGAGGCGCTGGCCGACTCGCTGGGTGCCGCCGTCGGTGCGTCGCGCGCCGCGGTCGACTCCGGCTACTACCCGGGCCAGTTCCAGGTCGGCCAGACCGGCAAGACGGTGTCGCCGCAGCTCTACATCGCGCTGGGCATCTCCGGGGCCATCCAGCACCGGGCCGGCATGCAGACGTCCAAGACGATCGTCGCGGTCAACAAGGACGAAGAAGCGCCGATCTTCGAGATCGCCGACTACGGCGTGGTGGGCGACCTGTTCAAGGTCGCTCCGCAGCTGACCGAAGCCATCAAGGCACGCAAGGGCTGAGCTCCTCGGCTTGAGCAGCCCCCGACACCCGGTGTCGGGGGCTCTCGCGTATGCGACACGCGCGCTGCCCTGGACCCGAAGGGGCCTATCGGTTTCCGCGCTCGGCCGGCGCAATGCGGGTACGGCTGTCGGCGCTGTGGCGGCGCGTGACCTCCGCGAGCTCGCGGGCGGCGCGCGCCGTCTCACGGGCTTGGCGCGCCCGCGCAATGGCATCCCCCAGGTCGGGCGCGGGCACCCGCTCATCGGCGGCACGGCGTCGGGCGCGGGAGCGGTGAGACTTCTGCCGGCACGCCCCACTGCAGTAGCGCGCGTCGGCGCGACCGTAGAAGGCCGTGCCGCACTGCCAACACTGCACGCGACACGCGGCCATAACGGCATGTTACGACTATTCGTAACGCATAGCAAACCCCTAAAATTTTCGTCTTTGGGACTGCTAAGGTGGCTTCTACCGGCGAAGCAAGGAGTAACCCCGACGGTGACTCGGCCAGCCCAGCAAACAATTTTCAGCTGGGGCTCTGACTTGGCTTCCCGGCCGCCAGGCATCAGTCGGGGAGGGTCGGGAGATGCGTGAAGACGAGGGTAAATCGGCTTTCGGGCTGCGTCGCCCCGACTATCTGAGCCGGATGCACGAGCAACTTGACGAGTTGGTTGCCGACCGCCAGCAGATGGGACAGCTGCTACAGGTGGCGATCGAGATCGGGTCCGATCTCGATCTCGACGCCATCTTGCGTCGCATCGTGGCCGCCGCAATAGGCATGACCGGCGCCCGCTACGGAGCCATCGGGGTGTGGGGACTCGAGGGAACCCTCGCCTCATTCGTGCATAGCGGAATGGACCCCGAAGCGGTGCGGCTGATCGGTCATCTGCCGGTGGGCAAAGGCGTGCTGGGCGCCCTGCGCGACCGCACCGAGCCGCTGCGCATGACCGACCTGTCCGGCGATCCGATCGCCGTTGGATTCCCGGAGCACCACCCGCCGATGCGGGCCTTCCTCGGGATGCCCGTCATCATCCGCGGCGCGGTGTTCGGCAGCCTGTATGTGACCGACGATCGACCCGGGCGAAGCTTCAGCGACGCCGACGAGATCACCGTGCAGGCGCTCGCCTCGGCGGCATCGGTGGCGATCGACAACGCCCGGCTGTTCGACCGGGCCCGCGTGGGCGCCCGATGGACCGACGCCAGCCGCGAGATCAGCAACGCCCTGCTCTCCGAGTCGCGCCCGGATCTATGCCCGCTGCAGCTGATCGCCGAACGCGCAGCGCAGCTCACCGACGCCGAGCAGGCGATCGTCCTCGTGCCAGCCGACCCCGACCAACCAAGCGATGAGGTAGACCGCCTGGTCGTGTCCGTGGCGGTTGGCCTACACGCCAAAGAGGTTCTGGGTCAAGAGGTTCCGGTCAAGGGATCCACCACCGGCGAGGTATTCCGGTCCGGGCGACCCCTGCTCACCGAGACGTTTCGTCGTCCCATCCGCGCGTTCACCGACGTCGGCGAGCGACCCGCGATCCTGATGCCCCTGCGATCCGACCAGCAGACGCTCGGCGTCATCATTGTGGCCCGCAACACCGACGCGCGTCCTTTCGAAGAAGGGCACCTCGACCTCGTTCGCGACTTCGCCGACCATGCCGCGATCGCCCTCACGCTGGCCACCGAACGACGGAACGCGCGCGAGCTCAGCGTGTTGGTCGACCGGGAGCGCATCGCCCGCGACCTGCACGACCAGGTGATCAGCCGTGTCTTCACCGTCGGTATGGACCTGCAAGGCATCGCCGCCCGCCTCCGCTCACCGCAACTCGCGGCGCGGCTGACCCAATCCGTGAACGAGCTGCAGGACGTCATCGACGACATCCGGCGCACCGTCTTTGATCTGCAGCACCCGCCGTCCCGGCGGCGCAGTTTCGCCGAGCGTGTCCAGGACGCGATCTCGCGCCTCACCGACGACCACGAGGGGACGACCCTGCGCATGGCGGGGACGATGACCGCGGTGGGCGACGAACTCGCCGCACACGCCGAAGCCGTCATCAGCGAAGCGCTCAGCAACGCGGTGCGCCAGTCGCGCGCCGCGACCGTCGCCGTCGACGTCACCGTCACGGACGAGCTGCTCATCGAGATCACCGACGACGGGGACGGGGCCGCCTCGGGCAACCAGGGCCACGGGGGCCTTGAGGAGATCGCCCGCCGCGCCAAGGAGCTCGGGGGCGATTGCGCGATTTTTTGTCCGTCCAACGGCGGCACCCGGGTCCGCTGGAGCGCACCGCTGCAGAGTCGCTGAACCCGGGCTCTTGAGGGGGGAGCCCGGGTTCAGCGCTCCCGCAACCACATCTCGTCACCTGACGTGCACGGACACGTCACAGCCACGACGCCGACTCGCTCATCGACTACGCAACGTTGGTCGACATGAGCATCGCTTCTGTCCTGATTCCCAGCGACAAGCCCGACGGTGTGACGATGGCGTCGCCCGCCGGACCGCACTACTCGCTCTTGCTGTCCACCGACCCCGGCATGATCGAGGCGGCGCAGCGGCTCCGATACGACGTGTTCAGCAGCACGCCCGGCTTCGCCCTGCCGACGAACGACCACGAACGACGGGATGTCGACAGGTTCGACGAGCACTGCGACCACCTGCTGGTTCGCGACGACGGCACCGGCGAGCTGGTGGGTTGTTACCGCATGCTGGCCCCGGCGGGCGCGATCGCGGCCGGGGGCCTGTACACCGCGACGGAATTCGACATCCGCGCTCTCGACCCCCTGGGGCCCTCGCTGGTGGAGATGGGACGCGCCGCGGTGCGCGAAGGTCACCGCAACGGCGGCGTCGTGTTGCTGATGTGGGCGGGCATCCTGGCCTACCTGGACCGCTACGGCTACGACTACGTGACCGGCTGCGTCTCGGTGCCTATCGACGGAGATTCCGCTGGCCCGGGCAGCCAGCTACGCGGCGTCCGCGACTTCATCCTGAGCCGTCACGCCGCCCCGCCGCGGTACCGGGTGCGTCCACACCGGCCGGTGATCGTCGGCGGGAAGGCGCTCGACGAGATTCCGGCTCCCGCGCGGCCGTCGGTCCCCGCGCTGATGCGCGGTTATCTGCGGCTGGGCGCCCAGGTGTGCGGTGAGCCCGCGCACGACCCCGACTTCGGGGTGGGCGATTTCTGCGTCCTGCTGGACAAGCGGCGCGCCGACACCCGATATCTGAAGCGGCTGCGCTCCGTGTCGGCCGCCTCGCAGCTGGCCGGCGGCGACCGATGAGCACTCCCGGTCGCACTGGGCACCCCTGGTTACCGCGCGCATCGTGTGACGCCGGTTGTGTGCGGCCGGGCGACGTGGCCTGCTCGTTGAAGCTGTTGGTGGCGCTGCGGGTGACGCTTCGCGTCATGCTGGCGCTGCTGCTGGCGCCGGGGGTGGCGCTGCTGGCGGTGCCGCTGCCCGGCCGGACGCGCGTGCAGCGCGTCTATTGCCGGACGGTGTTGCGCTGCTTCGGAATTCGGATCACGGTCTCGGGCAGCCCAATTCGCAACCTGCGCGGGGTCTTGGTGGTCAGCCCGCACATGTCGTGGCTCGACGTCTTCGCCATCGGGTCGGTGCTGCCGGGGTCGTTCGTCGCCCGGGCCGACATGTTCACCGGGCCCGCCACCGGCATCGTGGCCCGTCTCCTGAAGATCATCCCGATCGAGCGGTCCAGTCTGCGGCGCCTGCCGGCGGTGGTCGACACCGTCGCACGCCGGCTTCGGGCCGGGCAGACGGTCGTGTGCTTTCCGGAGGGCACCACCTGGTGTGGTTCACCCGGCGACGATGCCGGCCGGGTAGCACCCGGGCACGGGGCCGGGCAATCGCACCGAGGCCGCGGGACCTTCTATCCGGCGATGTTCCAGGCCGCCATCGACGCCGGCCGTCCGGTGCAGCCGCTTGGGCTGAGCTACCACCACGTCGACGGCCGCGTCTCGACCGTGCCGGCCTTCGTCGGCGACGAGACACTGCCGCGGTCTATCTGCAGGCTGCTCACCGTGCGCCGCACCCTGGCGCGGGTGCACGTCGAATCCCTGCAGCTCCCGGGGACCGATCGGCGGGTCCTGGCGAGCCGCTGCCAATCGGCGGTGCGCGCCGGAGCGGTCCGGCCCGCCGGCCACGGGCCCGTGCTGGTGGCCTCCTAGCCGGGTGGTGGAGACCCGCAGCGCGCGGTCCCCCGCAAGCGGGAGGTGCCCCCTGCGCCGCGCTTGCGATCGCCACTGGCACGGGTAGCCCTCGGACCTGCCGGTATCGTAGGTCGGGTCATGGCCTACCTGGATCACGCCGCTACCACGCCGATGCACCCCGCCGCCGTCGAGGCGATGACGGCGGTGCTGGGCAATGTCGGCAACGCCTCTTCGCTGCACACCAGCGGCCGGGCGGCGCGGCGGCGCATCGAGGAATCCCGCGAGCTGATCGCCGACAGGCTGGGCGCCCGCCCGTCCGAGGTCATCTTCACCGCCGGCGGGACCGAAAGCGACAACCTGGCCGTCAAGGGCATCTACTGGGCGCGCCGCGACGCCGAACCGCGCCATCGGCGCATCATCACCAGCGAGGTGGAACACCACGCCGTCCTGGATTCGGTGAACTGGCTCGTCGAACACGAAGGCGCCGAGGTGACCTGGCTGCCGACCGCCGCCGACGGCTCGGTGTCGGTGGGCGCGCTGCGCGAGGCGCTGCGCAGCCACGACGATGTCGCGCTGGTGTCGGTGATGTGGGCCAACAACGAGGTCGGCACCGTCATGCCGGCCGCCGAGCTGGCCGCCGTCGCGGCCGAATTCAAGGTCCCGATGCACAGCGACGCCGTGCAGGCGGTGGGCCAGCTGCCGGTGGACTTCGCCGCCAGCGGCCTTTCGGCGATGAGCGTGGCCGCGCACAAATTCGGCGGTCCTCCCGGCGTGGGCGCGTTATTACTGCGCCGCGACGTGACGTGTGTACCGCTGTCACACGGGGGCGGGCAGGAGCGCGACATTCGCTCCGGCACCGCCGATGTCGCCGGTGCGGTCGGCATGGCGGCCGCGGCCCGAATCGCGGTGGACGGGATCGAGGCCAACAGTGCGAGGCTTCGGGTGTTGCGGGACCGCCTGATCGACGGAGTGCTGGCCGGCATCGAGGACGTCGGTGTCAACGGTGCCCCTGACCCGCGGCGGCTGCCGGGCAACGCGCACTTCACATTCCGCGGCTGCGAGGGCGACGCGCTGTTAATGCTGTTGGACGCCAACGGAATCGAGTGCTCGACCGGATCAGCGTGCACCGCGGGCGTCGCGCAACCGTCGCATGTGTTGCTTGCGATGGGCGCCGACCCGACCAACGCCCGCGGGTCGTTACGCATGTCATTGGGGCACACCAGCGTCGACGCCGACATCGACGCGGTGTTGCAGGTGCTGCCCGCGGCGGTGGACCGCGCGCGCCGGGCCGCACTGGCCGCTGCGGGGGCTCCCTAAGTGAAGGTCCTCGCCGCGATGAGCGGTGGCGTCGACTCGTCGGTCGCCGCCGCCCGCATGGTCGACGCCGGGCACGATGTGGTCGGCGTGCACCTGGCGTTGTCGACCTCCCCCGGCGCCCTGCGCACCGGCTCGCGTGGGTGCTGCTCGAAAGAAGACGCCTCGGACGCGAGCCGCGTCGCGGATGTGCTCGGAATCCCGTTCTATGTCTGGGATTTCGCCGAAAGGTTCCAAGCGGACGTGATCGACGACTTCGTGTCGTCGTACGCGCGCGGCGAGACGCCCAACCCCTGCGTGCGCTGCAATCAGCGGATCAAGTTCTCGGCGCTCTCGGCGAAAGCCGTTGCGCTGGGCTTCGACACGGTGGCCACCGGCCACTACGCCCGGCTGTCCGGTGGGCGGCTGCGCCGCGCGGTGGATGCGGACAAGGACCAGTCCTACGTGTTGGCCGTGCTGACCGCCGAGCAGCTGCGCCACGCCACCTTCCCGATCGGGGACACCCCCAAGGCGCAGATTCGTGCCGAAGCCGCCTGCCGCGGCCTGGCGGTCGCGGAGAAGCCCGACAGCCACGACATCTGCTTCATCCCGTCCGGGAACACCAGGGCCTTCCTGGGCGAGCGCATCGCGGTCCGCCGCGGCACCGTGGTCGGCCCCGACGGCGCGGTGCTCGCCGAGCACGACGGGGTGCACGGCTTCACCATCGGCCAGCGCAAGGGCCTGGGCATCGGCGGTCCCGGCCCGGACGGGGGCCCGCGCTACGTGACGGCCATCGATGCCGACACCGCGACCGTTCGGGTCGGCGAGGCGGCCGACCTCGACGTGCGCGAGTTGCGCGGCCGGGAGCCGGTCTTCACCGCCGGGCGGCCACCATCGGGCCCCGTCGAGTGCGCGGTCCAGGTGCGGGCGCACGGCGAAACCGCTAATGCCGTAGCCGAATTGGTCGGCGACGAGCTGGTCGTGCGGTTGCGCGTCCCGCTGCGCGGCGTCGCGCGCGGCCAGACGCTGGTGCTGTATCGCCCCGACCCGGACGGTGACGAGGTGCTCGGCAGCGCCACCATCGCCGACACCGCGCGTTAGGCCGGCACGTTCGCGACGATGTTCGTCATCACGATGTCGGACACCGATTGGGCAAAGCCGCAGAAGGTGACCTCCAGAATCGCCACCGACCGCAACCGGTAATCGCGACCGCAGCCACCCGGACGCAGGTGCAGCGAGGCGGCGTCGGCCTTCCAGTCGCCGACGTACTGCTGGCCGGCCGAGCCGTTCGCGCAATCACCGACCGTGGCCACCAGCGCGCCGAAAGCGCGCTGTGCGGTGTCGACATCCCGGTAGGCGGCGGCCCCTTCGGAGATCAGCGCGCCGTCGGGCGGGTCCTGGAAGGTGGTCTTGTGGAACTCTTCGACGTCGGGCCCGAACGTCGCCGTCTCGGCGTAGATGAACCGGCACTCGCGCGGCGTCGTATCGGCGAGAGCGTCGATGTCCACCGGGCTGGTGCCGTCCATGGAGGGAATGATCGTCAGGTGCTCGCCCGCGCCGGTGATCGCGCGCATCCGTGACTGGTCCAACAGGATCGTGTCGACGTTGACGCCCTGCACGACCCTACGGGGAGCGCCGAATTCGGCCACCGCCGCGCCGTCCACCACCCGGGTGCACGCCGCGGCCAGCCCCACGGCCCCGCACAACAGCAGCGGCCGTGCCAATCGCAGCATCCGCGACACGTTTCGCACCCCTTCTCGCCTCGAACCTACCCGCGCTGCCGCGCGGCGGACACCCCTGGCCGCCGGTGCGTGAGGTCGCGTCGAATACGGTTGGGCCGGTGAGTGTTTTCGCGAAGGCCAGCGGCGTCGGGTCGTGGCCCGGCAGCAAGCCCCGGGAGGCCGCCGAGGTCGTCGTCGGGGAGTTGGCCGGCGCGCTGCCCCACATCGTCGAGCTGCCCGCCCGGGGAGTGGGCGCTGACATGCTCGGTCGGTCGGGCGCGCTGCTGATCGATGTGGCCATCGATATCGCCCCGCGGGGCTATCGCCTTGTCGCCCGGCCCGGCGCCGTCACCCGCCGCGCCGTCAGCCTGCTCGACGAGGACATGGACGCGCTGGAAGAGGCCTGGGAGGTGGCCGGCCTCCGCGGTGGCGACCGCGTGGTCAAGGTGCAGGCCCCCGGGCCGATCACGCTGGCGGCCGAGGTCGAGCTGGCCAACGGCCATCGGGCGATCACCGACACCGGCGCCGTGCGGGATCTGGCGGCGTCGCTGGCCGAAGGCGTCGCCGCCCACCGCGCGGCGCTGGCCCGGCGGCTCGAGACGCCGGTGGCGGTGCAGTTCGACGAGCCGTCGCTGCCGAAGGCGTTGGGCGGGCGGCTGACCGGGGTCACGGCGCTGAGCCCCGTCGCCCCGCTGGACGCGGCGGTGGCCGTCGCCCTGCTCGACACCTGCGTCGCCGCGGTGGGAGGCGAGGTGCTGGTGCACAGTTGCGCCCCGGGCTTGCCGTGGGACGTGTTGCGGGACAGCCGCATTGGTGCGGTATCGGTGGACGCGAGCACGCTGGTCGCGGCGGATCTCGACGGTATGGCGGCGTTCGTGGAGTCGGGTCGCGCGGTCATGTTGGGGGTGGTTGCCGCCAGCGCCCCGCCGCGGCGGCCGTCGGCCGAAGAGGTGGCGGCCGCGCTGGTCGCGGTGACGGATCGCCTCGGCTTCGCACGCTCGGCGCTGCGCGATCGCATCGGCATCACCCCGGCGTGTGGTCTGGCCGGCGCGACGCCCGAGTGGGCCCGCCTGGCGATCGAGCTGGCCCGCAGGGCGGCCGAGGCATTCGCGGAGGACCCCGACGCCATTTAGTGGCTCGATGCCGCCGAGATTGCCGTCACGGTCGCGCCCGCTCGGTCGATGACAACCACCGCGGCAATCTGGGCGGAAGCGAGCGGGGTAGCCCCGGTGTCGGCGGCCTCGGATAGCCTGCGAGGGTGAGCTCAGCAGAAGCTGATTCGGTGTCGCCCGAGGTCCGGCGGCAGTGGCAGGAACTGGCGGACGAAGTCCGCGAACATCAGTTCCGCTACTACATCAAGGACGCGCCGATCGTCTCCGATGCCGAATTCGACAAGATGTTCAACGACCTTGTCGCGCTGGAGGAGCGTTACCCGGAGCTGCGGGTTCCGGATTCCCCGACCCAGTTGGTCGGCGGGGCGGGCTTCGCCACCGACTTCACCGAGGCCGAGCACCTCGAACGGATGCTGAGCCTCGACGACGTGTTCGACCGCGACGAGCTGGTCGCCTGGAGCAACCGCGTCGAGAAAGAGATCGGTTGCGAGCCGTACTACTTGTGCGAACTCAAGATCGACGGGGTGGCGTTGTCCCTGGTGTACCGCGACGGGCGGCTGGAACGGGCCGCCACGCGCGGCGACGGCCGGGTCGGCGAGGATGTGACGCTCAATGCGCGCACCATCGACGACGTGCCCGAGCGGCTCACCCCAAGTGCCGATTTGCCGATTCCCGCCTTGCTCGAGGTGCGTGGCGAGGTGTTCTTCATGCTGGCCGATTTCGAGGCGCTCAACGCGAGCCTGGTGGAGGACGGCAAGCCGCCGTTCGCCAATCCGCGTAATAGCGCAGCCGGTTCGCTGCGCCAGAAGAACCCGGCCGTCACCGCCCGGCGCAAGCTGCGGATGATCTGCCACGGCATCGGCCGCACCGACGGGTTCGCGCCCGCGACGCTGCACGAGGCGTACACCGCGCTCAAAGCCTGGGGTTTGCCGGTGGCCGAAGAAACCACGCGCGTGCGCGGCCTTCCCGCCGTCGAGAACCGGATCGACTATTGGGGTGAGCACCGCTACGAGATCGATCACGAAATCGATGGCGTGGTAGTCAAAGTCGACGACTTCGCGCTGCAGCGCCGGCTGGGGACGACGTCTCGGGCGCCGCGGTGGGCCGTCGCATACAAGTATCCGCCCCAGGAGGCGCAAACCAAGTTGCTCGACATCCGGGTCAACGTCGGGCGCACCGGGCGCGTCACGCCGTTCGCATTCATGACGCCGGTCAAGGTGGCGGGGTCGACCGTCGGGCTGGCCACCCTGCACAACGCCGCCGAGGTCAAGCGCAAGGGCGTGCTGATCGGTGACACCGTCATGATCCGTAAGGCGGGCGACGTGATCCCGGAAGTGCTGGGCCCCGTCGTCGACCTGAGGGACGGGTCCGAGCGCGAATTCGTCATGCCCACAACGTGTCCCGAATGCGGCACCACACTGGCCCCCGCCAAGGAGGGCGACGCCGACATCCGCTGTCCCAATGCCCGGTCCTGCCCGGCGCAGCTGCGAGAGCGCGTCTTCCACGTCGCCGGTCGGGGAGCGCTGGACATCGAGGGGCTCGGATACGAGGCCGCCATCGCGCTGCTGAAGGCCGGGGTGATCGCCGACGAGGGAGATCTGTTCACCCTCACCGAGGACGACCTGTTGCGCACCGAGCTCTTTCGGACCAAGGCCGGCGCGTTGTCCGCCAACGGCAGGCGGCTGCTGGACAACCTGGACAAGGCCAAGACGGTCGCGCTGTGGCGGGTACTGGTGGCGCTGTCGATCCGGCATGTCGGGCCGACCGCCGCGCGCGCCCTGGCCACGGAGTTCGGCAGCCTGGACGCGATCATGTCCGCGTCGACCGAACAGCTGGCCGCGGTCGAGGGTGTCGGACCGACGATCGCCGCCGCCCTCACCGAGTGGTTCACCGTCGACTGGCATCGCGCCATCGTCGACAAGTGGCGCGCGGCCGGGGTGCGGATGGCCGACGAGCGGGACGCCAGCGTGCCCCGCACCTTGGAAGGCCTGACGATTGTCGTCACCGGTTCGTTGACCGGCTTTTCGCGCGACGACGCCAAGGAGGCGATCATCGCCCGCGGCGGAAAGGCCGCCGGTTCGGTGTCGAAGAAGACCGACTACGTGGTCGCCGGCGATTCACCGGGCTCCAAGTACGACAAGGCCGTGGAGCTCGGCGTGCCCGTCCTCGACGAGGACGGTTTCCGAAACCTGCTGGCCGAGGGTCCCCCGGAAAGCCCGGCGGACTAGCCGATGACCGGTCGATACGGCGATTCCACCCGCAGCCTCAAAGCGGCGAGTCCACAGCCGGTCTCGGGTCAGCCGGTGGCACCGCAGGCCGTGCTCGCCGCCACCTATCACCTGTCCGGCGACGACACCGGCGCACTGGACAACTACGGGCGCAGCTCCAACCCGACGTGGCGACAACTGGAGTCGGCGCTCGCCGAGCTGGAGGGAGGGACCGGAGCGCTGGTTTTCGGCTCGGGCATGGCGGGCATCGGCGCCGTGCTGCGGGCGCTGGCGAAGCCCGGTTCGACCCTCGCGGTGCCCGCCGACGGCTACTACCAAGTGCGCCGTTTCGCCAGGGAAGACCTGGCGCCCGCGGGGGTGACCGTCATCGAGGCGTCGAGCGAGCAGATCTATGACGCCGCCGCGGTCGCCGACGTGGTGCTGGCCGAAACTCCGGTCAACCCTTCCTTGGATGTGGTTGACCTGCACCGGTTGGCCACCATCTGCCGCGATCGCCATGCGCGCTTGGTCGTCGACAACACCGCCGCTACGCCCTTGGGCCAGCAGCCGCTGTCGCTGGGCGCCCACGCGGTGGTGGCCAGCGCCACCAAGTCGCTGTCCGGCCACAGCGACCTGCTCGCGGGCTACGTCGCCGCCAACGAGCCCGAGTTGCTCGCCGCCGTGGAGCGGCAACGACTGCTCGCCGGTGCGATCCTGGGCGGCTTCGAGGCATGACTGCTGTTGCGCAGCCTGGCAAGCGCCGGGCTGCGCTTCGAGCGGCAATGCCAGAACGCCCGGGCGGTGGCGACGATGTTGGCCCGCCACCCCGCGGCAAGGGTGGTGCGCTACCCGGGGTTGGCTGCGGACCCGGCGCATCGCGTGGCCATGGCGCAGATGCGCCGGTTCGGGGCTCTGGTCTCGGTCGAATTGGCCGACTTCGCCGCGGTGCAAGCCCTCGTGGCCAACAGCGAGTTGCTCATCGCGTCGACCAGCTTCGGTGGCCTGCACACGTCGGTGGACCGCCGGGCACGCTGGGGCGATGCCGTGGGCGATGGCTTCGCGCGCATCTCGCTGGGCATCGAAGACACCGACGACCTCGTCGCGGACATCGAACGCGCTCTCGTGACACCGAGGTAGCGGCCTCGTCCGAAATTGGGCCGCACCGCGCGGGCGGCTCTATCGTGGGCGTTATGACCCAGACGGCCGACCCGTGCACGCAGGCGTCAGCCTGGTCGCCCCGGGAGGCGGAGATCCTGGCGGTGACCCTGCGGCTGTTGCAGGAGCACGGATACGACCGGTTGACGGTGGATGCCGTCGCCAGCGCCGCCCGCGCCAGCAAGGCCACGGTGTATCGGCGCTGGCCCTCGAAAGCCGAATTGGTGCTGGCCGCCTTCATCGAAGGCGTGCGCCAGGTCGCGGTCCCGCCGAACACCGGCACACTGCGGGGCGACCTGCTGCGCCTGGGGGAGACGGTCTGCCAGGAGGGCGGCCAGCTCGCGAGCACGATTCGCGCGGTGATGGTCGAGGTGTCGCGCCATCCCGCGCTGGACGATGCCCTGCAACATCAATTCCTCGACCAGCGCAGGGCGTTGATACAGCACGTCCTGCAACAGGCCGTGGACCGCGGCGAGATCGACGAGGGCGCCATCACCGATGAGCTCTGGGACCTGCTGCCCGGCTACCTCATTTTCCGGTCCATCATCCCCGACCGACCGCCCACCCGCAGCACCGTGCGAGCGCTGGTCGACGGGTTCATCATCCCCGGCCTGACCAGGAAAAGCCGGTAGCGCCGCAGTCACCGCCCGGTCAGCCAACTTTCGATGAATGTGTACGCTCGCGTCTCTTGTACAGTACGGTCCAGTACCGTACTGTGATAGCTGTCGATCACGCCCGATCCGCCGGCAGCCGCCCTCGGCTCGGGGGTGAGCGTGTCGCCCGATGATCGAAAGGTGAACGGGTGAAGGGGATTTCGGTGGCATCCCTGGTCAAACGGGGGTGGATGGTGCTGGTCGCGGTGTTGGTCGTCGCGCTCGCGGGGTTCGCCATCTATCGCCTGCACGGAATCTTCGGCTCGCACAACAACACGGCGGCCAACAGCGGCCTGTCCAACGAGATCGTGCCGTTCAACCCCAAACAGGTGGTGCTCGAAGTCTTCGGCGAGCCCGGCGCGAGCGCGACCATCAACTACCTTGATGTCAACGCCCAGCCGCAGCAAGTCAAGGACGCCCCGCTGCCGTGGTCGTTCACGATCACCACGACGGAACCCGCGGTCATCGGTAACGTCGTCGCACAGGGCAACGGGGACACCCTCGGCTGCCGCATCACCGTCAACGGCGAAGTGAAGGACGAACGCACCGTTGACAAAGCCCATGCCTACACCTTCTGTCTGGACAAATCGGGATGAGCGACCATCAGCAGTCGGGGAGCTTCGCGCCGCGCACCATTCGCCGGCTTGCATTGCCGATCCTGCTCTTCTGGGTGGCGCTGGCCGCGATCACCAACATCGCGGTGCCGCAACTGGAAGACGTCGGAAAAGTGCACAACGTGGCGCTGAGCTCGCCAGATGCACCCTCGCTCAAGGCAATCAAGCGCATCGGCCAGGTGTTCAAGGAATTCGACACCGACAGTTCGGCCATGGTGGTCCTAGAAGGCGACAAGCCGCTCGGCGCGGACGCGCACAAGTTCTACGACGCGATGGTCCGCAAGCTCGAGCAGGACCGCAAGCACGTCGAACACGTTCAGGACTTCTGGGGCGACACCCTGACGGCGGCGGGATCGCAGAGCTCCGACGGCAAGGCGGCCTATGTCCAGGTGTTTCTGACGGGGAACCAGGGCTCGGCGCTGGCAAACGAATCCGTCGGTGCGGTTCGTGACATCGTCGAACACACTCCGCCCCCGCCCGGCGTCAAAGCGTACGTCACCGGTGCGGCGCCGCTGATCTCCGATCAATTCGACGTCGGTAGCAAGGGAACCGCCAAGGTCACCGGGATCACCGTGGGCGTGATCGCGCTGATGCTGTTCTTCGTCTACCGCTCGGTGCTCACCACGCTGCTCGTGCTCGCCACGGTCCTCATCGAAATGTCGGCCGCTCGCGGGCTCGTCGCCGTTCTCGGCAACGCCGGGGTGATCGGGCTGTCGACCTATGCCACCAATCTGCTGACGCTGTTGGTGATCGCCGCCGGGACGGACTACGCGATCTTCTTCGTGGGCCGCTATCAGGAAGCGCGCGGGACCGGTGAGAGCCGCGAAAAAGCTTTCTACACCATGTATCACGGCACGACGCACATCGTCTTGGGCTCGGGGCTCACCGTTGCCGGCGCGGTGGCCTGCCTCAGCTTCACCCGGCTGCCCTATTTCCAGAGTTTGGGCGTCCCCGCCGCACTGGGCATCGTCGTCGCGCTCTTCGCCGCGCTCACGCTGGGCCCGGCCATCCTGACCCTGGGTGCCAAGGTGGGCATCTTCGACCCCAAGCGCGCGATGCGAACTCGCGGGTGGCGGCGGATCGGCACCGCCATCGTCCGCTGGCCCGCACCCGTTCTGGCCACCGCTTGCGCGCTGGCCCTGGTGGGCCTGCTCGCGCTGCCGGGCTACAAGACGAGTTACGACTCCCGGCCGTACATGCCCGTCAGCGCGCCGGCCAATGTCGGGTACACCGCGGCCGAGCGGCATTTCTCCCGCGCCCGGCTGGAGCCCGAATTGCTCATGGTCGAAACGGATCACGACATGCGCAACCCGGCTGACATGCTGATCCTGGACCGGGTGGCCAAGGCGGTGTTCCACGTGCCCGGCATCGCCCAGGTGCAAACCATCACCAGGCCGTTGGGCACGCCGCTCGACCACAGCTCGCTGGCATTCGTGGTCAGCAACCAGAGCGCTGCCCAGCAGCAAAACCTGACGTACCAACGCGATCGCGCGGACGACCTGCTGAAGCAGGCCGGTGAAATCGCGAAGACGATCGACATCCTCAAGCAGCAGTACGTTCTGCAGCAGCAGCTTGCGGACACCACCCACAGTGAGGCCCAAAACTTCCACGACACGATCGCCACCATTGGAGACCTGCGTGACAAGATCGCGAACTTCGACGACTTCTTCCGGCCCGTCCGCAGCTATTTCTATTGGGAGAGGCACTGTTACGACATCCCCGCCTGCTACGCGTTCAGGTCGCTGTTCGACGCCCTCGACGGTATCGACCAGCTCACCGAGAAGTTCCAAGATCTCACGGCGACGTTGGACAAGCTCGACGCCCTGCAGCCCGAGCTGGTCGCGCTGATACCACCGCAGATCGCCAGCCAGCAGACCAATCACGATCTGACATTGGCCAATTACGCGACCCTATCCGGCATTTATGCCCAGACGGCGGCCGCGATCGACAACGCCACCGCCTTGGGTCGAGCGTTCGACGCGGCCAAGAACGATGACACCTTCTACCTGCCTCCCGAGGTGTTCAACAACCCCGACTTCAAGCGTGGGCTCAAACTGTTCCTCTCGCCCGACGGCAAGGCGGCACGGATGATCGTCACGCATGAGGGCGATCCCGCGACGCCCGAGGACATAGCGCACATCGACCCGATCACCAGGGCCGCGCACGAGGCGTTGAAGGGCACGCCCATGGCCGGCGCCCACATCTATGTGGGCGGAACCGCCGCGACGTACAAGGACATTCAAGAGGGCGCCAAGTACGACCTGTTGATCGTGGCCTTCGCCGCGCTGAGCCTGATCCTGCTGATCATGATGATCATCACGCGCAGCCTGATCGCCGCACTCGTCATCGTCGGCACCGTCGCACTCTCGCTGGGCGCCTCCTTCGGACTCTCGGTTCTGGTCTGGCAGTACATCTTCGGCATTCAGCTGTACTGGGTCGTGCTCGCACTGGCCGTAATCCTGCTGCTGGCAGTCGGATCCGACTACAACCTGCTGTTGATCTCACGATTCAAGGAAGAAATCCACGCCGGCCTGAAGACCGGCATCATCCGCGCGATGGCCGGCTCCGGGTCCGTGGTCACGTCGGCCGGCCTGGTTTTCGCCGTCACCATGTGCGCGTTCGTGTTCAGCGGGTTTCAGGTGCTTGGCCAGATCGGCACCACCATCGGCCTCGGCTTGTTGTTCGACACGCTGATCGTGCGGTCGTTCATGACGCCTTCCGTCGCAACACTTCTCGGACGATGGTTCTGGTGGCCCCAACGGGTGCGCCCACGCCCGGCCAGCACGATGCTGCGGCCCTACGGTCCGCGTCCGGCGGTTCGGCAGCTGCTGTTGTGGGACGACGACGACCAGGCGGTGCTGTCGGGGTCGCGTTAGCACCCCCGCGAGCCCGCCTCATGCCCACCCCGTGCGGGTGTCAACGGGGTTGTCAGTAGGATGCCTCCGACGGCCGCTTGGTCTCTCCCGCGGCAGAGCGGGCGGGGCGATCGTACGTTGCCGACCAGATCCGGTGGGCAACCGTCACCCGACCCAACTGTTCGCGAGGTTTCCCCATGCATGTCGCACTCTTCACCGATCTTCACCCCGACGGCCTCGGGGGGACGCAGGTGTCGGTGGCCACCCAACGTCGTGCGCTCGAGCAGAGCGGGCACCGGGTCACCGTCTTCACGGCACCGATGCCCGGTTCGGTCGACCCCGACCCCTGCGTCGTCGAGTTGAGGCCGGTACCCGTCGTCGACCCGCTCATGCGCAAATTGGGCAGGCATGAAGACTTTGTTCTCGTCTGGCCGTCCAGGTCGAATCGCGCGATCATCGACGAGGCATTCGCTACCCGCGGGCCCGTCGATATCGTGCACACCCAGGGTGACCTGGGTGTGGCGATAGCGGGCGTGGAAGCCGCTCGGCGGCACGGTATTCCGGTTGTCCAAACCAAACACACCCGCTACGACACCTATTTTGAGCAAGCCACCCCGGCCCCGTTGTTCCTGGCGCTATTGGTCAGCCAGGTGCAGAAGCGTTATCTCGCACAGGACTTCCAACTCATCCCCGAAAAAGAGAGTGCGGCCGCCCGACTGGCGTGGCAGTTCATGGTGGCGCACGGGCAAGCCGTGGACCACCAGATCACACCGACGCGGCATTTTGCGCGGTCGCTGGCCAGACGCGGCGTGACGAGTCCAATATCGGCGATCTCCAACGGTGTTGACGACGACGTCGTCGACCGGGCCAGGGCGGCCGTGGTTTCCGGCTCGTCTGACGACGAACCGCTCCGCCTCGTCTGGTGTGGGCGCCTCTCGTCGGAGAAGCGGGCCCTGGAAGCGATCGAGGCCGTCGCTGAGGTCGATGACTGCACACTCGACATCTACGGCCAGGGCCACCTCGAGGCGTCGATGAAAAAGCTCATCAACTCTGCCGGACTCTCGGGGCGGATTCGCCTGCACGGTCGGGTCGACCGTGAGGCCTGCCTGGTCGCGATGGGATCCAACGATGCGCTGCTGTTCACGTCCTACGATTTCGACACCCAGGGCCTCGTGCTGCTGGAAGCGGTGGCCATGTCGTCGCCCGTCATCTACTGTGACCCCGCGCTGAGCGAAACGGTTCCGGAAGGCGGAGGCATCCTGGCCGCCGACCCGTCCCCGTCCGCACTGGCGGCCGCGATTCGTGCGCTCGTCTCGGATCGCGACAGATTGCGGAGAATGTCCCGGGTCGCCACCCGACATCGGGACAGCGGTCGGCAATCCGTGCAAACCGAGAAGATCATCGCCATCTACAACAGCCTGCTGGACCGGGTGCCCGCGTAGCCGGCGTCAGCGCAGCATGGTGGCGACGATGTCGGCCAGGTAGCCCAGGCGAGCCACCTCCGACGGGCGGAATTCCGGGCCCGGGCGGCCCAGCACCACCGCGGTGTGCGGATCGCCCAAGGGGGCGGCGACCATCGTGGTGTCCATGTCGCGCCACGCCTGCGGCACCCACTCGCCGGTGCTGTCCAGCGTCGCGGCCCGCTCGATGGGCAGCCACGGGGCCGAATCCGCCCGCGTCTCCGGCGCCCCCCGGCTGGAGGCCAGCCGGTGCAGCTCGTCGCCCGCACTGCGCAGCACGGTGCACCAGCTGACGCGCAGCACCCGGGGTGCCTCGTTGGCCAGGACCTGCAGCCGCGACGCCTTGTCGCCGGCCGCGGCGACGTGATCGAGCAGCTCCAGCTCGCGATGCGCTTCCAGTAGCCCGGTGTGCGGACGCACGCTGTCCACCCGGACACCGGAAAGCGCCTCCGCGGCGGTGATCAGCGTGTCCGGCAGCGCTCCCGGCGGCAATTCGATCACCAGGTCGTCGATCGCATACCCCGAGCTGCGCTCGACGACGTCGAGCGACAAGATGTCGGCGCCCACCGAGCCGAGCGCCACGGCCAGCGAGCCCAGGCTGCCCGGGCGGTCGACCAGCTCGATGCGCAACAGATACGACGGCACGGCCAACACTGTTGCACAGCGATGCGTCGACTGCATTTCCGTGGATAGCGGGCGGCCCTGAACCCGTCGGCGCGCTCGCGGCTAGGCTTTCCTGTCGTGTCTCAGATCTCCCGCGACGAGGTGGCGCACCTGGCCCGGCTGTCCCGGCTGGCACTGACCGACAGCGAGCTCGACAGCTTCGCCGGCCAGCTCGATGCCATCCTGACCCACGTCAGCCAGGTGCAGGCGGTCGACGTCACCGGCGTCGAAGCGACCGGCAACCCGCTCAAGGACGTGAACGTCACCCGCCCTGACGCGCCGATCCGCTGCCTGACCCAGCAGGAAGCGCTGGCCGAGGCGCCCGAGGCGGTCGACGGCCGCTTCGCGGTGCCGCAGATCCTCGGGGACAGCGAGTGAACGAGATCATCCGGTCCGACGCCGCGACCCTGGCCGCCCGGATCGCCGCCAAGGAGCTGTCGTCGGTCGAGGTCACCCAGGCCTGCCTGGACCAGATCGCGGCCACCGACGACCGATACCACGCTTTCCTGCACGTCGCCGCCGACGAAGCGCTGGGCGCGGCGGCCGTGGTCGACGAGGCGGTGGCCGCCGGCGAGCGGCTGCCCTCGGCGCTGGCCGGGGTGCCGCTGGCGCTCAAGGACGTCTTCACCACCGTCGACATGCCCACCACCTGCGCCTCCAAGATTCTCGAGGGCTGGCGTTCTCCCTACGACGCAACCGTCACCACGCGGTTGCGCGCCGCGGGCATCCCGATTCTCGGCAAGACCAACATGGACGAATTCGCGATGGGATCGTCGACGGAGAACTCCGCCTACGGCCCCACCCGCAACCCGTGGGACCTCGACCGGGTGCCCGGCGGCTCCGGGGGAGGCAGCGCGGCGGCGCTGGCCGCGTTCCAGGCACCCCTTGCCATCGGATCCGACACCGGCGGCTCTATCCGCCAGCCGGCGGCGCTGACCGCGACGGTCGGCGTCAAGCCCACCTACGGCACCGTGTCCCGCTACGGGCTGGTGGCGTGCGCGTCGTCCTTGGATCAGGGCGGCCCGTGCGCGCGTACGGTGCTGGACACCGCGTTGCTGCACCAGGTGATCGCCGGGCACGACCACCGCGACTCCACGTCCGTCGAGGCGGCGGTGCCCGATGTCGTCGCCGCCGCCAAAGCCGGCGCGGCCGGGGACCTCAAGGGCGTGCGCGTCGGAGTCGTGAAGCAGCTGCGCGGTGACGGCTACCAGCCCGGAGTGCTGGCCTCGTTCGAGGCCGCGGTCGCCCGGCTGACCGAGCTGGGCGCCGAGGTGAGCGAAGTCGACTGCCCGCACTTCGAGTACGCGCTGGCCGCCTACTACCTGATCCTGCCGTCGGAGGTGTCGAGCAACCTGGCCCGCTTCGACGCGATGCGTTACGGGCTGCGCGTCGGTGACGACGGCACGCACAGCGCCGAGGAAGTGATGGCGCTGACCCGGGCCGCCGGTTTCGGCCCGGAAGTCAAGCGGCGCATAATGATCGGCACCTACGCGCTGTCGGCCGGTTATTACGACGCCTATTACAACCAGGCGCAGAAGGTGCGCACGCTGATCGCCCGCGACCTCGACGGGGCGTACCAGTCCGTCGACGTGGTCGTGTCACCCGCCACTCCGACCACCGCCTTCCCGCTGGGGGAGAAGGTGGACGATCCGCTGGCCATGTACCTGTTCGACCTGTGCACGCTGCCGCTGAACCTGGCCGGCCACTGCGGCATGTCGGTGCCGTCGGGGCTGTCACCGGATGACGGCCTGCCGGTCGGGCTGCAGATCATGGCGCCGGCACTGGCCGACGACCGCCTCTACCGGGTGGGCGCCGCCTACGAGGCGGCCCGCGGCCCGCTACCGTCGCCACCCACCCTGTAACGCCACTTCCCGAGCGATTTTGAGCTGCCCGCGCCATCGGGCCGCCGCCCCAGGCAAGATGAAGGCATGCGGATCGGAGTTCTCACCGGAGGCGGCGACTGCCCGGGGCTGAACGCCGTCATTCGGGCGGTGGTGCGCACCTGCGACGCCCGGTACGGCTCGTCGGTGGTCGGCTTCCAGGACGGGTGGCGCGGGTTGCTGGAAAACCGGCGCATACAACTGCATAACGACGACCGCAATGACCGGCTGTTGGCCAAGGGCGGCACGATGCTGGGGACCGCGCGGGTGCACCCGGACAAGCTGCGCGCCGGGCTGGACCAGATCAAGCAGACCCTGGACGACAACGGCATCGACGTGCTCATCCCGATCGGCGGCGAAGGCACCCTGACCGCCGCGCACTGGCTGTCGGAGGAAAACGTTCCCGTCGTCGGCGTGCCGAAGACCATCGACAATGACATCGATTGCACCGACGTCACTTTCGGCCACGACACCGCGCTGACGGTGGCCACGGAAGCCATCGACCGCCTGCACAGCACCGCCGAATCCCACCAGCGGGTGATGCTGGTGGAGGTGATGGGCAGGCATGCGGGGTGGATCGCGCTGAACGCCGGCATGGCTTCCGGCGCGCACATGACGCTGATTCCCGAGCAGCCCTTCGACGTGGAGGAGGTTTGCCGGCTGGTCAAACGCCGCTTCCAGCGCGGGGATTCGCACTTCATCTGCGTGGTCGCCGAGGGGGCCAAGCCCATCCCCGGCTCGATCTCGTTGCGCGAGGGTGGGATTGACGAGTTCGGTCATGAGAAATTCACCGGTGTGGCGGCCCAGCTGGGTGCCGAGGTGGAAAAGCGGATCAACAAGGACGTCCGGGTGACCGTGCTGGGTCACGTCCAGCGCGGTGGTACCCCGACGGCCTACGACCGGGTGCTGGCCACCCGCTTCGGCGTCAACGCCGCCGATGCGGCCCATGCCGGGGAGTACGGCCAGATGGTGTCGCTGCGGGGGCAGGACATCGGCCGGGTGGCGCTGGCCGACGCCGTGCGCCGACTCAAGCTGGTGCCGGAAAGTCGCTACGACGACGCCGCGGCCTTCTTCGGCTGATCCGGCGGCTTCGGCAGACGGGGCCCCGACCGGGCCAAGGCCACGAATTCGTGGTTTCCGCACCGGCTGCAAGCGGTTATACCGGGATTGTGAGCAACCGCGGTTCGATTCGCGGAGTTCAGCACCCCGCGGCGTCGGCGTGGCCACCGGGCCCGCCGGTTAGGCCGCCGCATCCACCGGGCGGGCCTCCTGATACCGGCAGGGCACCCGCCACCGTGCCGCAGCCCCATCGCTCGGAACCAGCCATCCCCCGGCCGCAGCGCACACCACCCCCGCCCGCCCCGGCCTCGCGAGTCCCTTCGCCGCCGCGGCCGGCGCCGCTGCCGGGCGGGACTGCACTGGACGGGCTCGATCAGCGCGAGCGCGAGGGGTCGTCCAGGTTCGGCTGGCGAGAACTGGTTCATCGGGTGACGGGGGTTGATCTGGGCCCCGGCAAAGACGCGCAGTACAAAGAAGAGCTGCGAAAGCGCATCCGCGCGGTCGTCGGCGGGGCGTTTCCCATCGCCGTCCTCAACCTCAAAGGCGGCGTCGGCAAGACCGCGGTGGTGGAGGCGCTGGGGTCGACGTTCGCCGACGTGCGCCACGACCGGGTCATCGCCGTCGACATTGACGCCGGGGACCTGCCGGAGCGGCATGGCCGTCCCAACTCGCTCGGCATGGCCGACCTGCTCGCCGACAAGGCGATCACGAGCTACGCCGACGTCCGGGCGCACACCTACATGAACAATTTCGGCCTGGAAGTGCTCGGTTTGCCCGACTACGCGCACACCGACTGGCGGCTCGAGCGTCACGACGTGGTCAAAGCGTTTTCGCTCTTGCGGAACCACTATTCGGTGGTGTTGGTGGACTGCGCCAAGGCGCTCAATTCGGGTGTGATGGACGCGGTCCTGCCCGAGGCGCGGGCACTGGTGGTGGTGACCAGCACCTCCATCGATGCGATACGAAAGACCGCCACCACGCTGAATTGGTTGACTAACAACGGATATCACCCGTTGGTGCGTTCGACGATACTGGCGATCAACCACGTGGAGCCTGCCAAGGTTGAGCTGCTGGCCGCCAAGGAACTCGAACAATTGTCCACGCGCATCGCAGCGACGGTGGTGCTGCCGTTCGACCGGCACATACACGAGGGCAGGCAGATCGAGTTAGATCGACTGAGCAATGAAAGCCGGCGCAGTTACCTGGAGATGGCGGCTGTGCTCGCCGACATGTTCCCGGGCAGGGGAGAGGAGCGCAACCGGTTCCCGGTGCCGCGCTCGCCGCACTGGCCCTGACCCGCTTCGCCCGGCTCCGCCGCGCTCGCGGTCACCACTGGGGCTGATGGCCCTGACCCGCTTCGCCCGGTTCCGCCGCGCTCGCGGTCACCACTGGGGCTGATGGCCCTGACCCGCTTCGCCCGGCTCCGCCGCGCTCGCGGTCACCACTACGATCGACGGCATGAGTGTTGCTACCAGCGCCGATCTCATGGATTACGACGACGTCATCGCGCGTTTCGACCCGGTACTCGGCCTCGAGGTCCACGTCGAGCTGTCGACCGTCACGAAGATGTTCTGCGGCTGCTCCACGGCCTTCGGCGCCGAACCCAACACCCAGGTATGCCCGGTGTGCCTCGGGCTGCCCGGGTCGCTGCCGGTGCTCAACCAAAAGGCAGTGGAGTCCGCCATCCGCATCGGGTTGGCGCTGAACTGCGAGATCGTGCCCTGGTGCCGCTTCGCCCGGAAGAACTACTTCTACCCGGACATGCCGAAGAACTACCAGATCTCCCAATACGACGAGCCGATCGCCATCAACGGGTACCTCGACGCCCCGTTGGAAGACGGCACCACCTGGCGGGTCGACATCGAGCGCGCGCACATGGAGGAAGACACCGGCAAGCTAACCCACCTGGGCAGCGAAACGGGCCGCATCCACGGCGCGACGACATCGCTGCTCGATTACAACCGTGCCGGAGTGCCGCTGATCGAAATCGTGACCAAGCCCATCGTGGGCGCCGGTGCCCGGGCGCCGCAGATCGCCCGCGCCTATGTCACGGCATTGCGAGACCTGTTGCGCGCCTTGGATGTATCGGATGTCAGGATGGACCAGGGCTCGATGCGTTGTGATTCCAACGTGTCGCTGATGCCGAAGGGCACGACCGAGTTCGGCACCCGCACCGAGACCAAGAACGTCAACTCGCTGAAAAGCGTTGAGGTCGCGGTGCGTTACGAGATGCAGCGGCAGGCCGCCATCCTCGCGTCCGGCGGTCAGATCATCCAGGAGACCAGGCACTTCCACGAGGCCGGGTACACCAGCCCGGGCCGCACCAAGGAGACCGCCGAGGACTACCGCTATTTCCCCGAGCCCGACCTGGAACCCGTCGCGCCCAGCCGCGAGTTGGTCGAGCAGTTGCGTCAAACGATCCCGGAGCTACCGTGGCTGAGCCGCAAGAGGATTCAGCAGGAGTGGGGTATCTCGGACGAAGTGATGCGCGACCTGGTCAACGCCGGCGCCGTGGAACTGGTCATCGAGACCGTCAAGCACGGCGCCGCCAGCGATCAGGCGCGCGCATGGTGGGGAAACTTCTTGGTGCAGAAGGCCAACGAGGCGAACATCGGTTTGGACGAGTTGGCCATCACCCCGGCCCAGGTAGCCGCGGTGATCGCACTCGTCGACCAGGGCAAGCTGTCCAACAAGCTGGCCCGCCAGGTCGTGGAGGGAGTGCTGGCCGGCGAGGGCGACCCCGAGCAGGTGATGACGTCCCGCGGCCTCGAGCTGGTGCGCGACGATTCGGTGACGCAGGCCGCGGTCGACGAAGCGCTGGCCGCCAATCCCGATGTCGCGGAAAAGATCCGCGGCGGCAAGGTCGCCGCGGCCGGTGCGATCGTCGGAGCGGTGATGAAAGCCACCCGCGGGCAAGCCGATGCGGCCCGGGTGCGCGAACTCGTCCTGGCCGCCTGCGGTCAGGGGTAAGCGCCGACCGAATCGAGAGTGAATCAGGCGACGCGACGCGCCGACTCGGCGTCGCAGGATGGACACGCGACGGGCGCGCTAAGACCTAGGTCTTGTCGTCGTTGTTGCGCGGGAAGCCGCCGCCCTGTGGGAACAGCGGGAACACCACGTCGTCGAGCTTCTCGGCATCGCCGGCCGTCTTGTTAACGGTTGCGCCCCAGACGTTCCCGTCGGGCGACATCCGCAGCGCCCACGCGTGGGCGTGGGTGTCCTTGCGCACGACGTCGGGTTCGCCGGTGACCGCGCCCGTCGACGGCGCCAGCCGCACGGCCACCGTCAGCTTGGTGTTGATCAGGTTGACCAGCACGGTCCCGTCCATCGCCGCGCAGCCGGCCACGCCAGGCTTGTCCGGCCACGTCCACACCGTGGAGACCTCCGACGTCTTGGTGATGCGCTGCAAGCGATCTGCGGTGGGGGTGCGGTCGGCGACATACAGCGAGCCGTCCACGGGGTCGATGCACATGCCGCCGCCGGAGCCGACGCCCGACAGCGCGGTCGTCGGCGGCGCCTGGCCGATGGTGGTCGGTTGCTCGATGCGCAGGACCTTGCCGGCCAGCGATTTCGGGTCGGCGGCAATCGCAGGGTTGCCGGCGTCGCCGGTCATCACGACCAGCGTGGTGGGGCTGGTGAAGATCAGCGCGCCGGTGTTTCCGGTGGCGCCCTTGGGGATCCCGGTCAGGATGTCCTTCGGGATGTCGCCGTCGGCCACCCGGATGACCCGATTGTCGGTGGGCGTGCTGACGTAGGCATACATCAACCGGTCCTGGGTGTAGGTCGGCGACAGCACGATGTCCATCAGCCCGCCGTCCCCGGACGGGTCGACCGGGATGACCATCTTCACCTTCGGCTCGGCGCTGACCGAGATCTTCTTGACCGCGCCGGTGGTGCGCTCGGCGACCAGGGCGGTTTTGCTGTCGGGCCCCATGATGAGCCCGCTGGTGCTCTCCAGGCAGCCCTGCATCACGCCCGGAGCCGGGCAGGCCTTGGGGAACGGCGTGGGCGGCAGCGGCGGCGGCGGGGGAGGCGTCGAGCTGGGTTGGGGCTTGAGTTCCGGATTTGTGGTGAACGGCTGCGACTGGGCGTCGTTGAACCGCGCGCACCCGCTCGCGACCAGCACCACCGCGCAGAGCGCGGCAAACCCGCACCGAACCGAGCGCCGTAGTCGCATGACCGACAGGCTACGGATAGTGCGGCCGCCGCCGCCACACACGTGCGCCTATCCGCCCGGCCCGGCACGACCGGAAGGCCTTTCGCGCCGCCCAACGGCCGCCTCCCGGGTCCGAGATGCGCCGTTTTCGACCCTTCGGAGCCGCGACCGAGGCAATTTCGGGCCAATCCGGGGTTGTTTGGCGCGCAAACCACCGATTGCCTGCCGAAAGCGCCGCTCAAATCCCCAATTCAGCGCCAATTGCCCTTACCCTGACACGCGTGACCAGTCAACCTAATGACGGACATTGGCAGCGGCCCGGCGAATCCCCGGAGCCAACCCCGGGACGCCCGGCGACGGCGCGCGTGGTTGACCCCGAAGACGACTTGACGCCCGTCGGTTACCCCGGCGATTTCAACCCCTCCACCGGAACCACCACGGTCATCCCCTACATGGGCGACCACGCCGCCCTGGGCGCACCCAGCGCAGCGGGCTACAACATGCTTGACCAGCAGGAGCCCCTGCCCTACGTCCAGCCGCAGCCGTCCCGGCACGCGGCCGCCGAGCCCACCGAGATCGACGGGGACGAACACCACGGCCGGCTGCACGACGTCGGTCGGCGCGGAACCCAGCATCTGGGTTTGCTGATCTTGCGGGTCGGCCTCGGAGTCGTGCTGGCCGCCCACGGGTTGCAGAAGCTGTTCGGCTGGTGGGGCGGCTCAGGGGTGGGTGGGTTCAAGAACTCGCTGTCCGACGTCGGCTACCAGCACGCCGACATCCTCGCCTATGTCAGCGCCGGCGGCGAGCTCGTCGCAGGTGTGCTGCTGGTCCTGGGGTTGTTCACCCCGGTGGCCGCGGCCGGTGCGCTGGCCTTTCTGATCAACGGCATGCTGGCCACCATCACGGCCCGCCCGCATCCGCACAGCTTCACGTACTTCCTGCCGGACGGACACGAATACCAGATCACCCTGATCGTCTTGGCCGTCGCGGTCATCCTGTGCGGGCCCGGCCGCTACGGTCTCGATGCGCGGCGGGGCTGGGCGCATCGGCCCTTCATCGGGTCGTTCGTCGCGTTGCTGGTCGGCATCGCCGCAGGCATCGCGGTATGGGTGCTGCTCAACGGGGTCAACCCGATCGCCTGAGGACTCACTGATAGGGGTTGGGCACCCGCCCCGAGCTGGCCTCGGTCAGCTGCGGCAGCGTCGCGAACGTCACCGCGGGCAAGCGCAACTCCGCGCCGCTTTTGAGGTGTGCGCGTGCCCAGGAACCCCGGTGGAAGCGCAGCCCGTCGATGTCATCCCACTGCACCGTCTGGCTGCCCAGCAGCGTGCGGACGGTCACTCCGCGATCGTCGGCGACGGTGCGTAACCGCACGATCAGGGCCGAGAGCACCACGGGGATCACCAGCAACGGTGCCGACGGCGGCCACAGCATCACCGGTATCAGCAACCCGAGGGTGAAGAACCCGACTGCCAGGTGCGCGATCGGGGAAATCTTGATCACGACAGGTGTGTGGGAAGACGAACCGGTAGCCACCCGGCCATCATTTCACCCGGCACGTCCGACCGGATCTCCGCGCGAGCCGGCGGCGGCGGATTTGACTGCTGAGCTGTGCGAAGGCTACCGTCGGACGTTATGGATACCGCCGGACAGCCCGGGATGCTCGTAGTAATTAGTCGGCGCGTTGGTGCCTGACTAGCCTCTTCGGCATTTGAAGCTATCCAGACCAACGCGACCCTCGTGCAGCAGATGAGCTGTCGGGGGTTTTTTCTTGCCCCAGCGAGATTCCCAGAGTGAATAAGGACCAAAGACAGTGAGCGCACCCGCCAGGCAGCACGCCACACAGCCTCAGCGTGCCGCCGACATCGCCTCCGACGCGACCAAGCCCACCGCGAAATCTTCGCCGAGCAAGCCGAAACGTGTTGGGCCCGAGAAACTTACCGGCGCCCAGTCGGTGATCCGGTCGCTGGAGGAACTCGACGTCGAGGTCATCTTCGGAATTCCCGGCGGCGCCGTGTTGCCGGTTTATGACCCGCTGTTCGACTCGAAAAAGCTTCGCCACGTGCTGGTTCGCCACGAGCAGGGCGCCGGCCATGCCGCCAGCGGCTACGCCCACGCCACCGGCAAGGTCGGGGTGTGCATGGCCACGTCGGGTCCCGGCGCAACCAACCTCGTCACGCCGCTGGCCGACGCCCAAATGGACTCGGTCCCGGTCGTCGCCATCACCGGCCAGGTCGGTCGCACGCTGATCGGCACCGATGCCTTCCAGGAAGCCGACATCTCGGGCATCACGATGCCGATCACCAAGCACAACTTCCTGGTCCGCTCGGGCGACGAGATCCCCCAGGTGCTCGCCGAGGCCTTCCACATCGCTTCCTCGGGCCGCCCCGGTGCGGTGCTTGTCGACATCCCCAAAGACGTGCTGCAGGGTCAGTGCACGTTCAGCTGGCCGCCCCGCATGGACCTGCCCGGGTACAAGCCGAACATCAAGCCGCACAACCGGCAGATCCGCGAGGCCGCCAAGCTGATCGCGGCCGCCCGCAAACCGGTGCTTTACGTGGGCGGTGGAGTCATCCGCGGCGAGGCGACCGAGCAGCTGCGGGAGCTGGCCGAGCTGACCGGCATCCCGGTGGTCACCACGCTGATGGCGCGCGGCGCGTTCCCCGACAGCCATCGACAGCACCTGGGCATGCCCGGCATGCACGGCACGGTCGCCGCGGTGGCGGCGCTGCAGCGCAGCGACCTGTTGATCGCCCTGGGCACCCGCTTCGACGACCGGGTCACGGGGAAACTCGAAACGTTCGCGCCGGAGGCCAGGGTCATTCACGCCGACATCGACCCGGCCGAGATCGGCAAGAACCGCCACGCCGATGTACCGATCGTCGGCGACGTCAAGGCGGTCATCACCGATCTGATCGCGATGCTGCGCCACTACGACATTCCCGGCAACGTCGACATGACCGAGTGGTGGGTGTATCTGGACAGCGTTCAGTCCACCTACCCGCTGAGCTACGGCCCGCAGAGCGACGGCAGCCTCGGCCCGGAATACGTCATCGAGAAGCTGGGTCAGATCGCCGGCCCCGACGCGGTGTACGTCGCCGGCGTTGGGCAGCACCAGATGTGGGCCGCGCAGTTCATCTCCTACGAGAACCCGCGCACCTGGATCAATTCCGGCGGCCTGGGCACCATGGGTTTCGCCATCCCGGCGGCCATGGGGGCCAAGATGGCTCGCCCGGAGGCCGAGGTGTGGGCCATCGACGGCGACGGCTGCTTCCAGATGACCAACCAGGAGTTGGCCACCTGCGCGATCGAGGGCGTGCCGATCAAGGTGGCGCTGATCAACAACGGCAACCTGGGCATGGTGCGCCAGTGGCAGACGCTGTTCTACGAGGAGCGGTATTCGCAGACGGACCTGGCCACGCATTCGCATCGCATCCCCGACTTCGTGAAGCTGGCGGAGGCGCTGGGTTGTGTCGGGTTGCGTTGCGAGCGTTCCGAAGACGTCGAGGACGTGATCAACCAGGCCCGCGCGATCAACGATTGCCCGGTGGTGATCGATTTCATCGTCGGCGCGGACGCGCAGGTGTGGCCGATGGTGGCGGCCGGCACCAGCAACGACGAGATTCAGGCCGCCCGTGGCATTCGCCCGCTGTTCGACGACGAGAGCGAAGGGCACGCCTGATGAACACTCATACGCTATCGGTGTTGGTGGAGGACAAACCCGGTGTGCTCGCGCGCGTGGCCGCGCTGTTCTCGCGACGAGGTTTCAACATCGAGTCGCTGGCCGTGGGTGCCACCGAGCAAAAGGACATGTCGCGCATGACCATTGTGGTCAGCGCCGAGGAGACCCCGCTCGAGCAGATCACCAAGCAACTCAACAAGCTGATCAACGTCATCAAGATCGTCGAGCTGGACGAGACCACCTCGATGTCCCGGGAGTTGGCGCTGATCAAGGTGCACGCCGACGCCGGTAGTCGCAGCCAGGTGATCGAGGCGGTGAACCTGTTCCGCGCCAAGGTGATTGACGTATCTCCGGAGGCGCTGACGATCGAGGCGACCGGTGACCGCGGCAAGATCGAGGCGCTGCTGCGGGTGCTGGAACCGTTCGGTATCCGCGAGATAGTCCAATCGGGAGTGGTGTCGTTGTCCCGCGGTCCGCGCGGCATCGCCACGGCCAAGTAACACACAAGGAGATATTCAACAGTGGCACTAGAAATGTTCTACGACGACGACGCAGACCTGTCGATCATCCAGGGCCGCAAGGTCGGCGTGATCGGTTACGGCAGCCAGGGGCACGCGCACTCACTGAGCCTGCGCGACTCCGGCGTGCAGGTGCGCGTGGGGCTCAAGGAGGGTTCGAAGTCGCGGGCCAAGGTGGAGGAGCAGGGTCTGGACGTCGACACCCCCGCCGAGGTGGCCAAGTGGGCCGACGTCATCATGCTGTTGGCGCCTGACACCGCGCAGGCGGACATCTTCAAGAACGACATCGAGCCCAACCTCAAGCCCGGTGACGCACTGTTCTTCGGGCACGGGCTCAACATCCACTTCGGTCTGATCAAGCCGCCCACCGATGTGACCGTCGCGATGGTCGCCCCGAAGGGACCCGGCCACCTGGTGCGCCGTCAGTTCGTCGACGGCAAGGGCGTGCCCTGCCTGATCGCGGTCGACCAGGACCCGACCAGCAAGGGCGAGGCGTTGGCGCTGTCCTACGCCAAGGCCATCGGCGGTACCCGGGCCGGCGTCATCAAGACCACCTTCAAGGACGAGACCGAGACCGACCTGTTCGGCGAGCAGGCCGTGTTGTGCGGCGGCACAGAGGAATTGGTGAAGGCGGGTTTTGACGTGATGGTCGAGGCCGGTTACCCGCCGGAGATGGCGTACTTCGAGGTGCTGCACGAGCTCAAGCTGATCGTCGACCTGATGTACGAAGGCGGCATCGCCCGGATGAACTACTCGGTGTCCGACACCGCCGAGTTCGGCGGGTATCTGTCGGGTCCGCGGGTCATCGACGCCGGCACCAAGGAGCGGATGCGGGAGATCCTGCGCGACATCCAGGACGGCACCTTCGTCAAGAAGCTGGTGGCGAACGTCGAGGGCGGCAACAAGGAACTGGAGCAGTTGCGCAAGGAGAACGCCGAGCATCCCATCGAGGTGACCGGCAAGAAGCTGCGCGACCTGATGAGCTGGGTCGACCGGCCGATCACCGAGACGGCCTGACTATTCCGCCGAGCGTGAAACTGTTGCGAAAAACAGCGAAAAAATTCGCAACAGTTTCACGCTCGGGTACGGGTTACGGCGCCAGACGCCGGGCCACCTCAACTACCCGGCGGGCCAGATGGTCTAACGCGTTGGCCGTCGCGTCGTCGAACTCGCTGATGTTGTCATGGGTGGACACCAGGCTCACCCCGTACGGGTTGCCGTCGACGAACTTCAGCGGGTCGGTGTAGCCGGGCGGCACGATGATGCCGCCGAAATGCATCAGGGTGATGTACAGCGCCAGCAGCGTGGTCTCCTGACCGCCGTGCAGGGTGTTGGAGGAGGTGAAGGCCGCATAGATCTTGTCCGCGAGCTTGCCTTCGGCCCACAGCCCGCCCAGCGAGTCGAGGAAATTGCGCAATTGCGCAGCGGGAGAGCCGAAGCGGGTCGGCGAACCGAAGATGACCGCGTCGGCCCAGACGATGTCCTCACCGGTGGCTGCCGGGAGGTCTTTGGTCGCTTGGTAATTCGCCGTCCAGGCCGGATTCTGCGCAAACGATTCCGGGTCGCGGGTCTCGGCGACGTGTCGCAGGCGGACTTCGGCGCCCGCGGCCTCGGCCGCGGCGGCAACGCGTTGCGCCATCGCGGTGCCATGGCCGGTGGCCGAGTAGTAGACGATCGCAAGTTTGGTCACGAGCGCATCGTAGGACCGCGATGACCCGCACCCCAACCGCGCGTCGGCGCAGTTACGGCAGTGGTGAGCCCGTCGATGCGCGTCAACGCCAGCCGATAGGCTGGCCGGGTGAATCTGCCTGTTGTATTGATCGCCGACAAACTCGCCCAATCGACTGTCGCCGCCCTGGGAGACCAGGTCGAGGTGCGCTGGGTAGACGGGCCGGACCGGGAGAAGCTGCTGGCCGCAGTGCCGGAGGCCGACGCGCTGCTGGTGCGCTCGGCCACCACCGTCGACGCCGAGGTGCTGGCAGCCGCACCCAAACTGAAGATCGTCGCCCGCGCCGGGGTCGGCCTGGACAACGTCGACGTGGACGCGGCGACCGAGCGCGGCGTGCTGGTGGTCAACGCGCCCACCTCGAATATCCACAGCGCCGCCGAGCACGCGTTGGCGCTGCTCCTGGCTGCCGCCCGGCAGATCCCGGCGGCCGACGCGTCGCTGCGCGAGCACGCCTGGAAGCGGTCGTCGTTCAACGGCACCGAGATTTTCGGTAAGACGGTCGGCGTGGTGGGGCTCGGCCGGATCGGGCAGTTGGTCGCCCAGCGGTTGACGGCCTTCGGCACCCACCTCGTCGCCTACGACCCGTATGTCTCGCCGGCCCGGGCCGCGCAGCTGGGGATCGAACTGTTGCCCCTCGACGACCTCCTGGGCCGCGCCGACATCATCTCGGTGCACCTACCGAAGACGCCCGAGACGGCGGGCCTGATCGGCAAAGACGCGCTGGCGAAGACCAAGCCGGGCATCATCATCGTCAACGCCGCCCGCGGCGGCCTGGTGGACGAGGCCGCCCTGGCGGAGGCGGTGAGCAGCGGCCATGTCCGGGCCGCCGGTATCGACGTCTTCGCCAAGGAGCCGTGCACCGATAGCCCGCTGTTCGAGTTGCCGCAGGTGGTGGTCACGCCGCACCTGGGCGCGTCCACATCCGAGGCCCAGGACCGGGCGGGCACCGACGTCGCCGAAAGCGTGAAGCTCGCGCTGGCCGGGGAGTTCGTCCCCGACGCCGTCAACGTCGGCGGCGGCGTGGTCAACGAAGAGGTAGCGCCCTGGCTGGACCTTGTCCGCAAGCTCGGCGTGCTGGCCGCCTCGCTGTCCGACGGACCCCCGGTGTCGGTGTCGGTGCAGGTGCGCGGCGAGCTGGCCTCCGAAGACGTTGAGGTGCTGAAGCTTTCGGCTCTGCGCGGACTGTTCTCGGCGGTGGTCGAGGGTCCGGTCACTTTCGTCAACGCACCGGCGTTGGCCGAGGAACGCGGCGTCACCGCCGAACTCATCAAGGCCTCCGAGAGCCCCAACCACCGCAGCGTCGTCGACTTGCGCGCGGTCACCCACGACGGCACCACGGTCAACGTGGCCGGCACCCTGTCCGGGCCGCAGTTGGTCGAGAAGATCGTGCAGATCAACGGCCGCCACTTTGACCTGCGCGCCGAAGGCACCAACTTGATCATCCATTACGTCGACCAACCGGGAGCATTGGGCAAGATCGGCACGTTGCTCGGTGGCGCCGGGGTGAACATCCACGCGGCGCAGCTGTCCGAAGACGCCGAGGGCCCGTTCGCGACGATTCTGCTGCGGCTGGACCAGGACGTGCCGGGGGATGTGCGGTCGGCCATCGCTGCGGCGGTAAGCGCGAACAAGCTTGAGGTGGTTGATCTGTCGTGAAGTTGGCTGTTATCGGCGGCGACGGTATCGGGCCGGAAGTGACGGCCGAGGCCGTCAAAATCCTCGATGCGGTGCTGCCCGGTGTCGAGAAGACCGATTACGACTTGGGCGCCCGGCGGTATCACGCCAGCGGCGAACTGCTGCCGGAATCCGTGCTCGCCGAACTGCGCCAGCACGACGCCATCCTGCTCGGGGCGATCGGCGATCCGTCGGTACCCAGCGGCGTGCTGGAGCGGGG
Source organism: Mycobacterium sp. SMC-2 (assembly GCF_025263485.1). Classification (NCBI taxonomy): domain Bacteria; kingdom Bacillati; phylum Actinomycetota; class Actinomycetes; order Mycobacteriales; family Mycobacteriaceae; genus Mycobacterium; species Mycobacterium sp. SMC-2. Next base: position 2,387,806 of record NZ_CP079863.1, read on the forward strand.
CCTGTTGCTGCGCCTGCGTTTTGAGCTGGATCATCACGTCAACCTGCGACCGGGCCGGCTGTATCCCGGTGTGCGCAGCCCGCTGGCGGGAAACCCCGACATCGATTTCGTGGTGGTGCGCGAGGGGACCGAAGGCCCCTACACCGGTACCGGCGGCGCGATCCGCACCGGCACGCCCCACGAAGTCGCCACAGAGGTGAGCCTGAACACCGCCTTCGGTGTGCGCCGCGTGGTGGCCGACGCGTTCGAACGCGCCGAGCGTCGTCGCAAGCACCTGACGCTGGTGCACAAGACCAACGTGCTGACCTTCGCCGGAAAGTTATGGGCGCGCATCGTGGCCGAGGTCGGGAAGGACCACCCCGACGTCGAGGTCGCGTACCAACACATCGACGCCGCCACCATCTTCATGGTCACCGACCCCGGGCGCTTCGACGTGATCGTCACCGACAACCTGTTCGGCGACATCATCACGGACTTGGCCGCGGCCGTGTGCGGCGGAATTGGCTTGGCCGCCAGCGGAAACATCGACGCCACCCGGACCAACCCGTCGATGTTCGAGCCGGTGCACGGCAGCGCGCCGGACATCGCCGGTCAGGGCATCGCCGACCCGACCGCTGCGATCATGTCGGTGGCGTTGCTGCTCGCCCATCTCGGCGAGGACGAGGCCGCTACCCGGGTGGATCGGGCTGTCGAGTCCTATCTTGCAACGCGTGGGGACGAACGGCCCGCCACCACCGAAGTCGGCGAACGGATTGCCGCCGGGCTGTAGTTTCCAGGCCCGGCGGGAGTAACCGCGCCGGCACCAACGGCACCGCGGCCACCGGAAACAATCCGCACAATATCCACGCGTTCGGGTATTTTGCCGCGGTGATCAACGCGCCGAAGAGCGGTGGCGCCGCAGCGGCCAACACCCGCTGGGTGGTGTTCTGGATGCCCAGGGCGCGCCCGCTCCAGAACGGCCCGGCGAATTCGGTGATGGCCGTGGCCTCCAACCCGTTGTCGAGCACGGCGATCACCGCGATGGCGACCATCAGGGGCGCCTGGTACCTCGAATTCAGGAAATCGGCCCAGGCCAAGAGAAAGAGGGTGATGGAAGCCGCGGCCGCGATGATGCGGACCGGTCGCATTCGCGAGCCGATCCGGTCGGACCAGCGGCCCACCAGGACCCGGCCGACGGCACCCAGCACCTGAGAAAGTGTGACCAGACTGCCGGCAGCCGCGACCGACCAGTGCAGATTCTTGATCAGCCACACCAGCATGAACGTGACGGTGACCGTCTGCGGCACCATCATCAGGCCCGCGACCGTGTGAATTCGCCACAGCGTCAACGACCCTCGGTAGGGGCTGGAGAGTTCCGAATGGCTGGCCTTCGCCCTGGGCTTGCGGGGCGGGTTGATGATGCCGAGCGCGCTGGCGATCGCGCCAAACGCGCACGCATAGGCCGTGAACCTGAGCCCCGCATCCGGCCCCTGCTCGGCAAGCTCGGGAATCACCAGCGCTCCCAAGGCGATTCCGAGGGGCTGCGCGGTCTGGCGGAGACCCATGGCCAGGCCGCGTTGGTGTGGCGGGAACCACGCGGATACCAGCCGGCCGCTGGCCGTGTTGCAACTGGCGGCGGCCATGCCGCCGAGAAACAAGTAGACGGCGATCAACACCATCGAATGCGCCGACGCCGCGGCGTAGGCCGCCACCGCGGTCAGTGCCGAACCCGCGGCCATCACCAGGCGCTCGCCCACCCGGTCCAGCACGTAGCCCCACAGCACCAGCGTGACGACCATGCCCCAGCTGGGCATCGAGGACAACAGACCGGCTTCGTCGAGTGGGATTCCGCGCGATGTCTGCAGCGAGGGAATCAGGAACGCGACGCCGTTGATGAAGACAAAGGAAGTCGCGGTGACCACCAGCGATACGACCATGATGGCCCAGCGCCCGCCGGCGCCCAGCTCCCGCGTGGCGGCCGTCCCCGTTCGCATTCCCCATGCTTGCACACGCAGGGGGAACCACTGGTACTACTCGTGCGGATGCTGCCCGCAGTGCCCGGTCCCCCGCAAGCGGGTGGCGCCCGGCCACGCCGCGCTCGCGACCGTCACTCGGTCGAATCGTGACGGCCCGCCACGCCCGGCTACGCCGCGCTCGCGACCGTCACTCGGTCGAATCGTGACGGCCCGCCACGCCCGGCTACGCCGCGCTCGCGACCGTCACTCGGTCGAATCGTGACGGCCCGCCACGCCCGGCTACGCCGCGCTCGCGACCGTCACTCGATCGAATCGTGACGGCCCGCCACGCCCGGCTACGCCGCGCTCGCGACCGTCACTCGATCGAATCGTGACGGCCCGCCACGCCCGGCTACGCCGCGCTCGCGACCGTCACTCGATCGAATCGTGACGGCCCGCCACGCCCGGCTACGCCGCGCTCGCGACCGTCACTAGGCTCAACAAAATGCGCCTTGGTCGAATCGCCAGTCCGGACGGTGTCGCTTTCGTCAGCATCGAGGGCGAACTCGCCGACCCCGCCGCAATGATCGCCCGCGAGATCGCCGAACATCCCTTTGGCACGCCGAACTTCACCGGCCGCTCTTGGCCGCTGCCCGATGTGCGGCTGTTGGCTCCGATACTGGCCAGCAAGGTGGTCTGCATCGGCAAGAACTATGCCGACCACATCGCGGAGATGACGGAGTTCACCGGCCCGGCAGCGCCGGATCCCATCATCTTCCTCAAGCCCAACACGGCTATCATCGGCCCGAACGTGCCGATTCGGTTGCCCGCCAACGCATCGCCCGTGCATTTCGAGGGCGAGCTGGCCGCGGTCATCGGCCGGCCCTGCAAGGACGTCTCGGCCGCCGAGGCCGCCGACAGCATCCTCGGCTACACCATCGGAAACGACGTGTCCGCCCGCGACCAACAGAAGGCCGACGGCCAATGGACCCGGGCGAAAGGACACGACACCTTCTGCCCGGTGGGTCCGTGGATCGTCACCGATGTCGACCCGGCGGATCTCGAGATCCGCACCGAGGTCAACGGCGAGGTGAAGCAGAACAGCCGTACGTCGCTGATGATCCACGATGTCGGCGCGATCGTCGAATGGATCTCGGCCGTGATGACGCTGCTGCCCGGCGACCTCATCCTCACCGGGACGCCGGCCGGCGTCGGTCCCATCGAGGATGGCGACACCGTCGCCATCACCATCGAGGGCATCGGCACCTTGTCCAATCCTGTGGTCCGTAAAGGAAAGTCGTGACTGCTGCAACGAAAGTCCGCGTCAGGTTCTGCCCGTCGCCAACGGGCACCCCGCACGTCGGTATGGTCCGCACCGCGCTGTTCAACTGGGCCTATGCCCGGCACACTGGTGGCACCTTCGTCTTTCGCATCGAGGACACCGATGTCGAACGGGACAGCGAGGAAAGCTATCTGGCGCTGCTCGACGCGCTGCGTTGGCTCGGTCTCGACTGGGACGAGGGGCCCGAAGTCGGCGGACCCTACGGCCCGTACCGGCAGTCGCAGCGCAAGGAGATCTACCGCGACTTGGTGGCCAGGCTGCTCGAGGCGGGCGAGGCCTACTACGCGTTCTCGACCCCGGAAGAGGTTGAGGCGCGCCACATCGCGGCGGGCCGCAACCCGAAACTGGGATACGACAACTTCGACCGGCAGCTGACCGATGCCCAGCGCGCCGCCTTCCTCGCGGAGGGGCGCAAGCCGGTGGTGCGGCTGCGGATGCCCGACGAAGATCTCGGCTGGAACGACCTCGTGCGCGGACCCACCACCTTCGCCGCGGGCACCGTGCCGGACTTCGCATTGACCCGCGCCAACGGAGATCCGTTGTACACCTTGGTCAACCCGTGCGACGACGCGCTGATGAAGATCACCCACGTGCTGCGGGGGGAGGACCTGCTGCCGTCGACTCCGCGCCAGCTCGCGCTGTATCAGTCGCTCATCCGGATCGGCGTCGCCGAGCGCGTCCCGGAGTTCGCTCACCTGCCAACGGTATTGGGGGAGGGGACCAAAAAACTCTCCAAGCGCGACCCGCAGTCGAATCTGTTCGCCCACCGCGACCGGGGCTTCATCCCCGAGGGGCTGCTCAACTACCTTGCGCTGCTCGGCTGGGCCATCGCCGACGACCACGACCTGTTCAGCCTCGACGAAATGGTGGCCGCGTTCGACGTCGTCGACGTCAACTCCAACCCCGCGCGGTTCGACCAGAAAAAGGCCGACGCGCTCAACGCCGAACACATCCGCATGCTCGAGCCGGCGGACTTCGCGGGCCGGCTGCGCGACTACTTCGACGTGCACGGCCACCGGCTCGGGTTGGACGACGCGGCGTTCGCCACCGCCGCCGACCTGGTGCAGACCCGCATCGTCGTGCTCGCCGACGCGTGGGAGCTGCTGAAGTTCCTCAACGACGACGAATACACCATCGATCCCAAGGCCGCCGCCAAGGAACTCGGTCCGGACGCGGCCGCGGTGCTGGACGCCGCGCTGACCGCGCTGGAAGGCCTGACGGACTGGACCACGGCCCAGATCGAGGCGGCTCTGAAAGCCTCGCTCATCGAAAGCCTGGGCCTCAAACCGCGCAAGGCCTTCGGCCCGATCAGGGTTGCCGCCACGGGAACGACGGTCAGCCCGCCGTTGTTTGAATCGCTGGAGCTGCTGGGCCGCGACCGCAGCTTGCGGCGGCTACGCGCTGCGCGTGAGTCGGTCGCCGGGTAGGCGAAGGCCTCGCGTGCGGATTGTGTCGCGAGTCTTTGGTAGTCTGCACTGCGGTTCGCAAAGGCCGACAACGGCTGGCGGCGGCGGTCTCCGGAGCGGCGTGATACGGCTCAGAGCGACCGCTGACCAGCAGTTTTAGGCAGCCAATGGGGTATGGTGTAATTGGCAACACAGCTGATTCTGGTTCAGCCATTCTAGGTTCGAGTCCTGGTACCCCAGCAAAATCTCGCCACCTCAAGCGATTAGGTGGGCTTCTCGAGGTGAGCTATGCTGACACCTCGGATCGTGTCTGGCCCCGTCGTCTAGCGGCCTAGGACGCCGCCCTCTCACGGCGGTAGCGTGGGTTCGAATCCCATCGGGGCTACAAAAAACTATTGACCGGTTCCCAACACGGCTGGTGCCGTGGACCCACCCACCGGCATGGCCGGCATGCCGAGTTTGCGGTGATCCCACGAGCGGGCGCGCCGCGCGACGATACGCACGCAGACCCGCTTGTTCATCATCTGCTCGACGTAGGGCTTCATCTCGTCGGTGTAGGGGCCGGTGTAGCGCTCGAACACGCTGACCCCGACCCGGTGCGAGACGTCGGGATCGTCGACGATCTCCGCGACTCCCTCGAACGACACCCCTCGCAGCGTGTCGTAGGTGTTTCCGTCCTCGATCAGGAAGCTCACCCGCGGATCACGTTTGAGGTTGACCGCCTTCTGCGACTTGGCCTTGGTTTCCAGCCAGATTTCGCCGTCCACGACGGCGTACCACATTGCGGTCAGGTGCGGTTGGCCGTCGGGGCCGAGGGTGGCCAGCGTCCCGGTACGGCTCTTGACGACGAAGTCGGCGATTTCGTCGGAGGACATGACGATGCTCGCGCGCTGATTGGTTCCCATGGCCGTCAGTCTGTCAGGCCGCGTGCGGTCCGGTGAGCAGTGGTGGCTCAACGGGCACGCGATTCAGAGTCGGCGGGTGAGCGCTTCGGCCGCGGACATGAGATCGGCGGCCCAGCGCGCGCCGGGACGACGGCCGATCCGGTCGACGGGCCCGGACACCGAGATGGCGGCGATGACGGCGCCGCGGCCGTCTCGCACGGGAACGGACACGCTCGCGACTCCGGGTTCTCGCTCGGCCACGCTCTGCGCCCAACCGCGCCGGCGCACTTCGGCCAGGGTTCGCTCGGTGAATTTCGCCGTCGGGAGCACCGCCTTTTGCGTTGCCGCGTCGCTGTGGGCCAGCAGCACTTTGGCGCCCGAGCCCGCGGTCATCGGCAATCGCGCCCCGACCGGGACCGTATCGCGAAGGCCCGCAGTGGGTTCCAGGGCGGCCACACAGACCCTTGTCGTGCCCTCGCGACGGTACAGCTGCACGCTCTCACCTGTGGTCTCGCGCAACAGGGGAAGCACCCCCGCGCTGGCGGCCAGCAGCGGATCGTTGACATGGGCGGCGAGTTCGGTGACTGCCGGGCCGAGGCGCCAACGCCCTTCGTCGTCTCGGGCCAGTAGGCGATGGACTTCGAGCGCGGCGGCCAGCCGATAGGCAGTGGCCCTGGGCAATCCGGTCCGCTCGCACAGTTCGGCTAATCCGCACGGGGATTGGGCGATCGTGTGCAGGACACTCACGGCTTTGTCGAGGACGCCGATGCCGCTATGCTGTCTCACAAAGAGATACTAGCGTCTCGCATAATGAGATCACAGGTGCATGGTCCATCGGCGAGCCGCGCATGAGGGAATCGAGGGGAATTCGACATGGGATCCGGCAAGCCGCGCACCCTGGCCGAAAAGGTCTGGGACGACCACGTTGTGGTGTCCGGGGATGGTGATGCACCCGACCTCATCTACATCGATCTGCATCTAGTGCACGAGGTCACCAGCCCGCAGGCCTTCGACGGGCTGCGCCTGGCCGGCCGTCGGGTGCGACGCCCCAACCTGACGCTGGCCACCGAGGATCACAACGTGCCCACCGTCGACATCGACAAGCCGATCGCCGACCCGGTGTCGCGCACCCAGGTCGAGACGTTGCGCCGAAATTGTGCCGAATTCGGTATTCGTCTCTATCCGATGGGCGATATCGAGCAAGGCATCGTGCATGTCGTCGGTCCGCAATTGGGCCTCACCCAACCGGGAATGACGGTGGTCTGTGGTGATAGTCACACCTCGACGCACGGCGCATTCGGCGCACTGGCGATGGGCATCGGCACTTCGGAGGTCGAGCATGTGCTGGCCACCCAGACTTTGCCGCTGCGGCCGTTCAAGACGATGGCGGTCAATGTCGATGGGGAATTGCCCGCCGGTGTGACGGCCAAGGACATCATTCTCGCGTTGATCGCCAAGATCGGTACCGGCGGCGGGCAGGGACACGTCATCGAATACCGCGGCAGCGCCATCGAATCGCTGTCGATGGAAGGCCGGATGACGATTTGCAATATGAGCATCGAGGCCGGTGCCCGGGCGGGCATGGTGGCCCCGGACGCCACCACCTTCGAATTCCTGCGCGACAAGCCGCACGCGCCGCAGGGGGAGCAGTGGGACGCCGCGATGCGGTATTGGCAGGGGCTGAACACCGATCCCGGTGCCGTCTTCGACACCGAGGTCCACCTCGACGCGACATCGTTGAGCCCGTTCGTGACGTGGGGGACCAATCCGGGACAGGGCGTGCCCCTGGCCGCGGCGGTACCCGACCCGGAACTGATGACCGGCGACGCCGAGCGGCAGGCTGCCGAGAAAGCGTTGGCTTACATGGACCTTCGACCGGGAACTCCGATGCGCGATATCGCGATCGACACCGTGTTCGTGGGATCTTGTACCAACGGTCGCATCGAGGACCTGCGGGTGGTCGCCGACGTGCTGCGCGGCCGCAAGCTGGCGCCGGGTGTGCGGATGCTCGTGGTGCCCGGGTCCATGCGGGTGCGCGCGCAGGCCGAAGCCGAAGGGCTGGGCGAGGTTTTCACCGCCGCGGGCGCCGAATGGCGGCAGGCCGGTTGCTCGATGTGCCTTGGGATGAATCCGGACCAGCTGGCGCCGGGGGAGCGGTGCGCGGCGACGTCCAACCGCAACTTCGAAGGGCGCCAGGGGAAAGGCGGCCGCACGCATCTGGTGTCTCCGGCCGTCGCCGCCGCGACGGCAGTTCGCGGCACGCTGTCTGCCCCGGCCGATTTGAACTGACCTATTCGACGGAGGGAAGATCATGGAAGCATTTCACACGCACACCGGTATCGGTGTGCCGTTGCGGCGGTCCAATGTCGACACCGATCAGATCATTCCGGCGGAGTATTTGAAGCGGGTCACGCGAACCGGTTTCGAGGACGGGTTGTTCGCCAGGTGGCGCTCGGATCCCTCATTCATCCTCAACCTCAGCCCCTTTGACCGGGGGTCAGTCCTGGTCGCCGGACCCGATTTCGGGACCGGCTCGTCGCGCGAACACGCGGTGTGGGCGCTCATGGACTACGGGTTCCGGGTGGTCATCTCATCTCGATTCGGTGACATCTTCCGGGGCAACGCCGGCAAGGCGGGGCTCCTGGCGGCCGAAGTCTCCCAAGACGGCGTGGAACTACTTTGGAAGCTGATCGAACAGAGCCCGGGACTGGAAATCACTGCCAATCTTCAAGATCGAAATATCACCGCGGGAACGACGGTGCTGCCGTTCAAGATTGACGACCACACCGCCTGGCGGCTGCTCGAAGGGCTCGACGATATAGCCCTTACGCTGCGGAAACTCGATAACATCAAGGCATACGAAGCCGCGTATCCGCAGTGGAAACCGCGCACTCTGCCCGCCTCCTGAACGGTCGCGAAACCGCGAATTTCCTCTCGCTCACCTAACTAAACCGGGTCGAATTCCCGGCCCTCCCACCGGTCAAGGGCGGCAATCGGATTGCGAAACCGCCGATTCTTCGGCCCCGAAATTGCGCGTGGCTCTTGGAAATTTGCTGGGTGAGGGTTTACCGTGTGCACTAGTCGGTTCAAATCGAGGACCACTAGCGTCGGAGGGATTGGATGAATAAGGCAGAGCTCATTGATGTGCTCACTCAAAAATTGAACACCGACCGTCGGCAGGCGACCGCTGCCGTCGAGAACGTTGTCGACACCATTGTGCGTGCCGTGCACAAGGGCGACAGCGTCACCATTACCGGCTTCGGTGTTTTCGAGCAGCGGCGGCGCGCGGCCCGGGTGGCCCGCAATCCGCGTACCGGCGAGACGGTGAAGGTGAAGCCGACCTCCGTCCCGGCGTTCCGTCCCGGTGCTCAATTCAAAGCGGTTGTCTCTGGCGCACAGCGTCTCCCGTCGGAAGGACCTGCAGTGAAGCGTGGTGTAGTTGCAAGCGGCGCGGCCAAGAAGGCCGCCGCCAAGAAGGCTCCCGCCAAGAAGGCTCCCGCCAAGAAGGCCGCGGCGAAGAAGGCTCCGGCCAAGAAGGCTCCGGCCAAGAAGGCTGCGGTGAAGAAGGCTCCGGCCAAGAAGGCGGCGACCAAGAAGGTCGCAGCGAAGAAGGCCCCGGCCAAGAAGGTCGCAGCGAAGAAGGCCCCGGCCAAGAAGGTCGCAGCGAAGAAGGCTCCGGCCAGGAAGGCCGCGACCAAGGCTCCGGCCAGAAAGGCTGCGGCGAAGAAGGCTACCGCCAAGAAGGCCGCCGCGCGTCGCGGTCGCCGCTAAGGCAGCAGCTGAGTCCAACGCGAATACCCTTCGGGTGGCAGCGATGCGCCCGAAGGGTATTCGCGTGTTATGCCCGCACGTCGGCGGCCAGCGCGCCGCCGATGTGGTCGGCCGCCACCAGCCGGCCTGCCGCTAGCGAGAGCACCCAGGTGCTGCCCTTGTGGTTGCGCGACTTGTCGGGACGCACCCCGTCCCGTTCGCACCACCAGGCGATCAAATCCGGGATCACCTTGCCCTGTGTGCAAATGACCGGTGTGCCTTGCTGCTCGGAGATCTCGAGCACCCGGTGCCGGCCACGTTTGGGGTTCTTGGCGTAGGACTCCTCGGTGAGGGCGGGCTCGTTGTGCACGGTCACGCCCAATTCCTCCGCGAGCGGTTCCACCGTCTGGTGGCAGCGCAGCCGGTCGGCCGCGTACACGTCGGTGGCGCCGAAGGCAAGCAACTGCGGAACCAACGCCTCGGCCTGTGCGCGTCCGCGTTTGTCCAGCGGCCGCTGGGTGTCATCGCCCTTGAAGCGTGATTTCCGGCCGGCCGTGCCGTGCCGGACCACCACCACGGTACGCATGTCGGCCGGATGTTTCATGAAGTGGCGCAACATCTTTCGGTCATGCGAATAGCTGAGTTTCTTCACCGCGTCGGCTGTCGGCAGCCACACCATTTCGTCGACCTCGTTGCCGGGGGTGAATTCACCACCGGTGCAGCGCGCAGACCAGTAGTAGACCTTCTTGACACCCGCCTCGATCGGGTAGCTCACCATGCCCAGCCGCCTGCCGAGGATGGCGTGGTGCCCGGTCTCCTCGCGCACCTCCCGCACCGCGGCGACGGGTGCGGTCTCGCCCGGGTCGACCTTTCCTTTCGGCAGCGACCAGTCGTCATAGCGTGGGCGGTGGATCACCGCGACCTCGATGCCGGGGTTGGATGGATCGATCGCCCGCCACAACACCGCTCCGGCGGCATACACGATCCGGCTTCCCGAACGCCGCGCGGTGGACGAGCTCTTGGTCGGCAACTCAACTCCTGCAGGTCAATTCGGTCGGGGCCACGCGCAGTTTTGCGGTGCGGCCGGAAAACAACCGTAGATCACCACACAGGGGTTACGGACTGCGGTGCCGCTCCATCAACGACACTTGGTGATCCCGCACGGTGTGGCCGTCCTGCGGCGACGCGGTCCACTGCCCGTCGGACCCCAGCTCCCAACACCGGGTGGACGGGTCAAGCGCGGACTCGAACAAGTCGTCCAGGTATGAGGTCAGCCTCGGATCCTTCACCTGAACCAACGCCTCCACGCGCCGGTCGAGGTTGCGGTGCATCATATCGGCGCTGCCGATCCAGAACTCGTTGATGCAATTGAAATGCATGATGCGGGAATGCTCCAGGAAGCGACCGAGGATCGACCGGACGGAGATGTTCTCCGAGAATCCTTCGGCGCCGGGGCGCAGCGCGCAGATGCCGCGCACCACCACCTCCACCCGCACATCCGCCCGCGACGCGCGATAGAGCGCGTCGATGACCTGTTCGTCGACGAGGGCGTTCATCTTGAGGCGGATCCGGCCGCCGCCGTGTTCGCGGTGCGCGGCGATCTCGCGTTCGACGCGTTCGATGATGCCGGTGCGAATTCCGTGCGGGGCGACCAGAAGGTTGCGGTAGGCAACCTTGCGCGAGTAGCCGGTAAGGGAATTGAACAGGTCCGTCAGGTCGGCCCCGATCTCGGGAGACGCCGTCAGCAGCCCGACGTCCTCGTAGAGTCGCGCCGTCTTCCCGTTGTAATTGCCGGTCCCGATGTGGCAGTAGCGCCGGATCGCCGAACCCTCGCGACGGACCACCAGGCAGGTCTTGCAATGCGTCTTGAGTCCGACGTACCCGTAGACGACGTGCACGCCCGCCTGTTCCAGTTCGCGCGCCCAGCGGATGTTGGCCTGCTCGTCGAAGCGCGCCTTGATCTCCACGAGCGCCACCACCTGCTTGCCAGCCTCGGCGGCGTTGATGAGCGCCCGAACGATCGGCGAATCACCGGATGTGCGGTACAGCGTCTGCTTGATCGCCAGCACGTTGGGGTCGGCGGCGGCCTGCTCGATGAATCGCTGCACGCTGGTGGAGAACGACTCGTACGGATGATGAAGCAGCACATCACCTTCGCGCAGCGTCGCGAAGACACTCCTGGGCGTCTCGCGGTCGGCGAATGCGGGACTGGTGGCCGGAACGAACGCCGGGTCTTTGAGCGCCGGCCGGTCGAGGCGGTAGACCTGCCACAACGACGACAGATCGAGGAGGCCGGGCACCTCGATGACGTCACCCGGATTCACGTCGAGTTCGCGCAGCAGCAATTCGAGCATGCTCTCGGTCATGTCGTCGGCGACCTCGAGGCGCACCGGCGACCCGAATCGCCTGCGCGCCAACTCCCGTTCCAGCGCTTGCAGCAGGTCTTCGTCGCGGTCCTCTTCGACCTCGTAGTCCGCGTTGCGGGTGATGCGGAAAGCGTGATGCTGAACGATCTCCATGCCCGGGAAGAGCACCGGTAGGAAGGCCGCGATCAGTTCTTCCATTGGTAGGTAGCGGATTATGGCGGGTCCCTCGGCATCGTCTGTGTGGCGGCGGGAGCGCAGTTCGACGAAGCGATCCACGTTGTTGGGCACTTTCACCCGCGCGAAGTGCTGGCCGCCCTCCTCGGGTTGGCGCACCATGACCGCCAGGTTCAGGCTCAGCCCACTGACGAAGGGGAAGGGATGGGCGGGATCGACGGCGAGCGGCGTCAGAACGGGAAAGACCTGTTCGTGGAAATAGGTGGACAGTTCGTCGCGCTCACCCTGATCCAGATCCCCCCACGTGACTATATGTATGCCCTCCTCCGCGAGCGCCGGGCGCACCGAATCGAGGAACACCCGCGCGTGCCGGGTCGCGATCCGCTGCGTTTGCTCACCGATGAGGGCCAGTTGCTCGCGCGGCGTCAGACCGTCGGCGGAGCGAACCGACAGCCCCATCTCGTCGCGGCGCTTGAGGCCGGCGACCCGGACCATGTAGAACTCGTCGAGGTTGGACGCGAAGATGGCCAGAAACTTGGCTCGCTCCAACAGTGGCAACGAGTTGTCCGCGGCCAGCGCCAGCACGCGGGCGTTGAAGTCGAGCCAGCTCAGCTCCCGGTTGAGGTAGCGGTCCTCCGGCAGGTCGGTGATCGCCGACGACGTCGCGGCGGGCGGCGCTGCCACGGCCGAGTCGGCCTGATGCCACAAGTTCTGATCGGGGCGCGCCTCAGCTTCGATTTCGGTCACCCTGCGATCATTGCTCATCACTCGCCGATGCTGCTAGCGCTCGACGGACATCCATTCGCTGTTGGGGCGACGTTCACCGCGAGGACAGGTGCGCCCGCGCGGCTGGAGTCACTGCTGTGCCAGGGCTCGTGCGGTCGCCGCGCCCACCCCGAGCCGGCGCGCGGAGGCGAGGTCGTCGGGAGTGTCGACGTCGCAACGCAGGCCCGGCCATGCGCCGGTCAGTTCTATCGCGCCCGAACGCCGGTGCCGCGCCGACGAATCGGCCCCGAACTGTGGATCGAGCGGAGCGCCGAAGGCGAAGAGGGCGGAGGTTCCCGTCGCCAGCCGGTCGGCGACGAAGCTGCGCCGGTGATGCCGTGCGGCGACGATCGCCTCGGCCAGCTCCTGCGTCTGCAGCGCCGGCAGGTCCCCCTGCAGCACAACGACATTCGGGAAGAAACCGCCCACCGCCCGTTCCGCGGTGACGATGGCGTTGTTCAGCGGGTCGCGGTGCCCCTCGGGCGTTGGGTCGGCCAGCACCTCGGCCCCGAGCTCGGTCGCCGCGGCGGCCGCGGCGACGTCGGGGGTGATGACGGTGATGGAACCCAATGCTTGGACGCGTCCCGCGGCGGTCAGGGTGTCGATCAACATGGCCAGCACCACGTTCTCCCGGGTGCGTGCCGAGAAGACCGGGGCCAGCCTCGTCTTGGCCGCGGCCAACCGCTTGACGGCGACGATCAGGGCGACGTCTCTGCCCGGTTCATCGGGTCGTGTGCCGCTCATGAGATCTCATCCTGCCAGCGAGCGCTGACGGCGGACGTGCTAGCTCGCGTGACGTCCCCTGATCTAGGGTGTAGCGGCTGCAACACGCTAGAGACGAAAGACAGGGGTGGTGGATGGCCGGTTCGAAGGGCGTGGTCGCGGTCATGGGCGCCGGGGCGTGGGGGACGGCGCTGGCCAAGGTCCTCGTCGAGGCCGGCGAACCAGATGTAGAGGTCATGTTGTGGGCCCGTCGGTCCGACGTCGCCGACCGGATCAACGCCACCCGATCCAACCCCGACTATCTGCCCGGCACGACGCTGCCGTCGGGCATCCGCGCCACCACCGACGCGGCGGAGGCCCTCGCCGGCGCTTCGACGGTGCTGTTGGGCGTGCCCGCGCAGACGATGCGCGCCAACCTCGAAGGGTGGGCGCCGCTGCTGCCCGACGGCGCCACCCTGGTCAGCCTGGCCAAGGGCATCGAGCTGGGCACCCTGATGCGGATGAGTCAGGTCATCGTGTCGGTGACGGGTGTCGACCCGGCCCAGGTCGCGGTGGTTTCGGGGCCGAACCTGGCCAGCGAGATCGCCGAATGCCAGCCCGCCGCCACGGTCGTCGCCTGCAGCGACTCCGGTCGCGCCGTCGCCCTGCAGCGCATGCTGAACACCGGGTATTTCCGTCCCTACACCAACAGTGACGTCGTCGGCACCGAGATCGGCGGGGCGTGCAAGAACGTCATCGCGCTGGCGTGCGGCATGGCGGCCGGCGTCGGGCTCGGGGAGAACACGGCGGCGGCGATCATCACCCGCGGCCTGGCGGAGATCATGCGGCTGGGCATAGCGCTCGGCGCCAAGGGTGCCACGCTGGCCGGTCTGGCCGGTGTGGGCGACCTGGTGGCGACGTGCACGTCGCCGCGGTCGCGCAACCGGTCCTTCGGCGAACGCCTGGGACGCGGCGGGACCATGGAATCGGCGATGCGGGCGGGGGAAGGACATGTCGTCGAGGGCGTGACGTCCTGCGAGTCGGTGCTGGCTCTCGCGTCCAGTTACGACGTCGAGATGCCGCTCACCGACGCCGTGCACCGGGTCTGCCACAGAGGACTGTCGGTGGACGAGGCGATGGCCCTGCTGCTGGGCCGCAGGACCAAGCCCGAGTGACTGCCGCTCGGCGCCGAAACGCCCAGCTGAAGGCCGCCGTCCGGCCCGAGCGCCGCACAACCGGTAGCCTCTTTAGGTTGTGAGTGCCAGCGGAAGCCGCGTGCGCGTCGCGGTCGTCTTCGGCGGCCGCAGCAACGAGCACGCCATCTCATGTGTGTCCGCGGGCAGCATCCTGCGCAACCTCGACCCCGAGCGGTTCGAGGTGGTCGCGATCGGCATCACCCCGGAAGGGTCGTGGGTGCTCACCGACGGTGACCAGGACGCGTTGGCCATCAGGAACCGGCAGCTGCCCGAGGTGACCGCGCAGTCGGGCACCGAGCTGGCCCTGCCTGCGGATCCGCGCCGCAGCGGCCAGTTGGTCTCCCTTTCGCCGGGGGCCGGTGAGGTCCTGGCGTCCGTCGACGTGGTTTTCCCGGTGCTACACGGCCCGTACGGAGAAGACGGCACCATCCAGGGCCTGCTGGAACTGGCCGGGGTGCCCTACGTCGGGGCCGGCGTGCTGGCCAGCGCGGCGGGCATGGACAAGGAGTTCACCAAGAAGCTGTTCGCCGCCGAAGGGCTGCCGGTCGCCGCGTACGCGGTGCTGCGCCCGTCGCGGCCTACCCTGCAACCCGAGGAGCGCGAGCGGCTCGGTCTGCCGGTGTTCGTCAAGCCCGCCCGGGGTGGCTCGTCGATCGGCGTCACCCGGGTGTCGAGCTGGGACGACCTGTCCGCGGCAATCGCGGTGGCGCGCCGGCACGACCCCAAAGTGATCGTGGAGGCGGCCATCACCGGCCGCGAGGTGGAGTGCGGTGTGCTCGAAATGCCCGACGGCACAGTCCAAGCCAGCACGTTGGGTGAGATCCGCGTGGCGGGGGTGCGGGGACGTGAGGATTCGTTCTACGACTTCGCCACCAAATACCTTGACGACGCGGCCGAATTGGACGTGCCGGCCAAGGTCGACGACGACATCGCCGACGCCATCCGGGATTTGGCGATTCGCGCGTTCAAGGCCATCGACTGTCAGGGCCTGGCCCGGGTCGATTTCTTCCTCACCGACGACGGGCCGGTGCTCAACGAAATCAATACGATGCCCGGGTTCACCACGATCTCGATGTATCCGAGGATGTGGGCGGCCAGCGGGGTGGACTATCCCACCCTGCTTGCGACCATGGTGGAAACGGCGTTGGCCCGCGGTGTGGGCCTGCGCTAACCGGCAGGGCCAGGGTTGATGGGCACCGCCGCGATGGTGTGGTCGACCACCTCGGAGAGCTGCTGGATCGGCGTCGGGCCCGATCCGGACGGCAGCGTGAGCGCCACGTACACCGGCCGGTCCACCGTGTACCAAGTCGATCTGCCCGCGTCACCGGCGGACTGCCGTTCGGGAAGCACCTCGAACCACTGCACCCTGTCGACGACCTGGATCGGCGACCCCACCACGAATTCGGCAGGGCGGTCGAGCCCGCAGCGCAGCACCACGGGCTCACTGTCCGTGCCGGCCCGCCACGCGGCGGCGCCCTGGGGCGCCGGCTGCGCGACGGGCGCGCGTTGATAGTCACCGAGCCGCTGCGGCAGCGCCCCGCCCAGCGCCCGGCATGCGGCGCTGTCGGCCTGCGGCGCCGGGAAGGCGGGTATGGCGACCGGTCGCGGGGGCGCCTCGCGGTTCGCCGCGATCACCAGGATCACACCGATCGCCGCGACGGCCAGGGCAACCGCGGCGATGATCAGCGTGCGCGGCGGCCCCTCCTCGTCGACGGGGCCGGTCTCTGGGTCGGTTATCACCGCCCGCGCACCTCCTATCTCGGGCCGCGAGCGGCTCGCATGGTGGCAGGGCTCTAAACTGGCGCGGGCCGCTCGCGCGGGCAGTAACCCAACTTACCGCAGGTCGGCGCCCGGATAGAGGCCCGCGCAGGCAGGGACGCGCCGGAGGAGGTGGCGTGCGCGACGACGCATCGAATCCCACACTGCGGCAGCTCGGTGAGTTCGCCGTCATCGATCGCTTGGTGCGCGGTCGCCGACAGCCCGCCGCGGTCGCGGTCGGACCGGGCGACGACGCGGCGGTGATACAAGCCAGGGACGGCCGCATCGCGGTGTCGACCGACATGCTCGTGCAGGATCGGCACTTTCGGCGGGACTGGTCGAACCCCCACGACGTCGGCCGCAAGGCCATCGCCCAGAATGCCGCCGACATCGAGGCGATGGGCGCGCGGCCCACGGCCTTCGTGGTCGCCTTCGGTGCGCCCGGTGACACGCCGGCGGCCGACGTGGACGCGCTGGTCGCCGGGATGTGGGACGAGGCCCAGCGCATCGGCGCGGGCATCGCCGGCGGCGATCTCGTCAGCTGCCCGCAGTGGGTCATCTCCGTGACGGTGCTCGGCGACCTGGACGGCCGCGCGCCGGTGCTGCGGTCCGGGGCGAAAGCCGGCTCGGTGATCGCGGTCGCCGGTGAACTGGGCCGCTCGGCCGCCGGGCTTTCGTTGTGGGGCAGGGGTGTCGAGGGTTTCGATTCGCTGCGCCGACGGCATCTGGTGCCCCAGCCCCCCTACGGTCAGGGCGTGGCGGCGGCGGCCGGGGGAGCGCAGGCGATGATCGACGTCTCCGACGGCCTGGTCGCCGACCTACGGCACGTCGCCGAGGCATCCGGTGTGACGATGGACCTGTCGACCGCGGCGCTGGCCGCGGACCACGACGCACTGACCGCCGCGGCCACCGCCGCGGGCACCGACCCGTGGTCGTGGGTGCTGGGCGGCGGCGAAGACCACGCCCTGGCGGCCTGTTTCGCCGGGCCGGCGCCCGCCGGATGGCGAATCATCGGGCGGGTCCTCGAGGGAAAGGCACAAGTCCTTGTCGACGGGCGAGAGTGGACCGGCTACGCGGGCTGGCAGTCGTATGACCGTTAGGGTTGCGCGATGAGCGTCGATGCTACGAAAGGACCGGCGACGACGGCCCGGCCGTTGTCCGAACTTGTCGAGCACGGATGGGCGGCCGCGCTGGCGCCCGTGGCCGATCAGGTCGCCGCGATGGGCCAGTTCCTGCGGGCCGAGTTGGCGGCCGGGCGCAGGTACTTGCCGGCGGGCCCCAACGTGTTGCGCGCGTTCACGTTCCCGTTCGACGGCGTCCGGGTGCTGATCGTCGGGCAGGACCCGTACCCGACGCCGGGACACGCCGTGGGCCTGAGCTTTTCGGTGGCCCCCGACGTGCGGCCGCTGCCGCGCAGCCTGGCCAACATCTTCGAGGAATACGCCGCCGACCTCGGATACCCGCAACCCTCGTGCGGTGACCTGACGCCGTGGGCCGAACGCGGCGTGATGCTGCTGAACAGGGTGCTGACCGTGCGCCCGAGCAACCCGGCGTCGCACCGGGGCAAGGGCTGGGAGGCGGTGACCGAGTGCGCGATCCGCGCGCTCGCCGCCCGCTCGCAGCCGATGGTGGCCATCCTGTGGGGCCGCGACGCGTCCACGCTCAAACCGATTCTGGCCGAGGGCAATTGCGTCGCGATCGAGTCGCCGCACCCCTCGCCGCTATCGGCGTCTCGGGGGTTCTTCGGGTCGCGCCCGTTCAGCCGCGCCAACGACCTGTTGACGGGCATGGGCGCCGACCCCATCGATTGGCGGCTGCCTTGACCGAGATGACGGCGTTGCGGGCGCACCGACGCGGTGGCCCGGAGCAGCTGGTCGTCGAGCGCGCGCCCGTGCCGGTGCCGGCCGCGGGCGAAGTTCTGCTGGCCGTCCACGCCGCGGCCATCACGTTCGACGAGTTGACCTGGGACGAGACCTGGACCCGAGACGGTGTCAGCCGCACACCGGTGATCCCGTCGCACGAAGTCTCGGGAGTCGTCTCCGAGGTGGCCGCGGGCGTGGCGGATTTCGCGCCCGGCGACGAGGTGTACGGACTGGTCCCGTTCGACCGCGACGGCGCCGCCGCCGAATTCGTCTGCGTCCCCGCGGCCGACCTGGCCGCCAGGCCGTCGACGGTGTCGCACGCCGTCGCCGCCGCGCTGCCGCTGGCAGGCCTGACCGCGCTGCAAGCACTCGTCGACCACGCCGGCGTGCGGGCCGGCGAGGACGTGCTGGTGCACGGCGGCGCGGGCGGTGTGGGCGCCCTGACCGTTCAGCTGGCCGCGATGCGGGGCGCGCGCGTCACCGCGACCGTGCGCAGCGACGCCGGCGACCTCGTCCGCGGGCATGGGGCCGTCCGGGTGATCGATGTCCGCCGCGAGTCTTTCGACGACGCCGTCTACGACGTCGTGATCGACACCGTCGGCGGGGAAACGTTGGACCGCTCATTTCCCGTGCTGCGCCGCGGTGGGCGGCTGATCACCCTGTCGGCGCCACCGCCGGCGGGCAGGTCCGACGAATACGGCGTCACGGCAACGTTTTTCATCGTTGCACCCGATCGCGGCCAGCTGGCCGAACTCGCCGCGCTGGTCGACGGCGGGCGGTTGCGAGTCGACATCGCCGAGACCTTCCCGCTCGAAAGTGGTCGCGAGGCGTTCGAAAGCGGCCGGCGCCCGGGCCATCGCCCCGGCAAGACGGTCATCGTCGTCCGCGTTTAGGGCGGTTCCCGTTTTCAGACCCGTGGGGTTTCGGTAATCCCTTGTGTCACTTTGTTTTCTGTGGTCACAGAGCCGGGGTTTTTGTCGGTGGGTGTTCGTAGGGTTTGAGGCATGGGAGCGAATAGTCGTGAGGAGATCGTCGAGGTGTTCGACGATTTTGACCGCGACGTCGACCGCATGTGCGCGTTGTCCTTTGACGCGTTCACCACCCCTGAGCGGCTGCGCGCCCTCGAGCGCCTGGAACGCGCGTACCGCCGGCTGCGCACCCCTCAGCATGCGTTGATCAATCAGTTGTCGGCGCAGGCCAGCCCCGAGGAGGTCGGTGGCTCGCTGCGGGTGGGGTTGGCTGACCGGTTGCGGATCACCAAGGCCGAGGCCGCCCGGCGTATCGAGGAAGCTGCCGACCTCGGGCCGCGTCGGGCGTTGACCGGCCAGCCGTTGGCGCCGCAGTTGAGCGCGACCGCGGCCGGTCAGCGCGCGGGGCTGATCGGCGACGGGCACGTCAAGGTGATTCGCGGCTTCTTTGCTCATTTGCCGGTCGGGGTCGACGCGTTGACCCGGCAGGCGGCCGAGGCCGATCTGGCGGGCAAGGCCGCCGGGTATCGCCCGGATGAGTTGGCCAGCTACGCAAAGCGGCTGATGGATTGGTTGCATCCCGACGGGGACTTCAGTGATGCCGAGCGGGCCCGCAGGCGCGGGATCATCCTGGGTGCCCAGGACTGCGACGGCATGTCGCGCCTCAGCGGCCTGGTGACCCCGGAGTTGCGTGCCGCGATCGAGGCGATGTTGGCCAAGCTGGCCGCGCCCGGGGTGTGCAACCCCGACGACGAGACCCCGGTGGTCGATGCGACCCCCGATGAGGAGGCGGTGCGCCGCGACACCCGCACCGCCGCGCAGCGCAACCATGACGCGTTTGTGGCCGGGCTGCGTGGGTTGTTGGCCTCCGGTGAGCTAGGTCAGCACAACGGGTTGCCGGTGTCGATCGTGGTGACTACCACGTTGCAGGACTTGGAGGCCGCCGCCGGCAAGGCCCTGACCGCCGGCGGCACCCTGGTGCCCATGTCCGATGTGATCCGCTGGGCCGGCCATGCGCACCATTATCTGGCGATCTTCGACAAGGGCCGGTCGCTGGCGCTGCATCACACCAAACGGTTCGCCTCCCCGGGGCAGCGAATCATGTTGTACGCCAAGGATCGTGGATGCACCCGACCGGGATGTGATGCGCCGGCCTACCACAGCCAGGTTCACCACGTCCGCGGCTGGACCACCACCGGCCGCACCGATATCGACGACCTCACCTTGGCCTGCGGTCCCGACAACCGCCTCGCCGAAAAAGGCTGGACCACCCGCACCAACGGCCGCGGCGAAACCGAATGGATCCCGCCACCCCACCTCGACCGGGGTCAACCCAGAACCAACACCTACCACCACCCCGAACGATTCCTTCGCGACACCGACGACGACGAACCCGTTTGACGTACCGACCCGTTTCGCCCGGCCGGCCCGCCGCGCTCACGATCGCCGCCGGCCTGGTGGCGGCGACCCGTTTCGCCCGGCCGGGCGCCGCGCTCACGATCGCCGCTGGCGACCCTGACAACATGAACCTATGTACGACTTGGAAGACACCATCCGGGAGCGGTATTCGACTCGGCTGTTCCTGCCTGACTCGGTGCCGCGCGACCTGGTGCAGGAATCGCTGGAGCTGGCAATGCGCGCGCCGTCGAACTCCAACGTGCAGCCATGGCACATGGTTTTCGTCTCCGGCGCCGCCCGCGACCGGCTGGTGACCGCGATGCTGGACAAGGCCCGCTCCGAACCGCCCCGCGTTCCGGAGCTGCCCGCCGAGTTCGCCCATTTCCGCAGTGATACCGGCGCACACGTCTACGGCTCGATGGGCATCGCCCGCCATGACAGCGAGGCGGTCCTGCGCAACTGGGAGTTCTTCCGCGCACTGCTGGGTGGCATCGTGTGCATGCACCGCGACCTCGGCTACGCCGACAGCATGGGGGTGGGCATGTTCCTGCAGACCTTGCTGCTGGCCTTGACCGCGCGTGGACTGGGCACCTGCGTGCAGGTGGCGATCGCCGGTTATCCCGACGTGGTGCGCGAGCAGCTGAACATCCCGCCCGAACTGAACATCCTGTGCGGCCTCGCGATTGGCTACTCCGATCCCGACTTTCCCGCCAACAACCTGCACATCGGGCGCGACGCCGTGGACCGGCACGTCGTGTTCCTCGACGAGTGACTCACGACCCCGCGAAGTTCACGTCCTTGGTGACGGATTTCCACTCTTCGATCGACGATGACAGCGCGGCGATCTTGTCGCGCATGGCCTTGAGCACGTCGCGGCCCAGCAGCAGCCGCAGCGGCGGCTCGTCGAGCGTGGTCACCATCAGCACCGCGGCGGCGACCTTCTTCGGATCACCGGGAAGGTGATCGGCGAACTGCTTGATCAAATCCTTGCGCGCCGCCACGTCGACGTAATCGGCGATCGGCGTGCCGGTTTCCTTCATCGACCGCGTCGCCCAGTCGGTGCGGAACGCGCCGGGCTCGATGGCAATCACCTTGATACCCAGTGGCCGCACCTCGGTGGCGAGCGCCTCGGTGATCGCCTCGAGCGCGAACTTCGTGGACGAGTAATACGCGTTGGGCGGGTTGGCGACCAGACCGGTCATGGAGGACATGTTGATGATGCGCCCGGAGCGGCGGGCGCGCATCGCCGGCAGCACCGCCTTGATCATGTTGACCGCGCCGAAGTAGTTGACCTCGAACAGCTTTCGGACCTCGACGTCCTCGCCCTCCTCCACGGCGGCCAGGTAGCCGTGGCCGGCGTTGTTGACTAAGACGTCGACGCCGCCGAACGCCGCGTCGGCCGCCGACACCGCCGCCGCGATCTGCTCGGGGTTCGTCACGTCGAGCGCGACGGGTAGCGCCCGGTCACCGAACTCGTCGGCGAAGTCGCGCACCGAATCGGCCCGGCGCGCGGTCACCACCGCGCTGTGGCCCGCCTGCAAAGTGGCGCGCGCGATTTCGCGGCCGAAGCCGGTCGAGCACCCGGTGATCAGCCAGCGCGCCATTTCAGGCCGCCCCTTCCGGCAGGCGCCGCAGATACGCGGCCCGCCGGTCGGCGAGCCGGGCGGCCCGTTCCTGTTGGCTCACCCGCGGCAGGTGGCCCACCTCCGCGTCGAGCCGGTCCAGCTTGACGACCCGCCCACGTGCGCCGAGGTCTTCCCGGGGACCCGCCTCGCCGAACTCCGCCATGCGCAGGGTCAGGATGCCCTCGCGCAGGCCGTCGGAGTCGATCCAGTTGGCCATCCCGGGGTCGGTCGGCGCGATCACATAGGTGTAGCTGCCGTCGTCGTTGGCCATCGATTGCGCCTTGTTGAGGCTGCCGGTGCGGTCGAGGATGTTCAGCGTGGTGCCCCAGATGTTGCTCAGCGGCACCGTGAAGTATTCGGCGCCACCGTCGTTGAGGTCCACGACGAACGCCTCGTCGGGGGCGAGGTCGAAGCGGCCCATCACGTAGACCTGGTTGCGCATCGCGCCGACCTTGTCGGCCGACCACGCCAGGTTGAAATGGTTGGGGGGCATCTTGTACACGCCGTGGCTGAGCTTGCCGGTGAAGTTGGCGAAGTACTCCATCATCGCCGCGGTGGCCTCGGCCTGCTCGTCGAGGGTGCGTGCCGGCCTTGCGGCTGGGCCGCCGAGCCGTTGCACCTCAAGGTGATTGGGGTCGTCGCGCCCCCAGTCCAGCAGCACGTCGCGGATGTATAACTCGTGCGCCGCGGGGGTGGTTCGCACGTGGTTGGGTCGCCCGCCGGCGGGGTCGGCGTCCACGGTGATGGTGAAGTTGCCGTCGGAGTCGACCTGCATGGTGCGGCCGTTGAGCACGTCGACGGTGCCCATGTGGGCATCCCACAGCGTGAAGTAGTTCTCGGTCATCCGGTGCGCACCCACCCGTCCGTGGATCTCGTAGCGCTCGTCACCGGAGATCGGGATCACCCGGCACACGCTGTCGGGATTGTCGATGCCCCAACGCGATCCGGGAATCCGGCGACCATTGACGGGGTGCGCCAGCCGGGTGATGCAGCTGACCTTCGGCCGCAGCTTGTCCTGGTTGGACGACCACACCGCCGCCGAGAACATCACCTCGGCGAACGCGTCGTCGAACCGCTCGCACATCGCGTCGGACGCCTTGGCGCGCCCCAGCCATGTCTTTGCCACGGTGCGATAGGCGGCCTTGACGACTGCGTGCTCCATCAGGTCGAGCGCGGCCAGCTCCTGTTCGTGCTGGGATGGCGTCGCGACGGGGTGGTCAGGCATGCGCGGGTCCTCCGGTTGCTGTCCAAAACGCTTGTTGCACAACGTGAGTCACTCGTCAACCTGTTCGGGGCGCAGTGCCGCCTCCTTGCGTTGGGCGTCGGCCATGACGGCGGTTGGACAACTAGCGACGTCGAGCGGGGTCGAAACTTTCCACGCGTCAGAACTTCAAATGCTGGCTTACGTCGCCGACCTGGTCGACGAACATGGTGCGGCTGTCGAACCGCCAGGCGCCGTCCACCCGGTGGAACGTGTCCTTGTAGTGCCCGGTCACGATCACCTGCAGCGGCAGGTCGGGGGTGGCCTGGGTGACGCAGTAGTAGGACGTGCTGTGGGCGGTCCCCGCGGCCTCGTCGATGTGCAGCTGCACGTTGGTGGTGTTGTGCTTGGTCTTGGGGGTGCCGTCTTCGTAGATGCGCGTGGCCATCTCATACATCTCGCGCACCCGGGCGGCGCCGGCGAACACCGTCTCCGGTGGGCCGTTCTCCACGCCGCAGATGCGGCCGTGTTCGAACAGGCGGGCCACCCCGTCCAGGTCGCCACCATCGAGAAGCTCGGCGTAGGTGTAGATCAGGTTGGTGATTTCTGTTGCGCTGTCACTCATGTGGACCACCCGTCGAACCCGTCTCCTCCGCTTCCGCGACCAATGGTGGCAGAACCGGTCCAATTTACATAGAACCGACCATTACTCTTGATCGCCGTGACCCTACCTTGGACGCCGGACCGGCTCGGCAACCTGACCGGCAAACGAGTTGTCGTGACCGGAGCGACCAACGGCGTCGGGCTCGGGACCGCCCGTGCGCTGGCCAAAGCCGGCGCGCACGTGATCCTGGCGGTGCGCAACACCGGGCTGGGCGAGCAGCGCGCCACGGAGATTTCTGCGATGGGCGGCCCGACCACGGTGGCCAGGGTCGACCTCGCCGACCAGTCCTCGGTGCGCGCCTTCGCCAGTTCGATCGACGACGACATCGATATCCTGATCAACAACGCCGGCGCCCTGACCGAGCGCCGCACCGAAACGGTCGACGGATTCGAGAAGACCCTGGCGACCAACCTGCTCGGGCCGTTCGCCCTGACCAACCTGTTGCTGCCGCGGGTCCGTTCGCAAATCATCAACGTCGGCTCCGACGCGCACCGGTCGGCGACGCTGCACCTGGACGACCCGCACCTGCGCCGGCACAAGTGGACCCGGTTGGGCGCCTACGCGCAGTCGAAGCTCGCGGTCATGCTGTGGGGGCTGGAGCTGGACCGAAGGCTGCGCGCCGCCCGGTCGCCGATCGTCACTCAGCTCACCCATCCGGGTTGGGTGGCCTCGAACCTGTCCCACCTCGGCGACTCGCCGCTGATGTCGATGGCACACAAGGTGGTCAAGGCGGTGGCCGACCGGCTGGCCAACGACATCGACGAGGGCGCCGCCCCCACGCTGTACTGCATCAGCGAACCGTTGCCACCCGGCAGCTACGTCGGGGTCAGCGGCAGGTTCGGCCTGCGCGGTGGGCCGGTGCTGATCGGCCGGTCGCCGGTGGCATGTGATTATGACGCGGCCGCTCGCCTGGTGGCCTTCGCCGAGCAAGAGACCGGGACGAAACTGGAGGTGTAGTCATGGGTGAATTCGACAACACGGTCGCCGTCATCACAGGGGCCGCGCGCGGCCAGGGCCGCAGCCACGCCGTCGCCCTGGCCGAGCAGGGCGCCGACATCATCGCCCTGGACATCTGCGCCGATCTCGAGGCGATTCCCTACGCCCTGGCCGCGGAATCCGACCTGGACGAGACCGTGCGGCTGGTCCGGGCCGCCGGGCGCGGGGCCGTGCCCGTCGTCGCCGACGTCCGCGACCTCAAGCAACTGCAGGCCGGGGTGCAGGCGGCCATCGACGACCTCGGCGAGATCGACGTCGTCGTCGCCAACGCCGGGGTGGTGGCGATCGGCGTCACGGACCCCGAGTCCGAGCCGGTGTTCAACGCGATCGTCGACACCAACCTCAAGGGGGTGTGGCACACGATGGTGGCGACGGTGCCGTCGATCATCCGCAAGGGCCGGGGCGGATCGGTCGTGCTGGTCAGTTCGTCGCAGGGCCTGACCGGCCGCGGCGGCGACGGCAGCGCCGCGATGTTCGCCTATGCCGCATCCAAGCACGGCGTGGTGGGCCTCATGCGCTCGGCGGCGAATGCCTATGCGCCACACAAGATTCGGGTCAACTCGGTGCACCCGGGCGGTGTCGCGACGCCGATGATTCTCAACGATTTCGTGGTGAACCGGATGCTGGAGAATCCCAACCCGGCCCTGTCGCAGACCCTGCTACCCGAGGTGGGGTTGGTGGAGGCGCAAGACGTGACCGAGGCGGTGCTGTGGCTCGCCGGGCCGCGGTCGCGCTACGTGACCGGCATGGCCATGCCGGTGGATGCCGGCCACGTGGTCATGTGAGGCGTTGCTGCTAGCCCTGGACTAGCCCCTGACGACCTTGCCGGCCTTGATGCAGGACGTGCAGACGTTGAGGCGCTTCTTGTTGCCGCCCGGGCGGGTGACAACGTGCACGGTCTGGACGTTGGGGTCCCACCGGCGGCTGGTGCGGCGGTGGGAGTGCGACACCGACTTGCCGAAGCCGGGGCCTTTCCCGCAGATCTCGCACACAGCGGCCATCGTTCAAGCTCCTCAAATCTCGGGGGTCCGGCTCGGCGGTCTGGCACGGGGCCGGGACGGCCCGGGCTGACCCGGGCCCAACCAGGATAGGTGATTGTCGTGGCAACCACCAAAACGATCACCACCGCTGTCGCCCCGTCTGGCTAGGCTCAATGCGCCGGATCGCGCCGCCGGCGGTGGTGGTCACGGGCAGCCGTCGCCCCGGCCGCCGAGCTACGCTGGCGCCCACCGGGTGCTGGTTGTGGAGGAGGTGGGTAACACTGGGACCGTCGGAACGTCTGCTGGACGCGATCACCTTGCGGGACTGGGCGCACACCGCCGTCAGCGACCTCATCACCCACATCGACGAGATCAACCGGCTCAACGTCTTCCCGGTTGCCGATTCCGATACCGGCGCCAACATGCTGTTCACCATGCGTTCGGCGCTGGCCGAGGCCAATGCCGGAGCGAATTCCGAGGGCGGCCCGGCGTGCGTCGCCCGTGTCGCCTCCGCGTTGTCGGCCGGTGCGCTGAACGGCGCGCGCGGCAATTCCGGCGTGATCCTGTCGCAGATCCTGCGAGGCATCGCCGATGTCACCGCCATTGCGGCCGCTGATTCCGGCGGTGAGCTACCCCACATCGACGGCGCCATCCTCGGGGCGTCGTTGCGTCGCGGGGTGGACCTGGTCATCACCTCGATGGGCGGGGACGAAATCCCGGGGACCATCGTCTCGGTGCTGCGCGCCGCCGCCGACGCCGTCGGGGAGTGCGCTCAGGCCGGCGAAGGGCTCACCGCGTCGGTCATCGCCGCCGGTGACGCGGCCGTCGTCGCGCTGGAGAAGACGACCGAGCAGCTCGACGTGCTCGCCGACGCCGGAGCCGTGGACGCCGGTGGGCGGGGCCTGCTGGTCCTGCTGGACGCCCTGCGCACCACCGTCACCGGCCAGGCGCCCGCCCGAACCGTGTACGAGCTGTCTCCGCGCCCGCCGCAACCGGACGCCGCCGAACGCCCCGCGCCGCAATTCGAGGTGATGTACCGGCTGGACGGATGCGATGCGGCCGCGGCGGACGCGCTGCGGGACCGGCTCGGGGAGTTGGGCGATTCCGTGGGCATCGCCGCCGCGCCGTCGTCGGCCGAACGCACGTACTCGGTGCACGTGCACACCGACGACGCCGGAGCCGCCGTCGAGGCGGGCCTGGCGGCGGGCCGGCTGAGCCGCATCGTGATATCGGCGTTGAGTTCCGGCGCCGCCGGCCTGCCGGCCGGCGGATGGACGCGGGAACGCGCCGTGCTGGCCGTCGTCGACGGCAAGGGTGCCGCCGAGCTGTTCGGCGGTGAAGGCGCCTGCGTGCTGCAGCGCGACCCGGCGGCCAGCGACCCGGTCACCAACATCAGCGCGCATCAGCTGATGCGGGCGGTGGTGGACACCGGCGCCGCGCAGGTGATGGTGCTGCCCAACGGGTACGTGGCTGCCGAGGAGCTCGTTGCGGGGTGCACCGCGGCCATCGGCTGGGGGATCGACGTGGTGCCGATCCCGACAGGGTCGATGGTGCAGGGGCTGGCCGCGCTGGCCGTGCATGAAACCGGCCGGCAGGCGGTGGACGACGGTTACACCATGGCCCGGGCCGCCGGTGCGGCCCGGCACGCGTCGGTGCGCATCGCGACCGAAAGCGCCTTGACCTGGGCGGGACGCTGCCAGCCGGGCGACGGCCTGGGTATCGCCGGGGACGAGGTGCTGATCGTGGCCGCCGACGCGATCGCGGCGGCCGTCGGCCTGCTCGATCTGTTGCTGGCCTCCGGCGGCGACCTGGTGACGGTGCTGGTCGGCGCCGGAATCGAATCGGAGGATGACGCCGCGGCCCTTGGCGACATCCTGGAAGAACACATGCACGACCATCACCCGGGAACCGAGCTGGTCACCTACCGCACGGGCCATCGCGGTGACGCGTTGCTGATCGGGGTCGAGTAGCCGTGGTGTCGCTGGGCGACCGGCTGGACTTCCTGGTGGGCGCCAAGGCCGCCGATCAGCTCGACGAGGAGTTGGGCATCCGCACGGTCGACGATCTGCTGCGCCACTACCCGCGCAGCTATACCGAGGGCGCGACCCGCTGGGGCTCCGACGATGAACGCCCGCCGGCCGGAGAGCACATCACGATCGTCGACACGATCACCGAAACCAAGACGTGGCCGATGAAGAAGACCCCGAAGAAGCTGTGCCACCGCATCACCCTGGGCGCCGGCCGCCACAGGGTGACCGCGACGTTCTTCAACGCGAACTACCTGAAGAAGGACCTGACCGAAGGCACCAAGGTGATGCTCTCCGGGGAGGTCGGATTCTTCAAGAACGTCATGCAGCTGACGCACCCGGCATTCCTCATCCTCGATTCCCCGGACGGCAAGAACCGTGGCACCAGCTCGCTGAGGAACATCGCCATCGCCTCGCAGGCCACCACCGGCGAGGTGCAGATGGCGGCCTTTGAGCGCGCCTTCTTTCCGATCTATCCGGCCACCACCAAGCTGCAGAGCTGGGACATCTTCAGGTGCGTGCGCCAGGTGCTCGACGTCCTGGATCCGGTGGACGACCCGCTACCGGCCGACTTGCGCGCCCGCTATCACCTGGTCTCCGAGGACCGGGCGCTGCGCGACATCCATCTGGCCGAAGAGGAATCCGCGCGCAGCCGGGCGCGGGAGCGGCTGACCTTCGACGAAGCCGTCGGGCTGCAGTGGGCGCTGGTCACCCGGCGGCACAGCGAGCTGTCGGAATCGGGGCCCCCGGCGCCGCCGCGCACCGACGGTTTGGCCGCAGAACTGTTGGGGCGGTTGCCGTTCGAGCTGACGTCCGGACAGCGTGAGGTGCTCGAGGTGTTCGAGAAGGAGCTTTCGGCCACCCGGCCGATGAACCGCCTGCTCCAGGGTGAGGTTGGTTCCGGCAAGACCATCGTCGCGGTACTGGCGATGCTGCAACTGGTCGACGCCGGTTACCAGTGCGTGCTGCTGGCGCCCACCGAAGTTCTTGCCGCACAACACCTCCGGTCGATCAACGACGTGCTCGGGCCGCTGGCGATGGCGGGCCAGCTGGGCGGCGCGGACAACGCCACCCGGGTCGCGCTGCTCACCGGTTCGATGACGGCGACGCAGAAGAAGCACGTCCGTGACGAGGTGGCCAGCGGTCAGGTGGGGATCGTCGTCGGCACGCATGCGCTGCTGCAGGACGCGGTGGAGTTCCACAACCTGGGCATGGTCGTGGTCGACGAGCAACACAGATTCGGTGTCGAACAGCGAGACCAGTTGCGGGCCAAGGCTCGTCTCGGCGTCACCCCGCACCTGCTGGTGATGACGGCGACGCCGATACCGCGCACGGTCGCGCTTACCGTCTACGGGGATCTGGAAACCTCCACGCTGCGCGAACTTCCACGCGGACGCCAGCCGATCACCAGCAACGTCATCTTCGTCAAGGAGAAGCCCGCGTGGCTCGAGCGCGCCTGGCGGCGCATCACCGAAGAGGTCGCCGCGGGCCGCCAGGCCTATGTGGTGGCGCCCCGGATCGACGAGACCGACGATGCGGACAAGCAGGAGCAGAACACGAGACCGTCGGAAACCGCCGAGGGTCTCTACGCGCGGCTGCGCTCGGGTGAGCTGGCCAATGTGCGCCTCGGGCTGATGCACGGGCGGCTGTCCGCCGAGGAAAAGGACGCCGCGATGGCGGCGTTTCGGGCCGGTGAGATCGATGTGCTGGTGTGCACCACCGTCATCGAGGTTGGTGTGGACGTCCCCAACGCCACGATGATGCTGGTGATGGACGCCGACCGCTTCGGCATCAGCCAGCTCCATCAGCTGCGTGGCCGCATCGGACGCGGCCGTCATCCCAGCCTGTGCCTGCTCGCCAGTTGGGTATCGCCGGGATCGCCGGCGGGCAAGCGGCTTTCGGCCGTGGCCGCAACCCTGGACGGGTTTGCGCTCGCCGACCTGGACCTCAAGGAGCGGCGGGAGGGAGACGTCCTGGGCCGCAACCAGTCCGGTCGCGCCATCAACCTGCGCTTGCTGTCGTTGGCCGACCACCGCGACGTCATCGAAGCCGCGCGCGACTTCTGCGTCCGGGCCTACGCGGACAACCCGGCCGACCCCGAATTAGCTTTGCTAGCAGCACCTTTCGTCAGGTCTGACCGGATCGAATATCTGGACAAGTCGTGACCGCCGGCGACGATGCAGTGGGGGCCCGACCCCACAAGTGGGAGGTACCCCCACCCACGTGTGGGGGACCGCGCCTGTGAACCGCAAGGTGCTGCTGTGGTTGTCCGCGGCCGCGGCGCTCGCGCTGCTAGTGGCCTACCAGACGGCCGGATCCTCGGCCGTCAGGCATGCCGAGGAGTACGCCGCTCGTGCCGACGTCCCGACGGTGCAGCCCGGCGCCGATGTGCTCGCGGGTATCGCGGTACTACCGCGGCGGGCGCACCGGTACGACTACCGCAGGGCGGCCTTCGGCGACGCGTGGGACGACGACAACGACGCCCCGCTGGGGCACAACGGCTGCGACACCCGCGACGACATCCTCAACCGCGACCTCGTCGACAAGACATACGTGTCGACCAAACGGTGCCCGGACGCGGTGGCCACCGGCACCCTGCACGATCCGTACACCAACAAAACCATCGCGTTCCAGCGCGGCGCCAAGGTCGGCGAATCGGTGCAGATCGACCACATCGTCCCGCTCGCCTACGCCTGGGACATGGGCGCCTCCAACTGGCCCGACGGCGAGCGGCTGCGGTTCGCCAACGATCCGGCCAATCTGCTGGCCGTCGACGGACAGGCCAACCAGGACAAGGGCGACGCGCCGCCGGCGCGGTGGATGCCGCCGAACGCCGCGTTCGCCTGCCAATACGCGATACAGTTCATCGCCGTGCTGCGGGGCTATTCCCTGCCGGTGGATCAGCCGTCGGCGGGTGTGCTCCGGCAGGCGGCGACCACCTGCCCGGCGGGTTAGACGCCCTCGAAGGTGTTCGGATCCGGGCGCAGCCTGGTGCCGTCGTCGAGCCCGTTGATCGCGTCCATGTGCTCGGCGGCCAGCTCGAAGTCGAACACGTCGAGGTTGCCGGCAATGTGCTCGGGCTTGGCCGACCGGAAGACGACCGCATTGCCCAGCTGCAGGTTCCACCGGAGCAGCACCTGGGCCGGTGTCTTGCCGTATTCGCCGGCCACCGAGGTCACCGTCGGGTTGTCCATCAGCTTGCCGAGCGCCAGCGGCGTGTAGGCCTGGGTGACGACGTTGTGCTCGGCGTTGGTTTTGCGCACGTCGGCCTGGTTGAGCAGCGGGTGCAGCTCGATCTGGTTGACCGCCGGCGTGACGAAGGTCAGGTCGATGACGTCGGTGAGATGCTGCTCGGTGAAGTTGGAGACGCCGATCGAACGTGCGAGCCCGTCGCCGCGGCACTGGATCAGCCCGCCGAAGGAATTCACGTATTCACCCCGCGAGGGCACCGGCCAGTGGATCAGGTACAGGTCGACATAGTCCAGGCCGAGTCGCTCCAGGCTTTCCTTACAGGCCTCCATGGACCGCAGGAAGCCGTGGTCGGCGGCGGCCAGCTTGGTGGTGACGAACAGCTCGGCGCGGGGAATTCCGGAGGCCGCGATAGCCCGGCCGACGGCGGCCTCGTTGCCGTAGGCCGAGGCGGTGTCGATCAGCCGGCAGCCCATCTCCAGCGCCGCGGAGACCGCGCGTTCGGTCTCGTCCTCCGACAAATCCGCGACGCCAAGGCCAAGCACCGGCATCGTGTTTTCGTCATTTAGAGCTATCGAGGGCACGGCAGCGCCCGACTCGCCAGCCAATGTCATTCACCTGCCTGTGAAATTGAAGGTTCGTGGGTCCAGCCGGTTGCCGCCATCGAGCGAGGAGATCGACGCCATTCCATCGGCGCTGAGTTTCAAGGCGCTGAGTTCGAAATCGAACACGTCGAAGCTGCTCGCAATCCTTGAGGCGGTTACCAACTTGGGGATCACGATATTACCGAGCTGGAAAATACCACCTCAGCAACACCGGGCCGGGGGCGCGACGATATGGACCCCGGTCTGGTTTTGGGATATTCGTCACCACGTAGAGTTGGGTCACACGGCGCGCGGCGCGGCCGCACCTGCTCGGTGGCCGCGGCCGGAAGACTCCGCGACGAGGGCGCGGAACGAACAACCGTCCGTCGCCCGAGCGTCACCACGTTGTATTCGAGGAGTGCCCATGACCAAGAGCGCGCCCGCGCCGGACCTCCACCTTGGACCGAAACACGCGCCCATGCGGCTGGCCAGTCGCATGCAGGGTGCGGTCTCCACGATCGGCGTCAAGGTCATTCCGTGGATCCCCACCCCCGCCAAGCGCGCGTTGTTCGCTGGCCGCTCGGTGACCATCGATGGCAACACGCTGGATCCGACGCTTCAGCTGATGCTCGCCGGTCTGCGCGCCGTCGGCATCGACGGCCTGGTCGTCGACGACGACCCGGCTGCGTCCCGCGCCCAGATGCGCCAGCTCTCGCTGGAACTCCCCGGGCCGCAGATCCACGTCGACGTCGACGACCTGTCGCTGCCCGGGCCGGCGGGAGACATCCCGGCGCGGCACTACCGTCCCCCCGGCGGCGCGCCGGCGCCGATGCTGGTCTTCTACCACGGCGGCGGGTGGGCGATCGGCGACCTGGACTCCTACGACGCGCTGTGCCGGTTGACGTGCCGCGACGCCGGCATTCACGTGCTGTCGATCGACTACCGGCTGGCCCCGGAGCATCCGGCCCCGGCCGCGGTCGAGGACGCGTACGCCGCCTTCAGGTGGGCCTACGAGCACGCCGAGGAGCTCGGAGCCGCGCCCGGTCGGGTCGCGGTCGGCGGCGATAGTGCGGGCGGCAACCTGGCCGCCGTCGTCTGCCAGCTGGCGCGCGATGAGGGCGCCTCCGCCCCGGTGCTGCAGTGGCTGATCTACCCGCGGACCGACTTCACCACGCCAACCCGCTCACTGGGCCTGTTCGCCCGCGGGTTCCTGCTGACCAAACGTGACATCGACTGGTTCGAGTCTCAGTACCTGCGGGGCTCGGGCATCGACCGGGCAGATCCGCGGGTATCCCCGCTACTGGCCGAGTCGCTGGCCGGGCTCGCGCCCGCGTTGATCGCCATCGCCGGGTTCGACCCGTTGCGCGACGAGGGCGAGAGCTACGCGGAGGCGCTGCGGGCCGCCGGGACCGCGGTCGACCTGCGGCGCATGGGGTCGCTGACGCACGGATTCATCAACCTGTTCCAGCTCGGCGGTGGCAGCGCCGCCGCGACCACCGAGTTGATTTCGGCCCTGCGTGCCCACCTGAGCCGGGTCTGACCTGCTGCGCGGTTGGCGCCGCTAATCTAGAGACCGTTGTTTACCGACGAACGACAACCCGAGTACCGAAGGATCACGGAAACTGTGGCCGACAAACCCAAACGCCCCCCGCGCTTTGACATAAAGGCCTCCGACGGTAAATCGGGCCGGCTCGTGCAGATCGGCGGGACCGCCGTCGTCCTCATCTTCCTGGTCGCGCTGGTCTCCTACATCGTGGTGACGCACCACAAGAAGACCGCCGTCGGCGCCGGCGACACCGTGCGGGTGACGTCGAGCAAGCTGGTCACCCAGCCTGGGACCACCAACCCCAAGGCCGTGGTCACGTTCTACGAGGACTTCCTCTGCCCGGCCTGCGGCAACTTCGAGCGCACCTTCGGTCCGACGGTGTCCAGGCTTATCGACATCGGCGCGATCGCGGCGGACTACTCCATGGTGTCGATCCTCGACAGCCCCAGGAACCAGAACTACTCGTCGCGGGCGGGCGCCGCGGCCCTGTGCGTGGCCGACGAGTCCCTTGACGCGTTCCGCCGGTTCCACACCGCGCTGTTCACCACCGACCTCCAGCCCAGCGAGCGTGGCAGCAGCTTCCCGGACAACGCCCGGTTGATCGAAATCGCCCGGGAGGCCGGCGTCGTGGGCAAGGTGCCCGACTGCATCAACAGCGGCAAGTACCTTTCCAAGGTCAGCGGCGCGGCGGCGGCCGCGAAGATCAATGCCACGCCGACCATCAAGATCAACGGCGACGACTACGACCCGTCCACACCGGATGCGCTGGTCGCCAAGATCAAGAGCATCGTGGGTGACGTGCCGGGCATCGACGGCGCGGTCACCCCACCGGCCACGTGACCACCCCGGTGTCAGCCGAAACCGCCGACCTGACACCGGAATCGCCGC
Source organism: Mycobacterium sp. SMC-2 (assembly GCF_025263485.1). NCBI lineage: Bacteria > Bacillati > Actinomycetota > Actinomycetes > Mycobacteriales > Mycobacteriaceae > Mycobacterium > Mycobacterium sp. SMC-2. The sequence goes on from NZ_CP079863.1 coordinate 2,422,011, forward strand.
CCGAAGCGCGCGTGCCCGCGCCCAGCGCGTGGTGGGTGCTGATGGCCGGCGTGATCGGCCTGGTTGCCTCCGCGACGCTGACGGTGGAGAAGATCGACCTGCTGCTCAACCGGACGTACGTGCCGTCGTGCAACTTCAGCCCGATCCTGTCGTGCGGCTCGGTGATGGTCACGCCGCAGGCGTCGCTGCTGGGCTTCCCCAACCCGCTGCTCGGACTGGTGGCCTTCACCGTTGTGCTCGTCACCGGGTTACTGGCGGTGACGAAAGTGTCTTTGCCGCAGTGGTATTGGGTCGGTTTGGCGATCGGGCTCCTGATCGGCGCGGCGTTCGTACACTGGTTGATCTACCAGAGCCTGTACCGCATCGGCGCGTTGTGCCCGTACTGCATGGTGGTCTGGGCGGCCACCATCACGCTGCTGATCGTCGTCGGCTCGATCGCGTGTCGTCCGGCGCTGCAACGCCGCGGACGCGGTGTGGCATGGGTGCTTTATCACTGGCGGTGGTCCATCGCCGCGCTCTGGTTCACCGCGGTATTCCTGCTGATCATGGCGCGGTTCTGGGACTATTGGTCGACCCTGCTGTAAGTCTTGGCACGTGACGCGGATCATCGGCGGCGTGGCAGGCGGGCGGCGCATCGCCGTCCCGCCGCGAGGCACCAGGCCGACCACCGACCGGGTGCGTGAATCGCTTTTCAACATCCTGACCGCGCGAGGTGACCTGACGGGCGTCGCGGTGCTGGATCTCTACGCCGGTTCTGGCGCACTGGGATTGGAGGCACTGTCGCGCGGGGCGGCCTCGGCGCTGTTTGTGGAGTCGGACCAGCGCAGTGCGTCCGTCATCGCGCGCAACATCGACGCCCTGGGCTTGACGGGCGCGACGGTGCGACGCGGCGCGGTCGCGACCGTCCTGGCCGCCGGGACCGCGACCGCGGTCGACCTGGTGCTGGCCGACCCGCCCTACGACGTCGAGGCCGCCGAGGTGGAAGCCGTGTTGGCCGCTTTGGTCACCCATGGCTGGGCGGACGCCGGGACCGTGGCGGTGGTGGAGCGCGGGGCAACCGGTGCGCCGCTGACCTGGCCGGCCGGCTGGTCCGTGTGGTCGCCACGCGTGTACGGCGACACCCGCTTGGAGATGGCCGAACGACTGTGAGGCGGGCGTGTAGCGTCTGTCGTCATGGGCGCCGCTCTCCCCCGCAAGCGGGTGGTACCCCCACCCCATCACTGCGTTCTGCATCGTCGACGGCGCGCGTCATGAGTGGCGCGGTATGCCCGGGGTCGTTTGATCCAGTGACGTTGGGCCACATCGACGTCTTCGAACGGGCGTCCGCCCAGTTCGACGAAGTGGTGGTGGCGATCCTGACGAATCCCGCCAAGGAGGGCATGTTCGACCTCGACGAGCGGATCGCGATGATCAACGAGTCGACGACACATCTGCCCAACCTGCGCGTCGAAGCCGGACAGGGTCTGGTGGTCGACTTCGTCAGGTCGCGGGGGATGACGGCCATCGTGAAGGGACTGCGCACCGGCACCGACTTCGAATACGAGCTGCAGATGGCGCAGATGAACAAGCACGTCGCCGGTGTCGACACCTTTTTCGTCGCGACGACACCGCGGTATTCGTTCGTCTCGTCATCGTTGGCCAAAGAGGTCGCGTTGCTGGGCGGCGACGTCTCGGAGCTGTTGCCCGAGCCGGTCAACCGCCGCCTGCGCGAGAAGCTCGCCGGCCGTTCCTGAAGCGTGGCCGCACCCCACGGGTTCCGCTGGGCCGCGAGCACCGGGCATGCGAAATACCTTGCGCTACAGCGGAACGCATCTCGGGTGGTATTTGGAGGCCACGCGCCCGCGTACGGGAAGGGGTAACGAGATACGGTCGCTGAACCGCTCCGCGCCCAGGAGTGGGTGAGGAGAGCCAGCGATGAGTTCAACCGAACGCGACTTCGACATCGTCGTATACGGTGCCACGGGATTCTCCGGCGAGTTGACCGCCCGTTACCTGGCCGGCGCCGCCGGCGGGGCCCGCGTCGCGCTGGCCGGCCGCTCGCGGGACCGGCTGGTGGCCACCCGCGGCGCGCTCGGTCCGGCGGCACGGGATTGGCCGTTGATCGTGGCGGACGTGTCGGACCCTGCGACCCTGGACGCGATGGCGACCCGCACCCGGGTGGTGGTGACCACGGTCGGCCCCTACACCAGGTACGGGTTGCCAGTGGTGGCGGCCTGCGCGAAGGCCGGGACGGATTACGCCGACCTGACCGGTGAGGTGATGTTCGTCCGCGACAGCATCGACCGATATCACCAGCAGGCCGTCGACACCGGCGCCCGGATCGTGGTCTCGTGCGGATTCGCTTCCATGCCTTCGGATCTCAATGTCTATCAGCTGTATCGCCGGGCGGCCCGCGACGGCGCCGGGGAGCTCTGCGACACCACCTTCGTGTTCCGCTCCTTCTTCCAGGGCGGCGGCTCCGGCGGCACCGTCGCCTCGGAATTCGAATCCATGCGCACCGCGTCTGGCGACCCCGAAGCCCGTCGGCTCATGAACGACCCGTACACCCTGACCACCGACCGCGGCGCCGAACCCGACCTCGGCCGGCAACCGGACTTCGCGTTGCGTTCGGGCAGCCGGATCGCGCCCGAGCTCGCCGGCTTCTGGATGGGCGCTCTGGTATGGGCACCACACAACACCCGAATCGTTCGGCGCAGCAACGCGTTACAGAACTGGGCCTACGGCAGGCGGTTTCGTTACTCGGAGGCCATGAGCCTCGGCAAGTCCTTCGCGGCTCCGGCCGCGGCCGCGGCCGTCTCTGGCGCGCTGGCGAGTGGCTGGGCCCTGGGGACCAGGTACTTCAGGCGGGTGCCGCAGCGCTGGCTGGAGCCCCTCGCGAAACCGGGTACCGGCCCCAGCGAGGCGATGCGAGAACGCGGCCACTACACGGTGGAGACGTACACGACTACGACTTCCGGTGCCCGCTACCTGGGTACCTTCGCGCAGCAGCGGGACGCCTATGACGCGACCGGCGTCCTGCTCGGCGAAAGCGGCCTCGCGCTGGCGCTCGACCGCGATCGGCTCAGCGACCTGACGGGGGTGCTCACCCCGGCGGCGGCGATGGGCGATGCGCTGCTGGCGCGGCTGCCGGCCGCCGGGGTGGCGATGACCACCATCCGGCTGAATTGAGTCAGGTCGCCGCGCTGCGGGCGGCCAACCGATCGGCGAGCGAGCGAGCGAAGATTCGCGTCTGTTCCAGCTGGTACGGCTGGACGTTGGTCGCGGGAATGCGCAAGCCGAGATACCGGTCCCGGTATCGTCCCGACCGCAGGTAGCTCATCAGCGAGAGCCCGGAAGCGATTTGGCCGCCAAGGTATTCGAAATGGACCCCGCCCAGGTAGCGGCCGCCCTGCTTCTCGCCGAGCCGGCGGATGGCCGCGAAATTGCCGCGCCAATAGCGACGGCAGACGGCAAAGGCTGCAAAAGGCTTGCCGGCGAGAAGCTTTCGCGCCTCGCCCGACTTCAAGAAAGTCCGCATCGGCATGTTCATGGTCAACCACCATGTCGAGGATCCGATGCAGATCAGGTCGTAGTCGGTGTTTCGCACCTCGTCCGGGGTCTCGATCTGCCCGGTCGCCCGGCGCAGCTGGGCGGGAAGGACGCTGAGCATGTCGAGCGCCGCGTGACGCATGGGGACGACGGAGAACCGCTCGGCATAGCGCCGGTCGGTGAAGGTGATCCCGGCCCGCTGCACCTCCCACCCACGCTCGCCGAACACCTCGCCCGCGGCCTCGAGCACCGCGAGCGCCTGGCCGGTGAACGTGTAGTAGAGCAGCAGAACCCGGGGGCGCGCGGCGCGGTCGATGGATATGTCAGTCATTTCCGAGCCACTCCTTCTCGATCGTCGCCGATCGCTTCGGAGATCATCGCCCGCAATGCGGCTCTGGGCAACCGGAAATCGACTGGCTCCGGCTAGTGCTGGCCGTGCTCGTGCTGGCACTCGTGGTCGTGCCCGGCATCCGGCGCGCCGCCCATCATCCGCAGCATCGGCATGCCGCCCGAGGTGACGAACCGAATGACCAGAACGGCCGTGATGGCCAGGAATGCGATGTTGAGCCACGTCGTGTAGTTCCACGAGATGGCCGCTTCCATGACCGTCGCGTTGCGCTGAGCGGGGATGAGTTTGGTTGCGCCGAAGAGCAATTCGATGAGGTAACCGGCGGCAACCATCGACGCGTAGAAAGTGCCCAGCAGCGTCAGCATCATCTTGGTGCCGTAGTACTTGCGGTAGATGTTCAGAATCGGCAGGATCAGCAGGTCGGCGTAGATGAACGCGATGACACCGCCGAAGCTGATGCCCCCGTTCCACAGCACCGCGGCCAGCGGCACATTGCCGATCGAGCAGACGAAGGACACGATCGCCACGACCGGCCCCACGATCGGCCCCCACAGCGCCGACAGGACCGGGTCGTCGGCCAAAAAGAAGCCACGCCAGAACGTTTCGGGAACCCACGCCGCGATCGCCCCGGCGATCAACAAACCCAGAACCAGATCCCGAAGTATCGCCAACCACTCCATCACGAACACGTGCGAAACCGAGGTGAAACCCTCACCGGAAAAGAGCCGTTGCCAGAACGAGCCTTGCTTCTTGACCGACATGTCCATGGCCGCGTGGCCTTCCATCGATCCGGCGATACCCCGCTCGGCCTGCGCGCGGGCGGCGTCGATCAGGCGTGAACGCACGAACAACCGGAACAGGACGGCCAGCACCACGATCATCAGCGGACCGCCGACGAACTCCGCGGCGGTGAACTGCCACCCCATCAACAGGGCCAGGATGATGCCCAACTCGACCACCAGGTTGGTCGAGCCGATCTCGAAGGCCATCGCGGCGGTGAAGCTGGCGCCTTTGCGGAAGAGCGATCGGGCCAGGGCGACCGCGGCGTAGGAGCAGGAGGACGACGCCGCGCCCAGCCCGGCGGCGAGCGCCAGGGTGCGCGGCCGGTCGTCGCCCAACAGGGAGACGACCGTCGAGCGCCGTACCACCGCCTGCACCACCGCCGACAGGGCGAAGCCCAAGATCAGCGCCCACAGGATTTCCCAGGTCATCGACCCGGCAACCGCCAACGCGTGCCCGACCGCTCCCAGCGCCGTGTGTGTCACTTGGTACCCGCTTTCCGGCTCGGATTGTACCCCGGCACACTATACCCCGAGGGGGTATTTGGCAACGGGTTTCGCCAGCCGGTGGCTCCGGAGAAAACCCAGGTCATTCGCGTGAAGGCCGAGGGGACCGGCCGAAATCCCTGATTCACATCACCCCGTTTGCTTCGAGCGTCTAAGCTTGGCGCTTCGTTGGGTTCCGCGTCGAAACCCGCTCGGGTTGGGGGGCGCGAGCGATGCTGCGCTGCGCCCTCTCAATTTCACCAATGCCGGCGATACTCGCAACATCGCCGGTTGGCCCGAGACGAGGTTGAACGGCGATGGAACCACGCGTCACCCCCATTGCGGTCATCGGAATGGGATGCCGGCTTCCTGGCGGGATCGACTCGCCCGAGACGTTCTGGCAGGCGTTGCTGCGGGGCGACGATCTGGTGACCGAGATCCCCGCCGACCGGTGGGACGTTGAGGATCACTACGACCCCGAGCGCGGAGTGCACGGCCGGTCGGTATCGCGGTGGGGCGGCTTCATCGATGACGCCGGCGGCTTCGACGCCTCCTTCTTCGGCTTCGGCGAACGCGAAGCGACCGCCATCGACCCGCAGCACCGCTTACTGCTGGAGACGTCGTGGGAAGCGATCGAGCATGCCGGCATCGCGCCACCGTCGTTGAGCGGTTCGCGCACCGGCGTGTTCGTGGGGATGTGCCAGCAGGACTACACGTTGATGAGCGGCGATGCGGGCGTGATGGAGGACGCCTACGGCTACACCTGCACCCCGTTCAGCATGGCCTCCGGGCGGATCGCCTACGGGCTGGGGCTGGTGGGCCCGGCCGTCACGCTCGACACCTCCTGCTCGTCCGGCCTGCTCGCCGTGCACCTGGCGTGCTCGAGCCTGAACACGGGCGAAAGCGATCTGGCCCTGGCCGGCGGCGCGATGCTGGTGCTGGATCCCCGTGTTTCGGCGTCCGCGTCCGCGCAGGGCATGCTCTCGCCCACCGGCCGCTGCCACACGTTCGACGTCGCGGCCGACGGGTTCGTCCGTTCCGACGGGTGTGCGGTGGTACTGCTCAAGCGCCTGCCCGATGCGCTGCGCGACGGCGACCGCATCCTGGCGGTGGTCCGCGGCACGGCGGTCAACCAGGACGGTCGTTCCGAGACGATCACGACGCCGTCCTGCCACGCGCAGGCCGCGGTGTACCGGGCGGCGCTGGACACGGCCGGAGTCGACCCGGCCACCGTCGGCATGGTGGAGGCGCACGGCACCGGAACCCCGAAGGGCGACCCGCTCGAGTTCACCAGCCTGACCGAGGTTTACGGCGCGGGCGGCAATCGCGTCGCGGTCGGATCGGCCAAGAGCAACGTCGGGCACACCGAGGCGGCGGCGGGCGCGGTCGGGTTGGTCAAGGCGGTGCTGGGGCTGCAGCACGGGGTGGTGCCGCCGATGGCCCACTTCACCCGCTTGCCCGACGAGCTGGCCGGCATCGAAACGGGATTGTTTGTGCCGCAAGAGGTTACGCCGTGGCCGGACAAGGGCGAGGGGCCGCGGCGGGCCGGGGTGACGTCGTTCGGCATGTCGGGCACCAACGTGCACGCCGTCCTCGAGCAGGCGCCCGATGCCGGCGCTGACACCCGGGTCGCGGAAAGCCCACGGCCGCTGCTGTTTCCGCTGTCGTCGACTTCCGCCGACGAGCTGCGCCGGACCGCGGGGCGGCTGGCCGGCTGGCTGGACGGCAACCGCGACACCGTGTCCGCCGCCGACCTGGCCTACACCCTGGCGCGGCGCCGGGGACACCGGACCGTGCGCACCGCGGTGACCGCTTGTAGCATCGACGAGCTGACCGCCGGGTTGCGCGAAATCGCCGGCGGTGACGCCCCTTACCCGCCGGCGGCGGGTCACGACGACCGCGGGCCGGTGTGGATCTTCTCCGGACAGGGCTCGCAGTGGGCCGGGATGGGCGCGGAGCTGCTGGCCAGGGAGCCGGCGTTCGCCACCGCGGTCGCCGAGGCCGAGCCGCTGATCGCGGCGGAGTCGGGTTTCTCGGTGACGGAGGCGATGTCGGCGCCGGAGACGGTCACCGGCATCGATCGGGTGCAGCCGACGCTGTTCGCCTTCCAGGTCGCGCTGGCCACCGCGATGCGCGCCTACGGTGTGCGGCCCGGGGCGGTCATCGGCCACTCGATGGGCGAGATCGCGGCGGCCGTCGTCGCGGGGGCTCTGTCGCTGCACGACGGCGTCAAGGTGATCTGCCGGCGCTCCAAGCTGATGGCCCGCATCGCGGGTGCGGGAGCGATGGCCTCGGTGGAGCTGCCGGCCCAGCAGGTGCGCGACGAATTGGCCGCCCGAGGCGTCGGCGACGTGGCGGTCTCGGTGATCGCCTCGCCCAGCTCCACGGTGATCGGTGGGGCGACGCAGACCGTGCGCGATCTGGTGGCGCAGTGGGAGGCCCGCGAGGTGATGGCGCGCGAGGTGGCCGTGGACGTCGCCTCGCATTCGCCTCAGGTCGACCCGATCCTCGCCGAGTTGGCCGACCAGCTCGCCGACCTCACCCCGACGGCAGCGGAAGTGCCGTATTACTCTGCGACGCTTGATGATCCACGCGCCCGGCCTGCCTTCGACGCCGGCTACTGGGTGGACAACCTGCGGCAGTCGGTGAAGTTCGCGGGCGCGGTGCAGGCGGCCCTCGACGACGGCCACCGCGTCTTCGGTGAACCGTCGCCGCATCCGCTGCTGACCCGGGCGGTGGAACAGACCGCGAGCGCCTCTGACGTCGGCATCGCCGCGCTCCCGGCCATGCGCCGCGAGCAGCCGGTGCCGCACGGCCTGCTGGGCTTCCTCGCGGACCTTTTCAGCGCCGGTGCCGCCATCGACTTCTCGGTGCTGTATCCGGGCGGTCGTCTGGTGGACGCCCCGCTGCCGACGTGGACGCACAAGCGGCTGCTCATCGACGCCGACGGGTCGAATTCGCGGTCGCGCGGGCAATTCACGCTCGACGTGCACCCGCTCCTGGGCGCGCACGTGCGGCTGCCGGAGCAACCGGAACGCCACGCGTGGCAGGGCGGGGTCGGCACCGCGGCGCTGCCCTGGCTGGGCGACCATCGGGTGAACGGGCTGGCGGTCTTTCCCGGGGCCGGCTTCTGCGAGATGGCGCTGGCCGCCGCCGCCGCGGTGCTGGGCCCCGATTGCGAGGTCCGAGATGTTCGCTTCGAGCAGATGCTGCTGCTGGACGACGAGACACCGGTGAGCGCGGTGGCGTCGATCCGGGACGCCGGCGTCGCCGACTTCGTAGTGGAGACCGACCGCGACGGGGAGCGAGTCCGCAGCGCCGCCGCGGAGTTGCACGCGGCCGCTGACGAACAGCCACCGCGACGCGACATCGCCGCCCTGCTGGCCACCCACCCGCAACTGGGTGACGGTGCCGCGCTGCGGCAGTCGTTCGCCGAGCGCGGCGTCGAGTACGGTCCCGCATTCACCGGTCTGGTCTCGACGCGCACCGCCGAAGGCAAGAGCCGCAGCGTGGTGGCCGAGGTCGCGTTGCCCGGCGCCGTCCGTGCGGAGCAGGGGAGTTACGGCGTGCACCCCGCCTTGTTGGATGCCTGCTTCCAGACCGTGCTGGCGCACCCCGCCGTCGGTCAGGCCGCGCAAGGAGGCCTGCTGCCGTTGAGCGTCGCGCGCCTGCGCCGCCACGGTCCCACCCGCGGCGCGCGCTACTGCCACCTGCGGCTCGTCGCGGCGACCGCGTCGTCGGTGGACGTCGATCTCGACCTGCTGGATTCCGAGGGCGCCGTGGTGCTCGCCGTCCAGGGCCTGCGCATGGGAATCAGCCGCGGCGGTGCCGACCAGCTGATGTCCGAGCGGCTGCTGACCATCGACTGGCAGCAGCAGACGCTGCCGCCGACCCCCGAGCGCGCCGTTGGCGCTTGGCTGCTGATCAACACCGCCGAGGCGGACCTGCTCGCGTCCAGGCTCACCGATACAATGAAATCCCTTGGCGCACAATGCGACACGCTGAGCTGGCCGGAGCAGGCCGACCACCGGGTCAACGGCGAACGGCTCGGCGCCGCGGTGCGCGGCGGCCTCGAAGGGGTGGTGATCGTTTGCCCGCCGCCGGCCGGGGAGCCCGACGAGCAGGGCCTGCTGGACGGCCGTGAGCAGGTGCGCCATGTGGTGCGCATGATCCGCGACCTGCCGGAGATGTCGGCGACGCCGCCGCGGCTGTATGTGCTCACCCGGCGGGCCCAGATCGTGCTGGCCGAGGACGAGCCGAACCTGGTGCAGGCCGGGCTGCGCGGCCTGCTACGGGTGGTCGGCGCGGAGAACCCGCAACTGCAGACCACCCAGATCGACCTGGAGGGCGACGCCGACGTCGAACGGGTGGCGCACGAGCTGCTGTCGGGTTCGGCCGAGGACGAGACCGCCTGGCGTGGCGGGCAGTGGTACACCGCGCGGCTGCGCTGCACGCCGCTGGGGGCCGACGAACGGCGGGTCACCACGGTCAACCACGAAACCGAGCGGATGCGCGTGGTGGTTCGCCACCCCGGTGACCTGCAGACACTGGAATTCATTGCCCTGGACCGCAAGACGCCGGGGCCGGGCGAGGTGGAGGTCGCGATCGACGCATCGAGCGTCAACTTCGCCGAAGTCCTTGCCGCACTTGGCCGCTACCCCGACTTGGAGGGCGAGCCCCATCAGTTGGGATTCGACCTGGGCGGTGTGGTGACCCGCGTCGGCGCGGACGTCACCGACCACCGGGTCGGCGACAGAGTGGGCGGTTTCTCCGGCTTCGCCAACGGCAGCTGGGGCACGTTCGTCACCTGCGATGCCCGGCTGGTGGCCACCCTGCCGTCCGGTCTGACCGCCGGGCAGGCCGCCGCCGCGGCGACGGCGTACGGCACCGCCTGGTACGGGCTGTACGAGCTGGCCAGGATCTCGGCCGAGGACAAGGTGCTCATCCACTCCGGCACCGGCGGGGTCGGTCAGGCCGCGATCGCGATCGCGCGGATGGTGGGGGCCGAGGTCTTCGCCACCGCGGGTAGCCCGGAGCGCCGGGACATGCTGCGCGACATGGGCATTGAGCACGTCTACGACTCACGCAGCACGGCGTTCGCCGACGAGATACGCCGCGACACCGACGGGTACGGCGTCGACCTCGTGCTCAACTCGCTGACCGGGTCCGCCCAGCGCGCCGGGTTGAACCTGCTCGCCTACGGCGGGCGGTTCGTCGAAATCGGCAAGCGGGACATCTACGACGACGCCCGCCTGGGTCTGTTTCCCTTCCGCCACAACCTCACGTTCTACGCCGTCGACCTGGCGCTGCTCACCAAGACGCATCCGCGGCGCGTGCAGGAACTGCTGCGGGCGGTATACCAGCGGATCGCCGATGGCGATCTGCCGCAGCCGATGTGCACCGAATACCCGATATCGGAGGCGGCGACGGCGATCAGGGTGATGAGCGGCGCCGAGCACACCGGCAAGTTGGTGCTCACCGTGCCGCGCACCGGCCAGACCCGCGCGGTGCTGCCGCCGGAGCAGGCTCCGGTGTTCCGCGACGACGGCGCCTACATCGTCACCGGCGGCCTGGGCGGCCTGGGCTTGTTCCTGGCTTCCGAGATGGCCAAGGCGGGTTGCGGTCGGATCGTGCTGACCGCCCGCTCCAACCCGACCCCCAAGGCGCGCCAGGCAATTGAACGGCTACGCGCGGACGGGACCGACGTCGTCGTGGAAAGCGGCAACATCGCCGAGGCCGACACCGCGGCCCGGGTGGTGGCCGCGGCCACCGCGACCGGCCTTCCGCTGCGCGGAGTGCTGCATGCCGCCGCGGTGGTCGAGGACGCCGTGCTGGCCAACATCACCGACGAGCTGATCGACAAGGACTGGGCTCCAAAGGTCAACGGGGTCTGGAATTTACATCACGCGACGGCCGGGCAACCGCTGGACTGGTTCTGCTCCTTCTCGTCGGTGGCCGCGCTGTTCGGCTCGGCGGGCCAGGGCGCCTACGCCGCCGCCTCGAGTTGGCTGGACGCGTTCACCCACTGGCGCCGCAGCCAGGGCTTGCCCGCCACCACGATCGCGTGGGGGGCGTGGGGCGAGATCGGCCGCGCCACCTTCCTGGCGGCCGGCGGCCGCACCACGATGATCGCCCCGGCGGAGGGCGCGCAGGCGTTCGAGACGCTGCTGCGTTACGACCGCGGCTACACCGGCTACGTTCCGACGGCGGGCGCGCCCTGGCTGGCCGCGCTGGTGGCCCGCAGCCCGTTCGCCGAGGCCTTCCAGTCCGCCGGAGAACAGCGCGGCGGCGAGGGCGCCACGCTGCGGGCCGAACTGCGGACGCTGTCGCCCGAGGAGTGGCCGGCCCGGCTCCGTCGCCTGATCACCGAGCAGACGGGGCTGATCCTGCGCCGCCCGATCGATCCCGACCGCCCGTTCGCCGATCACGGCCTGGATTCGCTGGGCAACCTCGAACTGCGGACCCGCATCGAAGCCGAGACGGGAATACGGATCACCCCCAAGGTCGTGGCGACCTACAACTCCGCGCGCTCCCTGAGCCTGCACCTGACCGAGGCGCTGGTGGCCGAAGGGGAGGGCGCCGCCGCGGCGTCCTAGCGGCGCCGGTTCACTCCATCACCCAACTGTCCTCGTCGACCAACGAGCACAGCCGCGAATGGATTGCCTCCAAAGTCTTTTCGCGTCCCGGCAGGTGCGCGTGGTGCTCGATGAACAGCCGGTTCGCGAAGGTTCCGACGCTGTAGAGGTCGACGGGCGCACGGGTGGGGAAGTAGAGCTCGCTTTGAAAGTCCTCCAACTCGATCTCGTCGGGTACCCGCAGCGGGGGGATGGTGCCGGTGTCGGTGCACAGCACCACCGGAGGCAGCCCGGCCGGGGTGCCTTGGTATTGCAGGTTGAAATGCATTGCCGATTGCTGGATTACGCCGTCCGCCAAATCCGTGCGGAAAGAATCCACGATCCCGCGGGCCAGATCCACCAGATCGGTGTCGGCCCTGATCTCGGCGAGATAGGTGGCCACCCCCAGCGGCAGCGTGCTGCCGGTGAGACTCACCGGGGGGGAGAGCAGGTAACGCAGGTCGACCGGATAGATGTAGGGAATCGGGATGTGCGGGGTATTGCGCAGCTCCCACTCGGCCAGCAGAATCGCCGCCGCCACCACGGAGTTGAGGCTGAGCTGATTGGCCAGGCCGAACTCCACCAATTCCGCCGTCTCCTCTTCGGTGAACCGGACCCGGGCGATCGGGATGGGTTGGATCGCATCGGGATTCGGCATCGCCGGCGGCTTCTCCGATTCGGGCAGGTCGTAGACGAACATCGCCTTGAACAGCTTTTCCAGCCCGGACCGCTGCTGCTTGGCCACGCCGCGCTGTTCGAGCAGCAGCTCCAGCGCTTCGGGCGCGGGTTGCGGCGTGATCGGGGGCGGTGCCCCGGTGGTCACGACATCGGTGTACAGGGAGAAGAGTTCCTCGAGGAGACCGAATGCGTGGTGTGCGTCGGCCAGGCTGTGGTGGGTGTAGAGCGTCAATTCGGTGCGTGCGCCGCTGCGCTTCAACCGGAGATTGAGCAAGGTTTGCGTCTGGTCGAGTCGCATGCCCGCGGCCGCCGGGTCGACGTCGTCGTCGATCACCCAGATGCCCGGGTGCATCAGGTCTTCGGCCACGATCTGGTAGCGGCCGTCGTCGCCCTTCTCCAGCCGGCCGGTGAAGACCGGATGGGACTCCAGCAGCGCGTCGAAGGCGTCGGCCATCGCGTCGAGGTCGACGGGGCCGTTGATGAACGCGGTGAACGCGAAATAGGTTTCGTTGACCGCGAAGACCTCTTCGCTGCGCGTCAGCTTGCGGATAACGGATCCGGGAAACATTCTCACCACTTTCTTGTCAGCTTGTGCTGGCGCGTCGATAGCCGACCAGCGTCGGCACGATGCACACGACGGTGATGCCGCCGGCCCACAACAGTGTCGCGATCATCGGCCACCGCACCGGGCCGCCCAACGACAGGCCGCGCATCGCTTCGATCGCGTAGCTCATCGGCTGGTGCGCGACCACCGGCTGTATCCATTTCGGAAACTGGTCCACCGGCAAGAAACCGGTCGAGAACACCACGGCGAGAACATGCACCAGGGTGACCGTCTCGAGCAGAAAGTTGTTGGCGGTGTACAGCGCCACCATCGTGATCAGCGTCGTGAACGCAAGCCCGAATATCAGCGGAACGGCGAGCCAGGCCAGGCTCGCGAACAAGCCCTGCCGAAAGCGGAAGCCCAGCAGCATGCCCACGCCCAGCACGACCGCCGTGGTGATCATGATCCGAATCATTTCGGCGGCGAGCCGCGAGAGCGCGCCCGACGCGCGGTGCGCGGGCACCACCCACAGCCGGCGCAACAAGCCATCGGAGCGTTCGCCGATGAGGCCGATCGCGCCGATCGCCGCTCCGTTGATCGTGGCGGCGAGCGCGTTCAGCGGAACCGTGCCGTACAGCGCGCTGTGACCGGTGACCTGCGAAATGACGTTGCCGAGAATGATGTTCAACGTCAGCAGGAAGAGGACGGGCAGCACCAGGGCCTCGATCACCGTCGTCAGGTCGCGCGCCCAGCGCAGCAGAATCCGTCGCGTCTGGACCCAGGTCTGGGACACCAGCGTCCGCGGCGAGCCCTCGTGGTACCGCGGCGGGCCCAACACCAGGCTGGTGGATTCCTGATGCACCAAGGTCATTTCGCCCGCCTGGCCAACACGATCGCCGATGTCGGTACGAGCAAGACCGTCAGCCCGCATAACCACCCCAGCGTCGGTGCCATCACCGGCCACGTCACCGATCCGCCGTACGGAGCGGCGTCGCCGGCCAGGGCGCGCAAAGCGATCACGAACTGGGACACCGGCTGGTTGCGGACCATCGGCTGGATCCAGTGCGGAAACTGCTGTGCGGGTTGGACTCCGGTGGACAGCAGCCCGAAGATCAACGGCGGCAGGATGAGCAGCGGCGTCATGGCTTGCGGGTTGCGGGTTCCGGTGCCGATCAGGTCGGCGCCGAAGGACAACATCGACCCGATCGCCACCACCAACACGCAAAAGGCGGCGATGTAGATCGCCGAGCGGTGAAACCGGAACCCGATCACGTAGCCACAGATCACCGCGACGAGCACCGAAATGGTGCACCGGTACACCGCGGCCGAGATGCGGGCGCCCACCGGGGCGAACGGAGCCATCGGCATGGATCTGAACCGCCGATTGATGCCCTGCACCGAATCGGTCGCGGCCCGAAACGCCGTCGACATCGCGGCGAAGGTGATCGCCTGCAGCGCGATCAACGGCATCACGTATTGCGCGTAGCTGCTGGACAGTCCCTTGGTCGCGGTGCCCATGACCTGGTGCAGCGGGATGTAGAAGCCGGCCGTGAAGACCACCGAGGACGCGACGGTCACGATCAGCTCGCCGTTGCGCAACGTCGGTGCGATGAAGCGGGTGGTGAGCACCCACCACTGCGTCAGCGTGGACAGGTGGCGCTCGGTGGTGGTGGCGGTCACCCGACGGCCTGGGTCGCGACGGGTGTGCGCGCGGCGGGGGATTCGTCCGTCAGCGCGAGGAATACGTCGTCGAGCGACGGGCGCCGCAGGGCCACGTCGGCCACGTCGATGCTGGCGGCGGCCAGTCGCCCGACGGCTTCGACGAGTGTGTTGGCACCGTCCGGCGCGGGTATGGCGATCCGATCCGAATCCGATGTCAGGGTCGCCCTGATCTTGTCCGGCACCAGCGGGCCGAGGACGTCAGCGATCGCGCGCAGATCCGCGAGCCGCCGCGGCACGATCTCGCAGTAGCTGCCGCCGGTGCGCTCCTTGAGCTCGTCGGCCGTTCCCTCGGCGATGACCCGGCCGTGGTCGATCACGACGATCCGGTCGGCCAGCGCGTCGGCCTCCTCGAGGTACTGCGTCGTCAGCAGGGTGGCGATGCCCGCATCCTTGAACTTGCCGACCAGGTCCCAAATGCTCTGCCTGCTACGCGGATCCAGCCCGGTCGTCGGCTCATCCAGAAAGACCACCTGGGGCCGGACCACCAGCCCGCAGGCGATGTCGATGCGACGGCGCATGCCGCCGGAGTAGGTCTTCACCCGCCGGCCGGCCGCATATGCCAGGTCGAATTCGTCGATGAGCTGCTTGGCGCGGGCGCGGGCCGCCGACTTGCTCAATCCGAACAGCCGACCGAACATGACCAGGTTCTCGGTCCCGCTGAGCATGTCGTCGATGGCCACTTGCTGTCCGGTGAGCATGATCGATCGGCGCACCCCGGCCGGCTCGGCGACGACGTCGTAACCGGCGACCACCGCGCGGCCGCTGTCCGGCCGGCTCAGGGTCGATAAGACGTCGACGAGCGTCGTCTTGCCCGCGCCGTTCGGCCCGAGCAGGCCGAGCACCTCGCCGCGATCGACTTCAAAGCTGACCTCGTGCAAGGCCACGAAGTCGCCGAAGGTCTTGCGAACCTTGTCGACGACGACCGCCTTGTCAGTCGCTCTGCGTGCGTGCCTCACTGCCTTCCCCTCAACTCGCGTCCAGGGCCGACAAGTCCACCAACGCCAATTCCACTGGCTGCGCGCCCATGTCGGCGCCCGGGACGGCGGTGATGGCGTCCCCGATCAGCTCCCGCAGCGCCGCCGGGAAACGCCGTGCCAGCTCTTCGGCGCGCGCGCCCTGCACTCGGCGGGTGTCGTACCACCAATCGAGGTGCAGCGCGCCGGAGTGGCGGTACACCCGAAACTCGATCGCATGACCCAGGCCCGGAATCGTGTCGCGCACCGGCATGGCCGCGTCAGAGTCGAATTGCACCGGCGCGTCGATGGGCGGGAACTCCGGGATCATGCCGACGTACCGGAAGTGGATGTCGGCGGTGGGCGCGGCCGAAAGCGCCCGCGCGGTCGGGGCGTAGAGATGCCGCAGCAGGCCGTAGCCGATCCCGTAGTGCGGAACGGACTTGAGAGTGTCGCGAACGGCGGTCAGCAGCTCGGTCGCGCCGGTGTCGTCGGTCGTCGCGCATCGAAGCGGGACCGGGTACACCGTGGTGAACCGGCCGATGGTTCTGCGCAGATCGACGTCGGGGCGCAGCACCGAACGGCCGGCCCCTTCCAAGTCGACGGCGACGACGCCGGTGCCGATGGTCTCCGCGATCGTCCTAGCCAGCGCCGCGAGCAGGATTTCGTCGACGGACCACCCGAGCGCGCGGCGCGCGTCGTCGACCTCGGAGGTCTGCTCGGCGGTGAGCGTCGACGACACCTTGGCCAGGTCGTCACTGTCGGGCCGGCCGGTGACATCCGGGTCAGCCGGCCGCAGCGTCGCCTGGCTCGAGCTCTGAAGCCAGAAGTCGCGCGTATCGAGCACCGCCGGGTGCGTCGCGAGGCCGGCGGTGCGCAACGACCAGTCCCGCCAGGAGGCGGTGGCCGGGGGCAGCGAGATCTGTTCGCCCGCCAGGCGTTGGGTGAACGCGGTGAAGAGATCGGTGACCAGAACTTCGCGGGAAGTGGTGTCGGCCACGACCTCGTGCAGGGACAACGCGAGGTAGCCCGCGCCGTCCGGCCCCGAGATGTAGGCGGCGGTCAACGGCGCCCTCAGATCGTCCTGTGCCGTCAACTCGGCCGCGATGTCGAGCACCGCCGCCCGCTGCGCCCCGGAATCCGATCCGGTGTCGGCCAGTGTGTGGGAGGACAGCCGCTCGAATTCCCCTGGCGCCGCGATGCGTTGCACCCAGGTTCCCGCCTGCTCGACGAGCTGCAGGCGCAGCGCGTCGTGGTGGTTGGCCAACGCGGTGAGCACGGCCCGGGCGTCTTGAAGGCCGACTCCCGCGTCCAGGCGCAGGATCAGCGGGACGCGCCAGCTGCCCGCCTGCCGCACGCCGGTCTCGAGGAACTGCGCGACGTTCGGCGGAATGGCCGGATCAGAGGCGGCGTCAGGCGCTTTCGCCAACGAGCCCGCCGCGTACTTGGCGTCGACATGGGCCGCCAGGGCGGCCAGCGTCGGGTTTCCGTAGAGATCCTGCGGCGTGACGTCCAGCCCCGCGTTGGCGGCGTTGGTCGCGATGCCGATCGAGATCAAAGAATCACCGCCGAGGTCGAAGAAGTTGTCGTGGCGGCCGATCGAGTTGAGGCCCAGGCATTGCATCCAGATCTGCCGCAACGTCGCCTCGGTGTGCGACTGGCCGTTCGCCGGCACGTCGACGTGGGCGCCGTTGGTGGAAGCGCTCGGCGCCGCGGGTGCCTCGGCGGGCCGCTCGAGCCAGGCGATCGGTTTCGGGTCGACCCAATGCCGTTCGCGGGCAAAGGCGTAACCGGGCAGGGAAACCAGGCTCGGGGTCGGTCCCGTCAGGGCTTCCCATTCGACGCGCGCACCGGCCGCCCACAACTGGCCGAGCCCGAGCAAGAAGGTGTCCCGGTCGTCGACGTTCTGAATCGGGTGCCGCATGAGGCGAACCGCGCGGTGGCCACTCGACCACTTCGGGTGCCGGATTGCCGAGCCCGTCAGGCTTCCGCCGGGGCCCACCTCGACGAGGATGCGGTCGGGATCGGTCAGCAGCACGTCGAGCTCGTCGGCGAATCGGATGGTGGAACTGATCTGGCGCGCCCAGGTGGCCGGGTCGGTGACCTGTTCGTCCGACATCCAGGTGCCGGTGAGGTTGCTGAGCAGGGGCGTGTTCGGGCGGCGCAGCTCCACACCGGACAGGAAGTCGCCGAACTCCGCCGCCATGGAATCCATGGCGGCAGAATGGAAAGCGTGCGTTGCCCGCACCCGCCGGGCGGTGATGCCGCGCTCACGAAGGCGTTGGGTGAACGCGCGAATCTCGTCGTTGGGCCCCGCGACGACGCAGTTGCCGGGGTCGTTGACCGCGGCCAGGTCGACCCCGGGTGAGAGGAACTCCGCGATGTCGTCGGGACCCAGCGCGACGGCGACCATTGCGCCCGGCGGTGACTCGTGCATCAGGCGGGCGCGCAGCGACACCGACTTGATCGCCGTCGCCAGGTCGAACACCCCGGCCAGGGTGGCCGCGATGTATTCGCCCGTGCTGTAACCGATGTACGCCCCGGCGCGCAACCCGTAGGTGTCGGCCAACCGCGCGAGCGCGTACTCCACCGTGAACAGCGCCGGCTGGGAACGGTCGATGCGCTCCAGATCGGTGCTGGCGTCGCCGAATATCAACGCCCTCAGGTCGATGCCCATCTCGTCGCCGAATCCCGCGGCGCAGGCGTCGAAGTGTTCGGCGAACACGGGCTCGGTGTCGTAGAGGCCCTTGGCCATGCCGACGTGCTGGGCGCCCTGGCCGGGGAACATGAACACGACCCGCTTCGCGGCATCCTCACCGCCGTCGAGGGATTCGCCGACGAAGGCGTTGTCGTGCTCGGTGGCCCGCAGCACCGCGGCCGCATGCTCGCGGTCGTGCACCACGGCCGCCATGGTGAGGTGATGCTTGCGGCGCCCGGTGAGGGTATGGGCGACGTCGGCCAGCTCGGGGCCGTCCGGGGCGGCCAACGCGTCGGCGAGGGCGGCGCGCGACGCATCAAGCGCCGCAGCGGTTTGCGCCGACAGCAGCAGCACCTGGGGACCCGCTGGCACCGCGCGCTGCGGCGCCGCCGGCGCCTCCTCGAGCACGACGTGCACGTTGGTGCCGCCCACCCCGAACGAGCTGACCCCGGCCCTGCGCGCGCCTTCCCATTCCCAGGCGTCGTAGGTGCTGCGCACCTCGAACGGGGTCTCGTCGAGACGTAGCTCCGGGTTCGGACTGGTGAAGTGCAGCGTCCCGGGAATCGCCTTGTTCTTCAGGCACAGAATGGTTTTGACCAGACCCACGACTCCGGCCGCCACCTCGAGGTGGCCGATGTTGGACTTCACCGACCCGAGAACGCACGGGCCGGGCCGGGGTGTCTGCGACACGGCGAAAGCCGATCGCAGGCCCTGGACCTCGATGGGATCGCCCAGCGGCGTTCCGGTTCCGTGTGTCTCGACATAGCTCACGGTCGAGGAATCGATGCCGGCCACCGCGTGGGCTTCCGCGATGACATCGGCCTGGGCGGCCGGGTTCGGCGCCGCGTAGCCCATTTTCATCGATCCGTCGTTGTTGATCGCCGATCCGCGGATGACGGCGTGAATCCGGTCACCGGCGTCGAGGGCGGCCTGCAGGGGCTTGAGCGCCACGATGGCCACGCCGCTGCCGAAGACCGTGCCGTCGGCCCGCACGTCGAACGGCCTGCAATGCCCGACGGCCGACACCATGGCTCCCGGCGAGTTCCAGTACCCGACACGGTGGGGGACCGACAACGACACCCCTCCGGCGAGGGCCATGTCGCATTCGCCGCTGAGCAGGCTTTGGCAAGCCAGATGGACCGCCACCAGCGACGACGAGCATGCGGTCTGGACCGTGATGCTGGGGCCGCGCAGATCGAACTGATGGGATACCCGGGTTGCCAGGAAGTCCTTGTCGTTCTGCAGGAACAGGTTGAACTGCTCGAAGTTGAGTCCCGTGCCGGTGAAGGCGTCCTGGGCGCGGTGCGACGACAAGTTGTGCAGCAGATAGCCGCTGGGGGAGCTGGTCCCGTAGACGCCGATCGAACCGTCGAACCGTGCGGGGTCGCAGCCGGCGTCCTCGAACGCGTGCCAGGCGCACTGCAGGAACAACCGGTGCTGTGGGTCCAGCATCCGGGCGAGCTGGGGCGGGAACCCGAAGAACTCGGCGTCGAACTCGTCGAACCCGTCGACGATGGGCGCGCGCCGCACGTACGCCGGATTGGCCAGCACCTCGTCGCCGATCCCGGCGGCTTTGAGCTCCTGCTCGGACAGCGTGGTGATGGACTCCTTGCCGTGGCGCAGGTTGTCCCAGAATGCCGACACGTCGTTGGCGCCGGGGAATCGTCCGGCCATGCCGACCACCGCGATCGCGTTGGCCGGCAGATCCTCTAAAGATGCGCTCATTGCTTATTGTCCTCGTTTCCGCCGCAGTGCGGCTTGTTGGCGCGCGGCCGCGCGCTGCTGCGCTCGGTCGCGGACCGCGTCTTCCTGCCCGAGTGCCTGCGAATCGCCGGCCAGGCCGAGCTGGCGGACCAGGTCGGCCGTGAGGTCGTGCAACGACGCGCCCTGCAACAGCAGCGCCACGGGCGGCTCGACCCCGAAGTCCGCGCGGGCGGAGTTCCGGATCCGCACCGCCATAAGGGAATCCATCCCCAGCTCGATGAGTGGCACGCCCGGGTCGACGGCCGAGCGGTCGGCGTAGCCCATGACGGCGGCGATGCGCGCACGCAGCCGGTCGGTCATCAGGGCTTGCGCCGCAGCGGAATCCAATCCGTTCAGCGCTTCGGGACCGGCCCAGTCGCCGCCGTCACCCGCGGCTTCCAGCTCGGCCACCACATTGGTGAAATAGCCGAGGTTGCGGATCTCCGGGAAGGCGATCAGTGCCCGATCGGGCCGCAGCCGCCCGACGCCGGTGTGGCATCGGCCGCTGGCCAGCAGCGGCTCCATCGCCGCGGTGCCCTCGGCGGGGGTGATGGGATCGAGCGCGCCGCCGGTCAGCGTGCGGGCGAGCCCGACCTCCGCCCACGGGCCCCAGTTGATCACCGCCGCCGGCAGGCCCGCCGCCCGCCGCCAATCGACCAGCGCATCGAGCCAGGCGCTGGCGCACGCGTACGACGCCTGCCCGGGGCCGCCCAACATGGAGGCGGTGGAGGAGAACCCGAGCCACCAGTCCAATTCGCAGTTCGCGCTGGCCCGGTGCAATCGCAGCGCCCCGGTGACCTTGGGCGCCCACACCCGTTCGACGCTTTCCTTGGTCATGGAGAACACCAGGCTGTCGTCGAGCACGGCGGCCGCGTGCAGGATGCCGCGCAGGTTCGACTCGCCCGCGGCGGCCACCAGCTTCTCGGCGACGCCCTCGGCCGCGACGTCCCCGGTGACCACGACGATCTCGGCGGTGCGCTCCAGCTCGGCCAGGACCGCGCGCTGCTGGTCCGACGGTTCGCTGCGCCCGTTGAGGACGAGCCGCCCCGCCCCGCCGTCCACCAGCCATCGCGCCATGACCAGGCCGAGGCCACCCAGGCCACCGGTGAGGATGTACGAGGCTCCCCGCCGGACGACGTCTCGGGTGGTGGGTTCGCCGATGACCGCCCGGGTGAGTCGCTCGACGTGGCGCTGGCCACCTCGCCAAGCGACGACGTCGTCGATCTCGCCCGGAATCGCCTGGGAGAGTTCGGCATCGAGGACCGCCGCCGGATCCGCGTCGGCATCGAGGTCGACCAGCGTGGTCCGCAACTCGGGGTGCTCGTAGGCCAGCACCCGCACCAGACCCTTCAGCGCACCGATCCCGGGCTGGCCGGCCTCGTCGTGCACCGCCAAGCCGGCCTCGGTGACCAGCCAGAGCCGCGGTGATTGACCGTGCCAGCCACCCACGATCGCGCGGATGACGGTCGAGACCGCCCAGACGGTTTCCCGCGCCTCGTCGACGCCGTCGTCGGCGACGTTCGGATCGGGCGCCACGAACACGACCACGCCGACGGGCGGGTGCTGCGGGTCGCCCGCCGTGTCGGCGAACGCGGCGAGGATGGCGGACTCGTCGTGCAGGTCGGCGGTGATCAGCCGGCGCGCCGGCGAGCGCCAGCCCGCGACGAAGGCTTCCGCGCGGTCACGCGCCCGGCCGTCGGTGAGCACCAGCCAGCTGCCGGGGGCTTCGGACCCCGCGGCGGTGATCGGTTGAGGCGACCAGGTGGTGTCGAAGACCTTTTGCGACAACGGAAGTGGTACGCTGCGGCGTTCGACGCGACGTAGGTAGATGTCGTTGATCTCCGCCGTGACGGTCCCGGCGTCGTCGGTCAAGACGATTCTGCCGAGCTTGCCCACGCCGCCCTCGTCGAGATTGGTCAGCTGGGCCCGGCAGCGGGCGCGGCGGCCGGGGCTGCCGTAGACCCGGATGGCGTCGAAAGATACTGGCAGATAACTGGCTTCGGCTGACCCGGCGAGTTCATCGTCCGGCATCGCGGCCGCCAGACTCTGCAGCGCCGCATCCAGCATGACGGGGTGCAGCCGGAACCCGGGATGGCGCGGCGCCTCGTCGGGAAGGACGATCTCGGATTCGACGAAACCGCCGGGCATCCGGTGGATGGCGGTGAGCGCCGCGAAGGCGGGCCCATGGAATTGACCCGCGTGCCGCAGCACGCCGTACAGGTCGGCCGGCTTGATCTCCGTTTCGCCGTGCCCCGGGGGTGCGGGTCGATCGGGGACGGCGTCCGACGTCCGCATCTCGGCCTTGGCGGTGGCGTGCCTGATCCAGCTCCCCGACGACCGCGAATAGATCTCGATCCGGGTCTTGTCGTCGGAGCCGCGGGTCAACTGGGTGGTCAGCTGCGTGTGGTCGCCCAGGGTGAGCATCTGCTCGACCTCGAGCTGGTTGATCGACACGGTCGCCGCGGGCACGCCCAGCGCTTCGCTCGCTGCGGCCAGGGCGATTTCGGCGAACGCCGCGCCCGGCATGACGGCTTGCCCGAACACCTTGTGGTCGGCGAGCCAGGGCGACACCGCCGTGCCGGCGTCGGCCCGCCATACGTGGTCGCGGCTGGACGGAACCTCGATGTGCGCGCCCAGCAGCGGGTGGGCCGCGACCGACTCCGACATCCCGGACCGGTCGGCGACCCAGAACTGGGTGTGCTGCCACGGCGTCACCGGGATGTCGGCCAGGCGGCCGTGGCCGGTGCCGGGCGGTGTTGGCGCGACGGCGGCCAGCTGGGTGTGGAAGCTGATCGTGTCGTCGGTGTCGCGGTGCAGGGTGCCGATGGCTTCCGCCCCCAGCGTGTCGGCGATCGCGTGGGTGAGCAGTGGGTGGGGGCTGATCTCGATGAAGGTCTGCCGGTCCGCGCCGGCCCGGCTGATGGCCTGGTGAAACCGCACCGGGTTGCGCAGGTTGGCGGCCCAATAGTCGGCGTCCAGCAGCGGTGCGGGCCCTTCAATGGTCGTGCTGATCATCGGGACGGCCGGTGTTTTGGGCGCCAGATCAGCCAGGGCCGAACGTAATTCGGGCAGGATGGGATCGATGATCGGGTGATGGGAGGCGACGTCGACCTCGATGCGCCGGGCGAGCAGGTTCCGGGCCGCCACCACCGTGATGACCGCATCCACCTGGTCGGGCGGGCCGGCGATCACCGATTGGCGCGGCGAGGCGTGCACGGCCAGGGTCACCTGCGGGTAGTCGGTGATCAGCGCTCCCGCGGCCTCGGCGTCGAGTTCCAGCAGGGCCATCGCGCCCTGGCCGGACAACCGGGCCATCAGCGCCGACCGGGTGGCGATCACCCGCAAACCCTCCGCCGGGGTGAGCGCCCCGGACACCACCGCGGCCGAGACTTCGCCCATCGAGTGCCCGATCACCGCGTCGGGCTCGATGCCGTAATGGCGCCACAGCGCGGTCAGCGCGAGCTGGATCCCCACCAGCACCGGCTGAATGTTCTGGATGCCGACCAGCGCTCGGCCGTCGGCCAGGGTTTCGTGTAGCGAAAACCCGGTCTGGGCAACGAAGTCGGGCTCGAGTTCGGCGATCGCGGCCGCGAACGCGGGTTCGTCGGCCAACAGCCGGCGGCCCATGCCGGTCCACTGCGCGCCCTGGCCGGAGTAGACGAAGACCGTGCCGGGGCGGCGGACGGCCTCGGCCGGCCCCAGCACCCCCGGCGCCGGGGCCCCGGTGGCCAGCGCCCGCAGCCCCGCCACCGCGGCGGCGGTGTCCCGGGCGACGACGGTGCCCCGCCAGTTGTGCTGGGCTCGACGGGAACTCAGCGTGTGCGCGACGTCGGTCAGCGGTGTCGCGGCACCCGGGCCGCTCAGCCAGTCGGCGAGCGTCGCGGCGAGCGACGCCAGCCGTTGCGGTGTCTTCCCCGACACCACCAACGTCGACACGGGGGGCGCGGTATGCGGCTGCGCGGGCGCCGGCGCGGGCTCGGGCGCTTGCTCGATCACCACATGCGCGTTGGTTCCGCTCAGGCCGAACGACGACACCGCCGCCCGGCGGGGGCCGGCGGCGGGCCAGGCGGTGCCCTCGGTCGGCACGAACAGGCGGGTCGACGACGCGTCGATCGCCGGGTTCCACCGGGTGAAGTGCAGGTTGGGCGGAATGAAGCCCCGGTTCACCGCCAGGATCGCCTTGATGAACCCGGTGACCCCGGCGGCCGCCTCGAGATGCCCGAGGTTGGTCTTGACCGACCCCAGCGCGCAGTTGCCCTCGCTCTGATGTTTGGCAAGGCCGTAGGTGGCCGCCAGTGCCTCGAACTCGATGGGATCACCCAATATGGTTCCGGTGCCGTGGGTTTCGACGTAGTTGACACTGCCCGCCGTGGCGTCGGCCTGCCGCAGCGCGGCGGTGATCACGTCGCGCTGGGCCGCCGCGTTCGGCGCGGTCATGCCGTTGGACCGGCCGTCGGAGTTGATCGCCGAGCCCCGGACCACCGCGAGCACGTGATCGCCGTCGCGGGTGGCGTCCGACAACCGCTTGAGCACCACCACCCCGCAGCCCTCGCTGCGCACGAAGCCGTCGGCCAGGGCGTCGAACGTCCTGCACCGGCCGGTCGGTGACAGGGCCGACCACTTGGATAGCGCAATGCTGGTGAACGGGGACAGGGACAGGTGCACCCCGCCCGCCAGCGCCACGTCGCTCTCCCGCAGCCGCAGGCTTTGGCAGGCCAGATGGATCGCCACCAACGATGACGAGCAGGCGGTGTCCACGGCCACCGCCGGGCCACGCAGCCCCAACAGGTAGGAGATCCGTCCCACCGCGGCGCTGTGCGGGTTCCCGGTGCTCATGTACGCGTCGATCTCGGCGCGCCGCTCGAGGTTGAGGATGGTGTAGTCCCACGCCGAGATACCCATCAGCGCGGCGGTCCGGCTGCCGCCCAACGAGTCCGGCGGCAGGCCGGCGTGTTCGAGCGCTTCCCAGGCGACCTCGAGCAGCATGCGCTGCTGGGGGTCCATCGCGACGGCTTCGCGGGGGGTGATGCCGAAGAAGTCGGCGTCGAACCCGGCGACGTCGTCGACGAACCCGCCCCACTTCGTCGTCATCCGGCCCGGCGCCTGCGGGTCGGGGTCGTAGAACGCGTCGGCGTCCCACCGGTCGGCCGGCACCTCGCCGACGGCGTCACGCCCGTCGACGAGCAGCTGCCAGAAGCTCTCCGGGCCGGACACGGTGCCGGGCAACCGGCAACCGATGCCGACCACGGCCACCGGCTCGGCGATGTCGGTCGGAAAAGCCGTTCCGGCGCGGACCAATTCGCGGGCGAGGACCTCGCGCGCCTTCGGTGACATCTGCGCCGCGCGTTCGGCAAGGCTCGTCATTACTCGCTGCCCCCCGTCGCGGTTTCCAGCTCGCTCGCCGCCACCAGATCGGACAGCAATTCCATCTCCTCGTCCGAGAGCGCGGTTTCCCCGTCGGGGGGCCGCTCGTCGTCGGCCATCGGCGCGTAACCCAGCCGCTCGCACAGCGCGCCCGCCAGGTCGGTGATCGTCGGGTACGCCCAGACCAGGGCGGCCGGCAGCGTTGTGCCGAGGCTGGATTCGAGCCGGTTGCGCAACTCGAGGGCCATCAGCGAGTCGAGGCCGAGCGACTCCATGGGCCGGCCCGGGTCGATCGGTTCGGTCGAGCGCAGCACGCCCCGGATCTCGTCGGCGATCGCGGCCGCGAGGCGGGCCGGGCGCTCAGCTGCGGCTTCACCGTCCAAGGCATCCAGTTCGGCACGGATGGCGCCGCCGCCGTCGCGCCGCTCGCCCGTCGCATCATGCAGCCGGGCGAACAACGACGAACCGGCCGCGGCGGGGAAGGACTGGAACCACTGCCGGGCGTCGAGGCTGAAGACACCGGTACGCGCCCGGTCGGCCGACAAGGCCAGCTGCATTGCCTCCAGCCCCTGCTCGACCGTGATCATCGCGACGCCGAGGTCGGCGAAGAACTGGGCGCGACCCACCTCCGCCCATGGGCCCCAGTTGATTCCGACCGCGGGCAGCCCGGCCGAGCGTCGGTGGGCGACCAGGCCGTCGACCCAGGAGTTGGCGGCGGCGTATGCGCCCTGGCCGGGCGCGCCCAGCAGGGAGGCCACCGACGAGAAGGCCAACCACCAATCGAGGTCCAGGTGGGCGGTGGCCTGATGCAGCAACCAGCTGCCCGTGACCTTCGGAGTGAACACGCGACGCGCGGCCGATTCCGACATGTTCAACACGATCTCGTCGTCGAGAACCATTGCGCTGTGCAGGACTCCGGCCGGCCGCAAGCCGGCGCCTTCGACCGTCTGCACCAGCCGGTCGGCCGTGCCGGGCTCGGCGATGTCGCCGATGACCACCTCGATGCGGCTGCCCGCGGCGTTCAGCTCCGCGATCGCGGCCGTGACGTCGCCGGTGGGACGCGAACGTCCGTTCAGCACAACCATTCCCGCGCCGCGCTCGGCCAGCCACCGGGCGACGACGAAGCCGAGGCCGCCCATGCCACCGACGATGATGTACCCGCCGTCCGGGCTGACCAGGGGCGGCGGCGAGGCGACCGCGTCGATGTTCCCGCCGGCCGGTATCGAGACCACGATCTTGCCGGTGTGCCGACCCGAGGCCATCAGTGCGAAGGCGTCGGCCGCGTCCCGCAGCCCGAACTCGGTGACCGGAAGCACCCGCAGGCTGCCCTCCGAGACGTGCCGCAGGATGTCCGCGAGCATGCGGCGGTAGCGGGCCGGCTGCAGTTTGAGGTTCAGGTCGAGGTCAACCACGGCGAACGACGCGCTCTTCGCCAGGGCCGCCAACCCCAGGCCGGCGTCGGCGTGCACGTCCTTCTTGCCTAGTTCGATGAACCGGCCGCCGGGGGCGAGCAGTTTGACGCCGCGGTGAATGGCTTCGCCCGGAAGCGAATTGAGGATGACGTCCACGCCGTAGCCGCCGGTGATGTCGAGGATTTCGTCGGCGAAGTCCACGCTTCGCGAGTCGCCGACGTATTCGACACCCAGACCCCGCAGCATGTCGCGTTTGGCGTCCGAGCCGGCCGTCGTGTAGATCCGGGCCCCGACCATCTGGGCGATGGAAAGGGCGGCCAGTCCGACACCGCCGGTGGCGGAATGGATCAGCACGCGTTCGCCGGGCGCGAGCCGCCCGACCTCGCAGAGGGAATGCCAGGCGGTCAGATAGGCGATGCCGAACGCCGCCGCCTCGCCATCGGGTAGCGCGTCCGGCACGGGGGCGACGAGGTCGGCGAGGGTGGTGACATGTGAGGCGAACGTGCCGGGCCCGAAAGCGATCACACGCTGCCCGACCTCGACGGAGTCGACGTCCGGGCCGACGGCGGTGACCAGACCGACGCACTCCCCACCGATCACGGGTGGGGCGCCGTCGAGCCCGGGATAGACGCCCATCGCCTTGAGCACGTCGCTGAAGTTCAGGCCGGCGGCGACGACGCGAATCTCCACCTGGCCGGGGCCGGGCGGAATCCGCTTGACCGCGTGGATGTTCAGGGCATCCAGGCGTCCGGGTTGATCGGTCTGCAGCCGCACCGCGCCGCCGGCGTCCAGGTTGACGACGGTTCGGCGGGCCTCCGGGGCGAGGTCACCGGCCGCCGTGACCGGCGCGGGCACGACCCGGTCGACATACCGCTGCGAGCCGCGCAGCGCGATCTCGTCATGGTCCGATCCGGCGAGCAGCTCCGCGGCCAGGGCGGCAAGCGAGCCGGTGCCGTCGGCGTCGACGTCGATCAGCGTCGGCTTCAGTTCCGGGTGCTCGAAGGTCAGCACCCGCGCGATGCCACGAAGCTGCGTCTGCGCCAACGTGACTCGCTCGGCGGGATCGAGCTGCTGGGCTCCGCGGGTGACGATGAACAGCCGCGGGCTGTTGCGGGCGCCCACTCGAGTCACCGTCTTCGCGATGTCGGCGATCAGCAGCGTGCGCGCCTGCGCCAGCTCCAGTTGAGCCTGGTCCGCCAGCGACTCGTCGACGGTTCGTGGCGGGCAGACCACGGCGATGACGTCCCGGTGGGTCCGGGTGATCGCCCCGCGCAGCCGCGCCGCGTCGGCCGGGGACACCAGCTCGACGTCGGCGCCGCCGTCGCCCAGCGCCGAGCGCAGCGCGGGGAGCAGCGGATCGCCGTCGTCCGCATCGCCGATCAGCAGCACGCCGCCGGGCGCGCCGGCCGGTCGGTCCAGCGGGACGGGCTCCCATTCCACCGCGAACAGCCGATTGGCGACTTCCGTTGCGCCACCGCCGCTCCTGAGCACCGCCATCTCCACCTCGTCGATGACGAGGAGCGGTTGTCCGTCCCGATCCGTGAGGACGACGTGGCCGACGAGCCGATCCGGATTGTCGGTGGTGGCAAGCGAACCGAACGAGCGCGCGCCGTCGGCCACGTTGCCGTACACGTGGATGCCGGCGAAACGCACGGGCACCACGATTGTTTGGCGGGCGGTCTGCCCGCCGGCGAGGTCGGTCGCCGCGCGGGTGGCCCCGAGTGCCTGCACGGCGATGTCCATCATGACCGGATGCAGCACGAGGTTGCGCGAGCCGGTCCTGGCCGACGCGGGCAGGCGCACGTCCGCGCGGGCGGCGCCGGATGCGGTGACGGTGAGGCCCACGATTCCGCGGAAGGCCGGGCCGTGTTGTTGTCCCGCGCCGCGCAGCCGCTGGTACAGGTCGTCGGGATCGAGCTCGGTCACACCGGGCTCGTCGACCGGTGGCCGCGGCAGCACGCGGCTGGTTTCGCGGGTCAGGGTGGCACTGGCGTGTTTGACCCA
The DNA here is from genome assembly GCF_025263485.1 of Mycobacterium sp. SMC-2. Taxonomy (NCBI): domain Bacteria; kingdom Bacillati; phylum Actinomycetota; class Actinomycetes; order Mycobacteriales; family Mycobacteriaceae; genus Mycobacterium; species Mycobacterium sp. SMC-2. The sequence goes on from NZ_CP079863.1 coordinate 2,450,885, forward strand.
GCCCGAAGCGGTGTTGCGCGTGCGCATTTCGATGCGACAGGTCCGCTCGTCGCCGGTGAGCGTCGTCACCAGGACGGTGTCGTCGCCGATGTGCAGCATGTGATCGAGGCTGAGGTCGCGGATCATCCAGGGCTCGTCTTGTGCGGGCCCGAATGCGTCCGTCGCCGCCGCGAGCGCGATGTCGGCGTAGGCCGAACCCGGCAGCACGCACAGGTCGTCGATCACGTGATCGCCGAGCCACAGCAGATCGGGGCCGAGCTGGCATTCCCATATCCGGGTGCCGGTGGTGGGATCGGTGACGCCGGCGCCGAGCAGCGGGTGGGTGTTGGGCGCGTGGTGCCCGGCGGTGGTGGGGGAGATCCAGTGCCGGGTGTGCTGCCACGGGGTGGTCGGTAGCGCCGGGTGCGGCTCGGGGGGGTGGGGCGTTTGGGGCGGGCGGGTGACGTGGGCGCTGTTGAGGCTGGTGTGGAAGGTCAGGGTGTCGTGGGCATCTCGGTGCAGGGTGCCGATGCTCAGGTAGCCGTCACGGCCCGCCAGGGTTTCGCTGATGGCGTGGGTCAGCAAGGGATGCGCGCTGATTTCGATGAACGTGTGGTGCTCGGCCGCCGCAGCCTCGATCGCCTGTTGGAAGCGGACCGGGTTGCGCATGTTGGTCGCCCAGTGCTCGGCATCGAATACCGGGCGGCTGTTCGGGTCCGCGTAGGTGGTGGAAACGATCGGGATGGCCGGTGGTCGCGGGGACAGATCGGCGAGTTCGGAACGCATCAGGGGTTGCAGGGGGTCCATGGCCGGGTTGTGCGGGGCGACTTCGATGTTGACCCGGCCGGCGAACCGGTTTTGGGCGCGCACGATGTCGATGAGCTCGTCGATCTCCTGGTCCGGCCCGGCGATGACGGTTTGGCGCGGCGAGCCGTAGATCGCCAACGTCACCTGCGGGTGCTCGGCGATCAGCGCCTCGGTGGCGGACGCATCGAGCTCCAGCAGGGCCATGGTGCCCTGGCCGGATAGCGGGGCCATCAGCCGGGAGCGGGTGGCGGTCACCCGTAAGCCTTGGGCGGGGGTGAGCGCCCCGGCGACCACGGCGGCGGCGACTTCGCCCATGGAATGTCCGATGACCAAATCGGGGGTGATGCCATAGGAGCGCCACAGCGCGGTCAGCGCCAGTTGCATGCCGATCAGGCCCAGCTGGATCTGTTCGATGCCGACCAGCTCGGCCCCGGTGGCGATCGTCTCGTGCAGCGAAAAGCCGGCCTGGGCAACGAAGTCGGGCTCCAGCTCGGCGATCGCCGCGGCGAAGGCCGGCTCGTCGGCCAGCAGTTGGCGGCCCATGCCGGCCCACTGCGACCCGCGCCCGGAGTAGACGAACACCGTGCCCGGCCCGACCGCGCCCTCGCGGGGACCCACCACGCCGGGGGCCGGCTCACCGGCGGCCAGCGCCCGCAACCCCGCGACCGCCTGGCCCCGATCGACGGCGGCCACCGTGGCGAAGGTGGCGTGCCGGGCCCGGTGATGGTTGAGCGTGTGCGCCACATCGGCCAACGCCACCCCCGCCCCGGGGCCGTCCATCCACTCGGCCAGCACCGACGCCGTCGCCGCCACCCGCTGCGCCGTCTTACCCGACACCACCAACGTCGACACCGCCGGCCCGGATGCGCGGGTGGCCGGAATCGCTTCGGGCGCTTGCTCTATCACCACATGCGCGTTCGTCCCGCTCACACCGAACGACGAGACGCCGGCCCGGCGGGGATGCCCGGTCGCCGGCCATTCCATGTCTTCGGTGGTGATGGTCAACCGCGACACGGCCTCGCCGGCGTGGGGGGTGAGCTCGCGAAAGTTCAGGTTTCGGGGGATGCGGCCGTTCCTGACGGCCAGCACGGTCTTCATGAACCCGGTGATGCCGGCCGCCGCCTCCAGGTGACCGAGATTGGTCTTGACCGCGCCAAGCACGAGCGGCGCGCGCCCGCCCCGATCGTCGAAAACCTTGCTCAGCGAGTCGAGTTCGATCGGATCCCCGAGCGGGGTGCCCGTTCCGTGCGCCTCGATGTAGTCGATGTCGGCCGGCGTCAACTTGGCCGACGTCAGCGCCTGGCGAAGCAGCGCCTGCTGCGCGGGACCGTTGGGAACAGTGACCCCGCTGCTGGCGCCGTCCTGGTTGACCGCCGAACCGCGCACCACGGCGAGGATGCGATTGCCGTCCCGCTGCGCGTCGGACAAGCGCTTGAGCACCACCACCCCGCAGCCCTCGCTGCGCACATACCCGTCGGCGCCGGCGTCGAACGTCTTGCATTGCCCCTCGGGCGACAGCATGCCCCACCGTGAACAGGCGATGCTGGTGCCCGGGCTCAGCAGCAGGTTGGTTCCGCCGACCAAGGCCGTGTCGCTTTCGTTCCAGCGCAGGCTCTGGCAGGCCAGGTGGATGGCCACCAGGGACGACGAGCACGCCGTGTCGAGCACCATCGCCGGGCCGCGGGCGCCGAGCAGATACGCCATCCGGCCCGCGGCGAAGTTCGCCGAGTTTCCGGTCAGGACGTACGCGTCGAGTTCCTCGGGCCGCATCGCTTCGGAGAGGGTGAGCATGTAGTCATAGGCCGTCACGCCGACGAACACCGAGGTTTGGGTGCCGCGGATCGTGTGCGGCGGGATGCCCGCGTCTTCCAGTGCCTCCCAGGCGACCTCGAGGAACAGCCGCTGTTGTGGATCCATCGCCGCCGCCTCGCGCGGGGTGATGGAGAAGAACTCGGCGTCGAATTCGTCGGGCTGCCAGGTGGACAGGAAGCCCCCCTCGCGGTTGCAGATCGTTCCCGGGACGGTGTGGTCGTCGGTGTACAGGGCGTCGGCGTCCCAGCGTTCGGGAGGCACCCGCGTGATGCCGCTTCGCCCGTCGCGCAGCAATTGCCAGAATTGGTCCGGGTTGTCGACGCCGCCGGGCAGCCGGCAGCCCATCCCGACGACCGCGATCGGCTCGGTGCCCGCCTTCTCGGCGATCTCCAGCCGGGCGCTCAGATCGTCGATCTTGTGCAGCGCCTCGGTGATGATCGCCCGGCGGTCCGGTGTCGAGGTGGTCATCGCGGTCCTTTTAGTCGTTCCGAAAGTTGTTCCAACAGTTCGGCTTCGGTGAGTTCGTCGTAGAGGTCTGCGTCCGGTTCGGTGTCCGGCCCGGAGAGCTCGGGCAGCATCGTGGCCAGATAGTCGGTGAGGCTGTACACGGTCGGGTAGTCGAAAATCACCGATGCCGGAAGGAATTCACCTAGGCTGTCCGACAACTGGCGCTGCAGCGTGACGCTCATCAGCGAATCCATTCCGAGCTGGAAGAATCCGGTCGAGGGATCCAGGGACTCGGTGGGCGGCAGCCCCATTACCCTGGCCGCCAGCAGGCCGACGTGGTCGAGCAACATGTCGTGGCGACGTTCGGGTGGGCACTTGCTCAAACCGACGCGGAACTCGCTTGCCGGCATGGCCGTTTCGCCCGGAACCGGCAGCAGGTCGTCGACGATGTGCAGCGCGCCGCGGGTGCGGTAGGCGGCCGCCAGCAGCGGCCAGTCCGCGTCCACCACAACCGAGTGCACGCCGGCGGGCGGGCTCATCGCCCGCGGCAGTGCGCCGATGGCGACCTCGTCGTCCATGGGCCGCAACCCGGATCCCATGCTGACCTGGCCGAATTGGTGTTCGGCGTCGGCCAGCGATTTCCACGATCCCCAGTTGACCGTCGTCGCCGAAAGTCCCATCACGTGGCGCGCGTACGCCAGGGCGTCCAGGTAGCCGCTGGTGGCGGTGTAGTGGGCCAGCCACCGCGAACCGGTCAGGCCGGAGATGGAGGAGAACAACACGAAGTGGCGCACCGGTGTCTCCAGCGACAGCCGGTGCAACACCGCCACGGCGTCGAGCTTGGGCGCGAACATCGCCGTGACGTCGTCGTTGGTCATCTCACTGAGCAGGACCGGCTGGCCGGCGAATGCCGCCAGATACACGCCCTCCAGCGGAGGCAGATCGGCACCGAACCGGTCGAACAGTGCCCTCATGGCGGCCTCGTCGGTGGCATCGGCGGCGACGGTGATCAGCGTGGTCCCGGTCGCGGCAAGGCTTTCGGCCAGTCCGTTGAGCCGCTGCCCTGGATTGCGCGACACCGCGACGATGGTCTTGGCGCCCATCTGGGCGAGCTGACGCACCAGGTGTGGTCCGATGTTGCCGGTGGCGCCGATGACCAACTGGCTGGCGCCGGCGTCCAGCGTCACAGCTTCGGTGGGCAGCGCACGCCTGTGCAACCGGGGCACGTGCCGCACTCCGGACCGGTAGACGACTTGGTCTTCGCCGTCGGTGCCGGCGGCTTCGTCCAGCACCCGGCGAACCAGCACCTGCGCGGGGACCGAGGCGTCGAGATCGATAATGCCGCCCCAGATTTCGGGATGTTCCAGTGCGAGGGTGCGTCCCAGGCCCCACAGCACCCCGTGCGCGGGGTTGGCGCGGTCGCCCTCGGCGACCGGCTGACCGTTGCGGGTAACGATGAACAGCTTGGGCGGCGAGTCAGCGGCGGCCATGGCCGCGGCGAACCGGCGCGCCTGGTGGAACAGCTGGTAGGCGACGCCGACGTCGAGAGTGTCGTCGGGAGCCGGGGGCGCGTACAGCACGTAGTCGGCCTCGCCGAGCGCCTGATCCAGCCCGCTCGGATCGGGGTCGCCGGCTAGCACGTCCGCGACGCGGCTGAGTTCGGCGGCCACGTCGGTGTCGGCCACCACCAGCCAGCGGCCGCTCGTCGTGGCCTCGGCGTGCGGTAGTGGGCGCACCGGCCACACCAGCCGGCAGGACCATTCGTCGAGCGGTCCGCCGCCCGCCGGCGCCGGCTGCGCCGCCGCGGCAAGGCCGTTGGTGTCGCGCGGTTGTGAACTCGCGGCCCTCGCGTCGATCCAATGGCGGGTGTGCTGCCAGGGAGTGGTCGGGATCTGCGGGTGTGGTTCGGGTGGGTGCGGCGTCTGCGGTGCGGCCTCGCCTGCCGCGTAGAGGTTGGTGCGGAACGTGACGGTGTCGTCGGTATCGCGTTGCAGCGTACCGATACTCAGGTAGCCGTCACGGCCGGCCAGGGTTTCGCTGATGGCCTGGGTCAGCAGTGGGTGTGCGCTGATTTCGATGAAGGTGTGATAGGGCCCGCTCCGGCTGCTAACGGCATGAGCGATGGCTTGGTGGAAGTGGACCGGGTTGCGCATGTTGGTGGCCCAGTGTTCGGCGTCGAAGGTGGGCCGGGTGTCGAGGTTTGCGTAGGTGGTGGAGAGGATGGGGATGGTTGGCGGCTGGGGGGTTAGGTCGGCCAGTTGGGCGCGCATCAGGGGTTGCAGGGGGTCCATGGCCGGGTTGTGCGGGGCGACTTCGATGTTGACCCGGCTGGCGAACCGGTTTTGGGCGCGCACGGTGTCGATGAGCTCGTCGATCTCCTGGTTCGGTCCGGCGATGACGGTTTGGCGGGGGGAGTTGTAGATGCCCAGCGTCACCTGGGGGTGCTCGGCGATCAGCGCCTCGGTGGCGCCCGCATCGAGCCCGAGCAGGGCCATGGTGCCCTGGCCGGATAGCGGGGCCATCAGCCGGGAGCGGGTGGCGGTCACCCGTAAGCCTTGGGCGGGGGTGAGCGCCCCGGCGACCACGGCGGCGGCGACTTCGCCCATGGAATGTCCGATGACCAAATCGGGGGTGATGCCATAGGAGCGCCACAGCGCGGTCAGCGCCAGTTGCATGCCGATCAGGCCCAGCTGGATCTGTTCGATGCCGACCAGCTCGGCCCCGGTGGCGATCGTCTCGTGCAACGAAAAGCCGGCCTGGGCAACGAAGTCGGGCTCCAGCTCGGCGATCGCCGCGGCGAAGGCCGGCTCGTCGGCCAGCAGTTGGCGGCCCATGCCGGCCCACTGCGACCCGCGCCCGGAGTAGACGAACACCGTGCCCGGCCCGACCGCGCCCTCGCGGGGACCCACCACGCCGGGGGCGTGCTGAGCGGCGGCCAGCGCCCGCAACCCGGCCACCGCCTGGGCGCGCTCGCGGGCGACCACCGTGGCGAACCGCGCCTGCCGGGCCCGGTGATGGTTGAGCGTGTGCGCCACATCGGCCAACGCCACCCCCGCCCCGGGGCCGTCCATCCACTCGGCCAGCACCGACGCCGTCGCCGCCACCCGCTGCGCCGTCTTACCCGACACCACCAACGTCGACACCCCGAGATCGCGGTCACTGTCATTGGTGGGCACCAGTTCTGGACCCTGCTCGACGATCGCATGCGCATTCGTGCCGCCCAAGCCGAAGGAGGACACCGCCGCGCGGCGCGGACCCGAATCGGACGGCCAGGAGATGTTTTCGACGGGCACGAACAGCCGGGTCGACGACGCGTCGATCGCCGGATTCCACTGCGAGAAGTGCAGGTTCGGCGGGATCTGGCCGCGCTGGATCGCCAGAACCGCCTTGATGAAGCCGGCCACTCCGGACGCCGCCTCCAGGTGGCCGATGTTGGTCTTCACCGCGCCCAGCGCGCAGGAGCCCGCACCGCGGCCGTAAGTGGCGGCCAGGGCCTCGAATTCGATCGGATCCCCCAGAGCCGTCCCGGTGCCGTGCGACTCGACGTAGTTGACGCTTTCCGGCGCGATGTCGGCCGAGCGCAACGCGTCGGCGATCACATCGCATTGGGCGGCCGTATTGGGCGCGGTGATGCCGTTGGAACGCCCGTCCTGGTTGACCGCCGAGCCGCGCACCACCGCCAGCACCCGATCGCCGTCGCGCACCGCGTCGGTCAGCCGCTTGAGCACCACCACCCCCGCGCCCTCGCCGCGCACGAACCCGTCGGCCGCCGCATCGAAGGTCGCGCACCGCCCCTGTGGGGACAACAGGCCCCATGCCGAGATGGCGATCTGTGTCTCGGGACGCAGCGTCGCGCTGACGCCGCCGGCCAGCGCCAGGTCGCTCTCCCGGGACCGCAAACTCTGGCAGGCCAGGTGTATCGCCGCCAAGGAGGACGAACACGCGGTGTCCACCGCCACCGCCGGCCCGCGCAGCCCCAACAGATACGAGATGCGTCCGGCGGTGATGCTGTGCGAGTTTCCGGTCCCGGTATACGCGTCCACCTGCTCGGGGCCAGAGGCCAGCATGGACTGGTATTCGTTGAAGTAGGCACCGATCATGACACCGGTTCGCGTGTCGGCCAGCGAATCCGTTGGGATGCCGGCATGTTCGAGGGCTTCCCAGGCGACCTCGAGCACCATCCGCTGCTGCGGGTCCATCGATGCGGCTTCGCGCGGCGTGATGCCGAAAAACTCGGCATCGAATCCCGCGATGTCGCGCACGAAACCGCCCCACTTGGTGGTCATGTGGCCGGGTGTCAAGGGATCGGGGCTGTAGAACGCCTCGGCATCCCACCGGTCCGCCGGGATGCCCGAAATCGCATTGCGGCCCTCGACCAGCAACTCCCAGAAGCTTTCCGGTCCGGTCACATCACCCGGGAATCGGCAACCGATGCCCACCACGGCCACGGGTTCTGCCGTCACGGTGCGCGCCGCGCGGGCGAATTCTTCGGACAAGGCGGTGCGCTGCTGCGCCGTCATGTCCGAGACGCGGCTGAAGAGACTGCGCATTACGCGGACTCCTCGGCGGCGAGTGACGAAGACTCGATGCGGTCGAACAAGCTGTCCAACGTACTTCCCGCCGACGCGGACAGCGCCGCGATCTGGTCGTAGTCCGAATCCACGGTGGGCGCAACCATTTTGGTGAGTTGATCCGCCAACGCGGCGACGGTGGGATGGTTGAACAGCATCGTGGTCGAAATCTCTACACCCACCAGGATCTCGGCCTCCCGGCGAATCGCCATAGCCATCAGGGAATTGAGGCCAAGCTCGGCGAGAGGGCGGTCGCTCTGAAGCTCCGGCTCGGGCACCCGCAGCTCGCGGGCGACGATGCTGCGCAGCCCGCTTAGCAACTCCGCGCGCACCTGCGCGGGCGTCAGATGCGACCAGTCCCGCACCGGGATCACGGGTGCGCCGCCGGATTCCGGCAGCAGGTCGTCGACGATGTGCAGCGCGCCGCGGGTGCGGTAGGCGGCCGCCAGCAGCGGCCAGTCGGCGTCCACCACAACCGAGTGCACGCCGGCGGCCGGACTCATCGCCAAAGGCAGCGCCGTGATGGCGATCTCGTCGTCCATGGGCACCAGCCCGGTTCCGACACTGACCTGGCCGGCGTCACCGTCGCTGTCGGCCAGGGATTTCCACAGTCCCCAGTTGACAGTGGTGGCCGCGAGTCCCAGGGCGCGCCGCGCGTACACCAGGGCGTCCAGATAGCCGCTGGTGGCGGTGTAGTGGGCCAGCCACCGCGAACCGGTCAGGCCGGAGATCGAGGAGAAGACGACGAAGTGGCGCACCGGCGTGGTCAGCGACAGCCGGTGCAACACCGCCGCGGCGTCGAGCTTGGGCGCGAACATCGCCGCGACGTCGTCGTCGGTCATCTCGTCAAGCACCACCGGTCGGCCGGCGTAGGCCGCGAGGTAAATGCCTTCCAGGGGCGGCAGATCAGCACCGAACCGGTCGAACAGTGCCCTCATGGCGGCCTCGTCGGCGGCGTCGGCGGCGACGGTGATCAGCGTGGTCCCGGTCGCGGCAAGGCTTTCGGCCAGTCCGTTGAGCCGCTGCCCCGGATTGCGCGACACCGCGACGATGGTCTTGGCGCCCATCTGGGCGAGCTGACGCACCAGGTGCGGCCCGATGTTGCCGGTGGCGCCGATGACCAACTGGCTGGCGCCGGCGTCCAGCGTCACAGCTTCGGTGGGCAGCGCACGCCTGTGCAACCGGGGCACGTGCCGCACTCCGGACCGGTAGACGACTTGGTCTTCGCCGTCGGTGCCGGCGGCTTCGGCCAACACCAGCGGCGCGGCCAGCTCCGCGGGCACCGGGTCGTCGAGATCGATGATGCCGCCCCAGATTTCGGGTTGTTCCAGTGCGAGGGTGCGTCCCAGGCCCCACAGCACCCCGTGCGCGGGGTTGGCGCGGTCACCCTCGGCGACCGGCTGACCGTTGCGGGTCACGATGAACAGCTTGGCGGAAGAGCCGGCCATGGCGGCGGCAAGGCGGCGCGCTCGGTGAAACAGCTGATATGCCAACACAACTGACGTTTCGGAGGCGGGCGGTGCGTAGAGCACGCGATCGACACCGTCGAGCGCCTCCTCGAGAGCGGACGCTTCGGCGAGGGCCGCGGGCTCCAGCAGGTCGACGCGCGATTGCGGCCCCGCGACGCGGCGCAGTTCGTCGGCCAGGCCGGTGTCGGCCACCGCCAGCCAGCGGCCGCTCGTCGTGGCCTCGGCGTGCGGTAGTGGGCGCACCGGCCAGATGACCTCATGGCACCAGTCATCGAGCGGGGTGCCGTTGCCTTCTTGCGCTGCCTGCGTCTCGGCGGCCCGGTCGCGGGAACCCTTGGGGCGCAGTGCCGGTGGGGCAGCCGCGGTGGCGTCGATCCAGTGGCGGGTGTGGTGCCAGGGGGTGGTCGGGATCTGCGGGTGCGGCTCCGGCGGATGGGGGGTTTGGGGCGGGTGGGTGGCGCGCACCGTGTTGAGGTTGGTGTGGAACGTGATGGTGTCGTCCGCGTCGCGCTGCAGGGTCCCGGTGCTGATGTACTTGCTTCCGTGTTGTGCCGTGTGCAAGGTGTCGAGGACGGCCTGGGTCAGCAGTGGGTGTGCGCTGATTTCGATGAAGGTGTGGTGGTCGGTGCCGGCGGTGGTGATGGCTTGGTGGAAGTGGACCGGGTTGCGCATGTTGGTGGCCCAGTGTTCGGCGTCGAAGGTGGGCCGGGTGTCGGGGTTTGCGTAGGTGGTGGAGAGGATGGGGATGGTTGGCGGCTGGGGGGTTAGGTCGGCCAGTTGGGCGCGCATCAGGGGTTGCAGGGGGTCCATGGCCGGGTTGTGCGGGGCGACTTCGATGTTGACCCGGCTGGCGAACCGGTTTTGGGCGCGCACGGTGTCGATGAGCTCGTCGATCTCCTGGTTCGGTCCGGCGATGACGGTTTGGCGGGGGGAGTTGTAGATGCCCAGCGTCACCTGGGGGTGCTCGGCGATCAGCGCCTCGGTGGCGGACGCATCGAGCTCCAGCAGGGCCATGGTGCCCTGGCCGGATAGCGGGGCCATCAGCTGGGAGCGGGTGGCGGTCACCCGTAAGCCTTGGGCGGGGGTGAGCGCCCCGGCGACCACGGCGGCGGCGACTTCGCCCATGGAGTGTCCGATGACCAAATCGGGGGTGATGCCATAGGAGCGCCACAGCGCGGTCAGCGCCAGTTGCATGCCGATCAGGCCCAGCTGGATCTGTTCGATGCCGACCAGCTCGGCCCCGGTGGCGATCGTCTCGTGCAGCGAAAAGCCGGCCTGGGCAACGAAGTCGGGCTCCAGCTCGGCGATCGCCGCGGCGAAGGCCGGCTCGTCGGCCAGCAGTTGGCGGCCCATGCCGGCCCACTGCGACCCGCGCCCGGAGTAGACGAACACCGTGCCCGGCCCGACCGCGCCCTCGCGGGGACCCACCACGCCGGGGGCGTGCTGAGCGGCGGCCAGCGCCCGCAGCCCGGCCACCGCCTGGGCGCGCTCGCGGGCGACCACCGTGGCGAACCGCGCCTGCCGGGCCCGGTGATGGTTGAGCGTGTGCGCCACATCGGCCAACGCCACCCCCGCCCCGGGGCCGTCCATCCACTCGGCCAGCACCGACGCCGTCGCCGCCACCCGCTGCGCCGTCTTACCCGACACCACCAACGTCGACACCCCGAGATCGCGGTCACGCCGCACGCTCGGGGAGGTTTCCTGACCTTGCTCGATCACCACATGCGCGTTCGTGCCGCCGAATCCGAACGACGACACCCCGGCGCGGCGGGGATGCCCGCGATCGGGCCAACTGGTCCGGGTGCGAACGACTTTCATCCGCAACTCGTCGAAGGGGATATGCGGGTTCGGGCTTTCGAATCGCTGATTCGGCGGAATCTGGCCACGCTGCACCGCCAGCACCGCCTTGATGAAGCCCGCGATGCCCGCCGCCGCCTCGGTGTGGCCGAGGTTGGTCTTCACCGCGCCGATGAGCAGGGGAGCATCCTCGGAACGCCCGCGGCCGAGCACCGTGCCGAGGGCACGGGCCTCGATGGGATCGCCCAACAGCGTTCCGGTGCCGTGGGTTTCGACGTAGTCAACATCGCTGGGCTGCATCCCGGCGTTGCTGTAGGCGGCCCGCAAGACCGCCATTTGCGCCGCCGGGTTGGGGGCCATCAGGCCGTTGGAGCGGCCGTCCTGGTTGATCGCCGAGCCGCAGATCACGGCCAGCACGCGGTCGCCGTCCCGTTGCGCGTCGGTAAGCCGCTTGAGCACCACCACCCCCGCGCCCTCGCCGCGCACGAACCCGTCGGCCGCCGCATCGAAGGCGCGGCACTTGCCCGTCGGCGACAACGCGCCCACCTGGTCGAAGCCGCGAAACACCGCCGGTGACAACAATAAATTCACCCCGGCCGCGATGGCCAGCTGGGAATCCTCGGTCCGCAGACTCTGGCACGCCAGGTGGATGGCCACCAACGACGACGAGCACGCGGTGTCGACCGTCACCGAAGGGCCGCGCAGGTCAAGGAAATACGAAAGACGGTTCGCGATGATGCTCGTCGCGCCGCCGGTGTTGCTCCAGCCGTCGACCCCGCAGAAGTCGTTCGAGGCGATCGCCCCGTATTCACTCAGGCACGCGCCGGCGAATACTCCCGTCTGTGACCGGCGCAGCGAGCTCGGCGGGATTCCCGCGTGCTCCAACGCTTCCCAGGCCACTTCCAGCAGCAGGCGCTGCTGGGGGTCCATCTTGTCCGCTTCGCTCGGCGAGATCTCGAAGAACTCCGCGTCGAAGGCGTCGATGTCCGGCAGGAACGATCCCCAGCGCGTCGTCCGGGCGAGCGCCGCCGCCACGTCGGGCGACTCCGACTCGAACGGTCGCCACCGTTCCGGTGGCACCTGGCCGATCGAGCAGCCGCGCTCACACAGGAACTGCCATAACGCCTCGGGCCCGGCTATTCCCGGGAACCGGCACCCCATCCCGATGACGGCGATTGGCTCGTCGAGTGGGGTGCGGGCCGGGCGGTTGAGTGTGGCGTCCGACTCGGGGCCGGGCTCGGGCGCGGTGAGGTAGGCGGCCAGAGCGTTGATTGTCGGGTTCTGCCAGAAGTCGACCGGGGATACCTTCTTGCCCAACAACTCTGACAGCTCGCCGGACAGCACGACGACTTCGCGGGAACTCACACCGAGGTCGGCCAGCGACAGGTCGGGGTCGACTTCGTCCGGGGTGCAGCCGATGTTGGTCACCAAGTAGTCGACCAACCAGTGGCGCAGGTCCGCTTCGCCACCGATGCCTGACGTCATACCGTCACGTCCAGCCTTTTGAACCCGTCGCTTTGGTAGCGTTCGACGCACGCCGAGCGCCGCACCTTGCCGCTGGTGGTGATCGGTATGGATCCCGGTGACACCAGAACCAGGTCGGCGACTCGCACGCTGTGCGACTTCGATATCGCCGAGGTGACTTCGCGTTTCACCGAACGGAGTCGCAGCCGCGCCTCTTCCTCGGACGCCCCGCGGCCCTTCAGTTCGATGATCGCCACCAGTTGCTCGGTGATGTCGTCGGGCACCGAGATGGCGGCGACCCGGCCGCCGGTGATTTCGGTGATGGTCGCCTCGATGTCGTCGGGATAGTGATTGCGCCCGTCGACGATGAGCAGGTCTTTGATGCGACCCATGATGAACATTTCGCCGTCGGCGATGACGCCCAGGTCGCCTGTCCGCAGCCACGGGCCCTCCGGGCATCCCGGAGCGGGATCGGCCAGTTCGCCGTGAAAAAGGCGCGCCGTCTGTTCCGGCTTTCGCCAATATCCCAGGGCCACGTGGTCCCCACGCACCCAGATTTCTCCGACCGTCCCCGCGGGGCACTCGATCATGCTGTCCGGGTCGACGATTCGCACTGCGGCGGGATCGGGCGAACCGTAGCTGATGAGTTCGGTGCTGACCGTGCCCTCGGCCCCGCACGCCGTGGCCCGGCCGGCGGTCAAGTGCTCGTAGTCGAAACGGACCGTCTTGAGCGTGGTGCCCGGTTCGGGGCCCGCCACGTACAGCGTCGCTTCGGCGAGCCCATAGCAGGGCCGGACGGTCGTCGCGCGCAGGTTGAAGGGGGCGAAGCGTTCGGTGAAGCGCTTGACGGTCGCGACATGGATCCGTTCGCTGCCGCTGACGATCGTCTGCACGTCGCCGAGGTCCAGTCCCGCCATGTCATCGTCGGACGTCCTGCGGACAGCCAGTTCGAAGGCGAAATTCGGTGCGGCGGAAAAACATTGGCCGTTGGTGGCAAGCATCTGCATCCACCGGGCCGGGCGTTGCAGGAACGCCATGGGGCTCATCAGCACCGCGCTGCGGTTTGTCACCAGCGGGGCACAAACCCCCAGAATGAGGCCCATGTCGTGGAACAGCGGCAGCCACGACACCAAAGAGAGGTTGGCCGGGAGCTTCTCCGGTTCACCGAAGAAGGCGTACATACATTGCGTGACGTTGGTGACGACGTTCTTGTGCGACACGATCACGCCGGCCGGCGTGCGTGTCGATCCGGACGTGTACTGCAGGTAACCCGCTCCCGAGCGGAGCTGCGGGGCCGGCGCGAGTGCGCGGGGCGAATCCAGGTCCAGCAGGTCGACCTCGATGACCAGCGGCGCGGGCTGCCCGTCCTGGGCGCAGGCGTACTTGTTGACATCGCTGACCACGGCCGACGTCGTGAGAATGGCGACCGGGCTGCAGTCCCGCAGCACGGCGGAAATCCGCTCGTCGTGGACGCCATAAAGCGGCGTGGACAGCGGAACCGCGATGAAACCGGCCTGCAGCGCCCCGAAGAAGGCCGCGACGTATTCCAGCCCCTGCGGCGCCGAGATCGCCACCCGATCGCCGGGGGAGCCGCAGAGTGCCAGCTCGTCAGCAATCACGCAGGCACGCCGAGCCACTTGGGCCCACGTCAGGTGTTCGGCAAACCCGCCGGGGTCCTGCTCGTAGTCGATGAACGTAAACGCCGTAGAGTCGGGGTGTTGCTCAGCGCGCTCCTGCAGCAAAGCAGGGACGGACATGTCGGTAACCGGCATTCGTGGACCTTCCAGTGCTCTGACGCTGTTCGTTTATTTGCACGCAAGCTGCGTGCTGCGCGTCGAGCGGCTTCCCCGGTTACCGACAACCGCTCTCGTGAAGCAACCTAAGCATTCTTCGCGGATGAGACCTTGGGATTTACAAAATCAAAACGAGATGTAGCCCACAGCGCCGCGCGCTCCCTGGCCGCCTGAGCCGGCCCGGCTCGTCGCTGGCGGCTCTTGCGCGCCATATGAGAGGTACGCCCATGTGGCTTGTGGTGCTGTTGTTATACGAGTGATGAATAGTGATCAGAGTGGGGACCGCGGCGCGCTTTGCACCATGCGACGGTGGTAGTCCCACCGCACCGTTTTGACGACCCTGTACGGTGTCCACCTGCTCGGGCCGGATGGGGCGCCGACGCGCGTCCGGGCTGGCGGGCGGACGTCCCGCAGCCGGCCTCCGCGACGTCCCAGCTCCTCCTGTGTCCGGGTTGGCAAACTCTAGGTCAGCATCCTGGCGGGTGGCCCGCCGGATCTGTGGGTCGGTATGGCGGCGCCGCCACAGCTATCTGCTGACGCACCGATGAAGGACCGTTTCCTCGATGTCCTTTACCAGCTCTGGCAAATTGTCGTTCAGGTAGAAGTGGTCCCCGGGAAACACCCGAATGCGGAATTCGTCGGTGGTGCGGTCGGACCAGGCCGACATGTTCTCCTCGGCCACGATGATGTCGTTGTCCCCGACGAACGCGTAGATCGGACACGACACCTTGACCTCTGGCGGGTGGGTGTAGCCCGCGATGGCCCGGACGCTTTGCAGCGTGGGCAGGATCGTCAGGGCGAACTCGTCGTTGGCCAGCAGCTCGGGATTGGTGTCGGTCACCTGGGCGACGACGTTCAGGATGTCGCGATCGGAGCCCTGTAGTTCCTTGTAGCGGATGTGGCCGGGCGCCGCGCTCGACGACACGAACAGGGCGGCGATCGGCTGCCCGGCCGACTGAAACCTCAGTGCCACCTCGAAGGCCAACAGGCCGCCCATGCTGTGGCCGAAGAAGGTCACCGGCGCATCGGCCGGCACGGAAGGCGCCATCATCGAATAGATTTCGTCCGCGAACGCGGGAATGCTCGGGAGTTGAGTCAGGCCCTTCTCGCGCCCGGGGTATTGGACGGCGACGCGCTTTATATCCGCCGAGAATGCCTTGGCGAACGGAACGTAATAGGTCGCCGATCCGCCCGCGTGCGGGAAAATATATAGCGTCGGCGCGACCTGTCGCCCGTTGTCGCCATCCGGCTCCGTGTTCACCGCGCCACCCTATCCCGATGTCATTGGTCACCCGGGCGTATCGCCGTTCGCGATATTCGGCGGGCGTCGGCCCGCTCGGCGCCGGCGCGGAAGTGCTGGAACAATCAAACCTGTGTTCCGGGCTGGTAGGAGCCGCGGCGGTCAAAAGCCCGACACACCGGGCCGCCACCGCTGTCACAAAGGCAACACCAGGCACACTGGTAACAATAGGAGTTTGCAGACGCCAGGAGGATATGGCCGTGTACCGGGTCTTTGAAGCGCTCGACGAACTGAGCGCCATCGTTGAAGAAGCACGCGGCGTTCCCATGACGGCGGGCTGCGTGGTGCCGCGCGGTGACGTGCTGGAATTGATCGACGACATCAAGGATGCGATCCCCGGCGAGCTGGACGACGCCCAGGACGTGCTCGACGCGCGCGACTCGATGCTGCAGGATGCAAAGTCGCACGCCGAATCCATGGTTTCCTCGGCGACCACCGAGTCCGAGTCGATGCTCAACCACGCCCGTGCCGAAGCCGACCGGCTCTTGTCCGACGCAAAAGCGCAGGCAGACCGCATGGTGAGCGAGGCGCGCCAGCACAGCGAGCGGATGGTCGGCGAGGCCCGCGAGGAGGCGATGCGCATCGCCACGGCGGCCAAGCGCGAGTACGAGGCCAGCGTCGGCCGTGCCCAGGCCGAAGCCGACAGGCTGCTCGAGAACGGCAACATCTCCTACGAGAAGGCCGTGCAGGAGGGCATCAAAGAGCAGCAGCGCCTGGTGTCGCAGAACAGCGTGGTGGAGGCGGCCAACGCCGAGGCCACCCGTCTCATCGACTCGGCGCACGCCGAGGCCGACCGGCTGCGTGGCGAATGCGACATCTACGTCGACAACAAGCTCGCCGAGTTCGAGGAGTTCCTCAACGGCACGCTGCGCTCCGTCGGGCGCGGTCGTCACCAACTCCGGACGGCGGCCGGCACGCACGACTACGCGGTGCGCTAGCCTCTCCGGGCCACCGTGGCCTGGAATTATGCGGTGCGCCGTAGGATTTCTTTTATGACGCGGCAGCACGGCACCACCTCGCAGCGCCATCTGAACTCGCCGTTGAGGATCGACATCACCCGGCTCGGGCGGCGCCCCGGGGCGATGGTCACCCTGCGCAAGACCGTGCCCAGCCCGTCGCGCATCGGGCTGGACATGATCGCGATCGAGGCGGGCGCTCCATTGGAGCTGGACCTGCAGGTCCAGTCGGTGTCCGAAGGCGTGCTGGTGACGGGGACGGTGGACGCGCCCACCGTGGGCGAGTGCTCCCGTTGCCTGACCCCGGTCAACGGTCGGGCGCAGGTCCGGTTGACCGAATTGTTCGCCTACCCTGACAGCACGACGGAGGCGACCACCGAGGAGGACGAGGTCGGTCACATCGTCGACGACACCATCGACCTCGAGCAGTCGATAGTCGACGCCGTGGTTCTCGAGCTGCCCTTCTCGCCGGTGTGCACGCCCGATTGCCCGGGGTTATGTCCCGAATGCGGTGTTTCCCTCGCGGCCGAGCCCGGCCATCAGCACGACCGCATCGACCCGCGGTGGGCCAAGCTGGCCGGCATGTTTCCCGAGGCCGACGCGCCGCGGGGTGAGCAATGACGTCACGGCAAGACCTGCTCGACGCGCTCGGGGTCGAACTGCCCGATGAGCTGCTCTCACTGGCGCTGACGCATCGCAGCTACGCCTACGAGCACGGCGGGCTGCCCACCAACGAGCGTCTGGAGTTTCTCGGCGACGCCGTACTGGGTCTGACCGTCACCGACGAGCTCTACCACCGGCACCCCGACCGGTCGGAAGGGGACCTGGCCAAGCTGCGGGCCAGCGTGGTCAACACCCACGCGCTGGCCGACGTCGCCCGCAAGCTGTCCGGGGACGGCCTTGGCGTCCACATGTTTCTCGGGCGCGGGGAAGCCAATACCGGCGGCGCCGACAAGTCGAGCATCCTGGCCGACGGCATGGAATCCCTGCTGGGCGCCATCTACCTGCAGCACGGAATCGACACGGCCCGTGAAGTCATTTTGCGGCTGTTCGGCGCGCTGCTGGACGCCGCGCCGACGCTCGGGGCCGGGCTGGACTGGAAGACCAGCCTGCAGGAGCTGACCGCCGCGCGGGGCATGGGCGCGCCGTCGTACGTGGTCACCTCCACCGGCCCGGATCACGACAAGGAATTCACCGCCGTCGTCGTCGTGATGGATACCGAATACGGGTCCGGTGTGGGGCGCTCCAAGAAGGAGGCCGAGCAGAAGGCCGCGGCGGCCACCTGGAAAGCCCTGGAAGCGCTGGACACCGCGGGGAAAACGTCCGCCTGAACCGATGGTGATGACCCGCCGCGCCCGGCTTCGCCGCGCTTGCGATCATCACTGGGCCCGATGGTGATGACCCGCCGCGCCCGGCTTCGCCGCGCTTGCGATCATCACTGAATGCCCGAGCTGCCCGAAGTCGAGGTCGTGCGCCGCGGCTTGCAGGCCAGCGTGGTGGGCAAGACGATCACGGCCGTGCGGGTGCACCATCCGCGCGCGGTGCGCCGCCACGAGGCCGGGCCCGCCGACCTGACCGCCCGGCTGCTCGACGCCCGGATCACCGGCACCGATCGGCGCGGTAAGTATCTGTGGCTGCTGCTGGACGGTCCAGCCCAGCCGGATACCGCGCTCGTCGTGCACCTCGGCATGAGCGGGCAGATGCTGCTGGGGGAGGTGCCGCGCGCCGACCATGTGCGCATCTCCGCGCTGCTCGACGACGGGACCGTGCTGAGCTTCGCCGACCAACGCACCTTCGGCGGCTGGATGCTCGCCGACCTGGTGAGCGTGGACGGCAGCGTGGTGCCGGTCCCCGTCGCGCACCTCGCGCGCGATCCGCTGGACCCGCTTTTCGACCGCGACGCCGTGGTGAATGTCTTGCGGCGCAAGCACTCCGAGATCAAGCGGCAGCTCCTCGACCAAACCGTGGTGTCGGGCATCGGGAACATCTACGCCGACGAGGCGCTGTGGCGCGCCAAGGTCAACGGCGCCCGAATCGCGGCCACGCTGACCCGCAAGCAGCTGGGCGCTGTCCTGGACGCCGCGGCCGACGTGATGCGCGACGCGCTGGCCCAAGGTGGGACGTCGTTCGACTCGCTGTATGTCAACGTCAACGGCCAATCGGGCTACTTCGACCGATCGCTGGACGCCTACGGCCGCGAAGGGCAGCCCTGCCGCCGCTGCGGCGCGGTGATGCGCCGGGAGAAGTTCATGAACCGGTCGTCGTTCTACTGCCCCAGATGTCAGCCGCGGCCGCGCTCTTGAGTTTGCGCGCAGGGCGTCGAGTGTGTGCGCCCACGGTTGCGACACGCCGAGCGACGTGTCGCACCCGGGACGCACACTCGACGGGCGCCGGGCAGGCTTTCGCGGGAAAGGTGAGGTTACCCTCACCTCGCGTCGTTATCCTTGGTGGCATGGTGGACCTGTGGAACCTGGGCTAGTGAGGAAATCGGTGCGGAGGTCGCTCCGTGTACCGGGTTCGCCGACCGTGCTGGCTCAGCTCGCGCCGGGCCAGCGGGCAACCATCGTGGGCGTCGCGCCGGCGGCTTCTGCCGTGGTGGCGGGCCGTCTGCGGCAGCTCGGCTTCCGGCCGTCGTCCGCCGTCGAGGTCATTCGGCGCGCCCCGATGGGCGACCCGACCATTTACCGGATTCAGGACACCGAACTGTGCCTGCGCCGGCGCGAGGCGCGGTTGATCGAAGTCGACCCGGGGAGCGTCGCATGACGTCCTGCCACGAGGAAGGCGCCGCGGTCGCCGTCGCCGGTGGCGTGGCGCGTGTCGCCCTGGTCGGCAGCCCCAACGCGGGCAAGACCTCGGTGTTCAACCAGCTCACCGGGCTTCGCGCCAAGACCGGCAACTATCCCGGCGTCACGGTCGGCCGCAGGGTCGGCATCACGAAAATAGACGGCGTCGAGATCGCCGTGGAGGACCTGCCCGGCACCTACAGCCTGGAGCCCATCAGCCCGGACGAACAGGTGGTGGCCGATCTGCTGGCCGGCAACGTCGCCGGCGCCGGCCGGCCTGACGCGATTGTCCTGGTGGCCGACGCCACCACGCTGCACCGCTCGATCACGCTGGTGGCCCAGGTGCTGCGGCTCGACGTCCCGTGCCTGTTGGCGCTGACCATGACCGACGAGTTGACCCCGCGCGGTGGCGGCATCGACCTCGACGCCCTGTCGACGGCGCTGGGCATCCCGGTGCTCCCGGTTGTTGCGCACCGCGGCGCGGGCATCGACGCCCTGCGTGGCCGACTGGCGTCCTTCGACCGGTGGCAGCGGCCCCCTATCCCGCCGCCGGGTGACAACGACGCCGCCGAGGCCTGGGGCAAATCGGTACTGAGTGCGGCCAAATACGCTGCGCCACAACCGGATCAGCGCACCCGCGGTATCGACGCGATTGTGCTGCACCCGCTGTGGGGCACCGTCATCTTCTTCGCGGTGATGTTCTGCTTCTTCCAGGTCGTTTTCACCGTCGCCGCGCCGCTGCAGGACCGCGTGAGCCAAGGGCTCGGCTGGCTCGGCGCCCTGGTCAGCGACCACGTCGGCAACTACGTCGTGCGCGGCCTGCTCGGGCAGGGACTCATCGGTGGCGTGGGGACGGTGCTTCAGTTCATCCCGCAGATCGTGCTGTTGTTCCTGCTGATCGCGCTGCTGGAGAACGTCGGCTACATGGCGCGCGCCGCGTTCTTGATGGACCGGGTGATGGCCGCGACCGGATTGGAGGGTCGCGCCTTCGTCGCGATGCTTTCGTCGTTCGCGTGCGCGATCCCCGGGATCATGGCCACCCGGACCCTGCCGTCGTCGCGCGACCGGATCGCCACCATCATCACCGCGCCGTTGATGACCTGCTCCGCCCGGCTTCCCGTCTTCACCCTGCTGGTGGGTCTGCTGGTTTCGCCGCAGACGCAGTGGGGCGGCCTGAGCGCGCAGGGTATCGCGATGTTCCTGCTGTATCTGTTCGGCGGCACCTCCGCGCTGATCGCCGCGTCGCTGTTCAAGTCGACCATCCTGCGCAGCGACCTGCTCCCGTTCACGATGGAGCTTCCCCCGTATCGCTTCCCGTCGCCCAAGAACGTGCTCATCACGATGTGGGATTCGGCCAAAGTGTTCTTGCGCAAGGCCGGAACCATCATCCTGGGCACGTCGGTGGTGCTGTGGGTGCTGCTGAATTTGCCTGCGCGCCAAGCCGAAACCGCGCACATGTCGCCGACGGAGACCACCGCCTACGTGATGGACCACAGCTACGCCGCCGACGTCGGGAAGGCGATCGGGCCGGTGTTCGAGCCGCTCGGCTTTGATTGGCACATCAACGTCGCCCTGCTCGGTTCCTTCTCCGCGCGCGAGGTATTCGTGTCCACCCTGGGCCAGGTGTCGGCGGCGACGAACCCCGAGGATCCGCACGAGGCTCTGGTCACCATGGCCGACGACAACGGCCACAAGGTGTTCACCGCGTCGACCGTCATCGCCCTGATGGTGTACTTCGTCTTCGCGTTGCAATGCATGTCCACCGTCGCGGTGATGCGCCGCGAAACCAACTCGTGGCGGTGGCCCGCCTTCGCGTGGTGCTACATGTTCGTCCTGGCATGGACGATGGCGTTCGCGGCCCGGTCGATCGCGATCGGCGTGGGCGCATGATCCCCATCCACGCGACGGCCACGGCGAATCCGGCGCAGCTGCGCTGGGTGGTCCCGCCCGATCGGCTGCCGGCGCGTGGCGCCGTCCGGCGCGCCCCGGGCAGGCTCGGCGCCCTGCTGGACAGCGGGACGATCGCCGAGATTCTGGTGGGCGCTTGCGACATCCTGATCACGATCGGGGCGGGCGGCAGCTGGCGTGAGGCGGGCGACGACGTTCGCGAGGCGCTCGGCGAGGCGCTGCTGGACCCGCGGGGCTGGACGGTCGACGAATCATCGGCCCCGGATCTGGAAAGCGTCGCCGCGGAATTGCTTGCGGGACCCGTGGGTGCGCTTGCCGCGTCGCACGGCGGGTCGATCGAGCTGGTCTCGGTGGCCGGCCACACCGTGACCGTGCGGATGGTCGGCGCCTGCGACGGATGCCCGGCAGCGTCGTCCACGCTGCGGGACGTATTCGAGCGCGAGTTGCGACGGCGATTCGATGGTCGAGTCGTGGTGTCCTGCGAAAACAACACGCCGGCAATCTCTTTGGGGAAAAAGCTGTTGTCGCTTATCGTCCGCTGAGCCGGTCATCGAGTGTGCGTTCGGGGCGTTGAGTGTGCGCCCAGGGCGGCGACACGCCGGTCGTGGGCGCCCGGGACGCACACTCGACGGGGCACGGCGCACGCACCGCCCGGTAAAAAGTAGGGCATGACCGAACTTTGGGTGGAGCGCACGGGATCGCGCCGTTACACCGGACATAGCTCGCGCGGTGCGCAGGTGCTGGTCGGCTCCGACGACGTCGATGGCGTGTTCACCCCCGGCGAGCTGCTGAAGATCGCGCTCGCCGCGTGCAGCGGCATGTCCAGCGACCAGCCGCTCGCCCGCCGGCTCGGCGAGGACTACCAGGCGGTGATCAGGGTGTCCGGGGACGCCGATCGCGAACACGAGGTCTATCCGCTCCTGGAAGAGACGCTCGAGCTCGACCTGTCCGGGTTGTCCAACGAGGACAAGGAGCGGCTGCTGGTGGTGGTCGAGCGGGCGATCGACCTGGCCTGCACGGTCGGGCGCACGCTGAAAGCGGGCACCAAAGTCAACTTCAAGGTCGTCGATGTCGGATCCTGACGTTCGGCTCACGGCCTGGGTGCACGGGCGGGTGCAGGGTGTCGGCTTCCGATGGTGGACGCGCAGCCGGGCGCTCGAGCTGGGCCTCACCGGTTACGCGGCCAACCAGGCCGACGGCCGCGTCCTGGTGGTCGCCCAGGGGCGGCGCGAGGCCGGCGAGAAGCTGCTGGCGCTGCTGGAAGGCGGCGAGGCGTGGCCGTCCAGGCCGGGCCGCGTCGACAAGGTCGTCGCCGACTGGTCGCAGCCGCGGGAGCGGTTCGAGGGCTTCGTCGAGCGCTGACGGATAGCGACGGCGCTGTCACGTTCAGCACGCGGCATTGACCCCGTTGCGGTGACTGGTGTGACCACTGTGACCGGTGCGGCCAGCTGTGAATGCCGGCCACATTTCCCGTCTCCCGACACCCCGCGGTGCGGGCGAGCCGGGCGATTTGAGCGGTAGTCTGGCTGGCCGTGTACCTCAAGAGTCTGACGCTCAAGGGCTTCAAGTCCTTCGCATCGCCGACGACTCTGCGTTTCGAGCCGGGCATCACCGCCGTCGTCGGGCCCAACGGCTCGGGCAAATCGAACGTCGTCGACGCCCTGGCCTGGGTCATGGGGGAGCAGGGAGCGAAGACCCTGCGCGGCGGCAAGATGGAAGACGTCATCTTCGCCGGCACCTCGTCGCGGGCCCCGCTGGGCCGCGCCGAAGTCACCGTCACCATCGACAACTCCGACAACGCGCTGCCGATCGAGTACTCGGAGGTGTCGATCACCCGCCGGATGTTCCGTGACGGCGCCAGCGAATACGAAATCAACGGCGCCAGTTGCCGTTTGATGGACGTGCAAGAACTGCTGAGCGACTCCGGGATCGGCCGGGAGATGCACGTCATAGTGGGGCAGGGCAAGCTCGACGAGATCCTGCAATCGCGACCCGAGGACCGTCGCGCCTTCATCGAAGAGGCCGCCGGCGTGCTCAAGCACCGCAAGCGCAAGGAAAAGGCCCTCCGCAAACTCGACGCGATGTCGGCCAACCTGGCCCGTCTCACCGACCTGACCACCGAGCTGCGCCGCCAGCTCAAGCCGCTGGGCCGCCAGGCCGAGGTGGCCCGCCGCGCCCAGACCATCCAGGCCGACCTGCGCGACGCCCGGTTGCGGCTGGCCGCCGACGACCTGGTCAACCGGCAGACCGAGCGCGACGCCATCTTCGAGGCCGAGGCCGCGATCCGCCGCGAGCACGACGAGGCCGCCGCCCGCCTGGCCGTGGCATCCGAGGAGCTCACCGCGCACGAGGCGGCGGTCGCCGAGCTCTCAACCCGGGCCGAATCGGTCCAGCACACCTGGTTCGGGTTGTCCGCGCTGGCCGAACGGGTCGCCGCGACGGTCCGCATCGCCAGCGAACGGGCGCACCATCTCGACGTGGAACCGGCCCCGCCCAGCGACACCGATCCCGATGCGTTGGAAGCCGAGGCCGAGCGGGTGACCGTCGCCGAGCAGCGACTGCTGGCCGAATTGGCCGAGGCGCGCACGCGGCTCGACGCTGCCCGCGCCGAGCTGGGTGAGCGCGAGCGCGAGGCCGCCGAGGCCGATCGGGCCCACCTGGCGGCGGTGCGGGCGGAGGCGGACCGGCGCGAGGGCCTGGCCCGGTTGGCCGGTCAGGTCGAGACCATGCGGGCGCGCGTCGAATCGATCGACGACAGCGTCGCGCGGCTGTCCGAACGCATCGAACAGGCCGCCGCGCGCGCGCAACAGTCCAAGGCGGAGTTCGAGACCGTGCAGGCACGCGTCGGCGAACTCGACCAGGGCGAGGTGGGCCTCGACGAGCACCACGAGCGGACGGTGGCTGCATTGCGGCTGGCCGACGAACGCGTCGCCGAACTGCAGTCCGCCGAGCGCGACGCCGAACGCCGGGTGGCCTCGCTGCGGGCCCGCATCGACGCGCTTTCGGTCGGGCTGGAGCGCAAGGACGGCGCGGCCTGGCTCACCGAAAACCATTCTGGGGCAGGCCTTTTCGGGACTATCGCCAAACTAGTCAAGGTTCGCTCCGGCTACGAGGCGGCGCTGGCCGCGGTGCTGGGGCCGGCGGCCGACGCGCTGGCCGCCGAGAACTTCGGCGCGGCCCGGTCCGCGGTCGCCGCGCTCAAGCAGGCCGACGGCGGGCGCGCGGCCCTGGTGCTCGGCGACTGGCCCGCCGGCCATCCCGCGTCGCGCGACGCGCTGCCCGGCACCGCCCTATGGGCGCTGGACCTGATCGATGCGCCCGCGCGGCTGCGCGGCGCAATCACGGCGATGCTGTCGGGTGTCGCGGTGGTCGACGACCTGGATCAGGCGCTCGAGCTGGTGGCGGCGCGCCCGCAGCTGCGCGCGGTCACCCTCGACGGTGACCTGGTGGGCGCCGGCTGGGTGAGCGGGGGCTCCGACCGCAAGCTGTCCACCCTCGAGGTGACATCGGAAATCGACAAGGCAAACAGCGAGCTCGCCGTCGCGGAATCGCAGGTCGCGCAGCTGACCGCGGCGCTGTCCGGCGCGCTGACCGAGCAGGGGGCCCGCCAGGACTCCGCCGAGCAGGCGCTGGCCGCGCTCAACGAGTCCGACACCGCGATCTCGGCGATGTACGAGCAGCTGGGCCGGCTCGGCCAGGAAGCCCGCACCACCGAGGAGGAGTGGAGCAGGTTGCTGCGGCAGCGCGAGGAGCTCGAAGCGGGCCGGGCGCAGACGGTCGAGGAAGTCACGGAATTGGAGAACCGGCTGCGCAACGCCCAGGAGACGCAGCACGTGCAGGCGGAAGAGCCCAGCCACGCCGAGGTCCGCCAGCGGATCGCCGCCGCCGCCGAGGGCGCCCGCAGCGCCGAGGTGGAGGCCCGGCTGGCGGTGCGGACCGCCGAGGAGCGGGCCAACGCGGTGCGCGGGCGAGCGGATTCCCTGCGCCGCGCCGCGGCCGCGGAACGCGAGGCGCGGCTGCGGGCCCAGCAGGCGCGCGAGGCGCGGCTGCGCGCGGCCGCCGTCGCCGCGGCGGTGGCCGACGCCGGGCGGCTGCTGGCGCAGCGGCTGGACCGGGTGGTCGAAGCGGCCTCGAAGATCCGCGACGCGCTGGCGGCCGAACGTCAGGACCGTGCGGCGGCGATGGCGGCGGTGCGCGACGAGGTGAACGCGTTGAGCGCCCGGGTGGCCACCCTGACCGACTCGCTGCACCGGGACGAGGTGGCCAACGCGCAGGCGGCGATGCGGATCGAGCAGCTCGAGCAGATGGTGCTGGAGCAGTTCGGCATGGCGCCGCCCGACCTGATCGCCGAATACGGGCCGGACGTGGCGCTACCGCCCACCGAGCTCGAGATGGCCGAGTTCGAGCAGGCCCGCGAACGCGGGGAGCAAGTGGTCGCGCCCGCCCCGATGCCCTACGACCGGGCCACCCAGGAGCGCCGGGCCAAACGCGCCGAGCGTGAGCTGGCCGAGCTCGGCCGGGTCAACCCGCTGGCGCTGGAGGAGTTCGCCGCGCTGGAGGAGCGCTACAACTTCCTGTCCACCCAGCTCGAGGACGTCAAGGCGGCCCGCAAGGACCTGCTCGACGTGGTCGCGGACGTCGACGCCCGCATCCTGCAGGTGTTCAGCGACGCCTTCGTCGATGTGGAACGCGAATTCCGTGAGGTCTTCGCCGTGCTGTTCCCCGGCGGCGAGGGCCGGCTGCGGCTGACCGATCCGAACGACATGCTCACCACCGGCATCGAGGTGGAGGCGCGCCCGCCCGGCAAGAAGATCACCCGGCTGTCGTTGCTGTCCGGCGGCGAGAAGGCGCTGACCGCGGTGGCGATGTTGGTGGCCATCTTCCGCGCCCGCCCGTCGCCGTTCTACATCATGGACGAGGTGGAGGCCGCGCTCGACGACACCAACCTGCGCCGCCTGATCAGCCTGTTCGAGCTGCTGCGCGCGCGATCGCAGCTGATCATCATCACGCACCAGAAGCCGACCATGGAGGTCGCCGACGCGCTGTACGGCGTGACCATGCAGGGCGACGGCATCACCGCGGTGATCTCACAGCGGATGCGCGGGCAGCAGGTGGAGCAGCTGGTGTCGAGCTGACGTAGGCATCCGCGGACGCTGCGGGATGGGGCGTCGAGTGTGGACGGACGGCGTCGGCCGTGCAGCGAGGGCGGGGTTTCGGCGATTTCTCCGCCGGGGACGCACACCCGGCGCCCAGAACGCACACTCGTGCCCGATGCCCCCTGAGCGCCCGCGGCGATCGTCGCTTGAAACAATGTCAGCGTGTCGCAAGGTCTTTGGATCGCCATCGCGGTCGTCGCTGTCCTCGTTGTCATCGCGGCGCTGGTCCTGGGCCTGGCGCGGTACCGCCGCCGGCGGATCAGCTTCACGGCCAAGCCGGAGCCCGGCGCCATAGACCGGTCGGGCGGCTACACCGCGTCGTCCGGCATCACCTTCAGCCAGACCGCGCCGGCCGATCGGCTCGACACCACGGGGCTGCCCGGGGTGGGCGACGACGCCACCATTCCCCGCGACGCCCCGCGTCGCACGATCTCGGAGGTCGAGCTCCCCGAACCGGAGACCATCGCGCCGCCTCCGGTAGCCCCGCCGGCACCCGAGATCGAGGCCATCGCCCCGCCCGAGGGCCGGCTGGAGCGGCTCCGCGGCCGGCTGGCCAAGTCGCAGAACGCGCTGGGACGCAGCTTGCTGGGCCTGATCGGCGGCGGCGATCTCGACGAAGACGCCTGGCAGGACGTCGAGGACACCCTGCTGGTGGCCGACCTCGGGCCGGTGGTCACCGAGTCGGTGATGTCGCAGCTGCGCGCCCGGCTGGCCGGCAGCGCCGTGCGCACCGAGGCCGACGCGAAGGCCGTGCTGCGCGACGTGCTGATCCGCGAGCTGCACCCCGACATGGACCGCTCGATCCGCGCCCTGCCGCACGCCGACCACCCGTCGGTGCTGCTGGTCGTCGGCGTGAACGGCACCGGAAAGACCACCACCGTCGGCAAGTTGGCGCGGGTGCTGGTGGCCGACGGGCGTCGCGTGGTGTTGGGCGCCGCCGACACCTTCCGGGCCGCCGCGGCCGATCAGCTGCAGACCTGGGCGTCCCGGGTGGGCGCGGAGGTGGTGCGCGGCGCCGAGGGCGCCGACCCGGCGTCGGTGGCTTTCGACGCCGTGGACAAGGGCATCGCCACGGGTGCGGACGTGGTGCTGATCGACACCGCCGGCCGGCTGCACACCAAGGTCGGCCTGATGGACGAGCTCGGCAAGGTTAAACGCGTCGTAACCCGACGCGCCCCGGTCGACGAGGTGCTGCTGGTCCTCGACGCCACCATCGGGCAGAACGGGCTGGCCCAGGCGCGGGTGTTCGCCGAGGTGGTCGAGATCACCGGCGCGGTGCTGACCAAACTTGACGGTACGGCCAAGGGCGGCATCGTATTCCGCGTCCAGCAGGAGCTCGGGGTGCCCGTGAAGCTGGTCGGCCTCGGCGAGGGTCCCGACGATCTGGCGCCGTTCGAACCGGGCGCGTTCGTCGACGCCCTGCTCGGCTGAACCCCTTACACGGGGAGCGGGACGTTAATCCCGCCGAAACATGCTGGCTCCACTGCGGAAACAACCATTGCGCAAGGTTCTGGATCAGGTCACAGGCGTTGCCTGACGGCCATTCATGTCCTGACCGGAGGTGAGCGAGTGGCATTCCCGCAATTGGGCCAACCTGATACCGGCGATACCGCCTGGATGTTGGCGAGTTCTGCGCTAGTGCTGTTGATGACGCCGGGCCTTGCGTTCTTCTACGGCGGTATGGTGCGCACCAGAAGCGTGCTCAACATGATCATGATGAGCGTCAGCTCCATGGGCGTGGTGACCGTGCTCTGGGTGCTCTACGGCTACTCGATGTCCTTCGGCGACGACCGGGGCGGCGTCGTGGGGAACCCGACCGATTACTGGGGCCTGGCAAAGCTCATCGGCGGCAACGCCGTCAAGGCGGACCCGTCCAAGGGCACCGCACAGGTCGACATCCCGCTGGCCGGCACCATGCCGGCCACCGTGTTCGTGGCCTTCCAATTGATGTTCGCGATCATCACGGTCGCGCTGATCTCGGGCGCGGTGGCCGACCGGCTCAAATTCACCGCCTGGCTGGTGTTCGCCGGACTCTGGGCGACGTTGGTGTACTTCCCGGTCGCGCACTGGGTCTTCGCCGCGGACGGCTTCGCGTCCGAGCACGGCGGTTGGATCAACAACAAGCTGCACGCCATCGACTTCGCCGGCGGGACAGCGGTCCACATCAACTCCGGTGTGGCGGGCCTGGCGTTGGCGATCGTCCTGGGCAAGCGCAGGGGCTGGCCGGCAACGCTTTTCCGCCCACACAACCTGCCGTTCGTGATGCTCGGTGCCGGCCTGCTGTGGTTCGGCTGGTTCGGGTTCAACGCCGGTTCGGCGACCAGCTCCAACGGCTCCGCCGGTACCACCTTCATGACCACCACCGTCGCGACGGCCACGGCCATGCTGGCGTGGTTGCTCACCGAGCGCATCCGCGACGGCAAACCGACGACGCTGGGAGCGGCGTCGGGCATCGTCGCCGGGCTGGTCGCGATCACGCCGTCCTGCTCGTCGGTCAACGTGCTGGGTGCGCTGGTGGTCGGCGCGGTGGCCGGAGTGGTGTGCGCGCTCGCGGTCGGGCTGAAGTTCAAGTTCGGCTACGACGACTCGCTCGACGTCGTCGGGGTGCACATGATCGGTGGTCTGACGGGCACCCTGCTGGTGGGTCTGCTCGCCGCCCCCGAATCCCCGGCGATCAACGGCGTGGTCGGCGTGTCGAAGGGGTTGTTCTACGGCGGCGGCTGGGCCCAGCTGGAACGGCAGGCGGTCGGCGCGTTCGCCGTACTCTTCTACTCGGGCATCGTCACGCTAATCTTGGCCTTGATCCTGAAGTACACCATCGGGCTGCGTGTCGGGGCCGAGGAAGAATCGACGGGCATCGACGAGTCTGAGCACGCGGAGAGCGGTTACGATTTCGGAACGATCGGTGGGCAAGGATCCGTCCTGCCGGCGGGGCGGACTCTCGTGGATGACCGCAACGGCCGGGAGGGGGATCGAGTGGGCGACAAGGTGGAGGCAGAGCAGGCATGAAGCTAGTCACCGCAATCGTGAAGCCGTTCACCCTCGATGACGTGAAGACCAGCCTCGAGGACGCGGGCGTCCTGGGGATGACGGTCAGCGAAATCCAGGGGTACGGGCGGCAGAAGGGCCACACCGAGGTTTACCGGGGCGCTGAGTACTCGGTGGATTTCGTGCCGAAGGTGCGAATCGAGGTCGTGGTCGACGATTCCATCGTGGACAAGGTCGTGGACAGCATCGTCCGGGCGGCGCGCACCGGCAAGATCGGTGACGGCAAGGTCTGGGTCACCCCCGTGGAAACCATTGTGCGAGTGCGCACGGGTGAACGCGGAACCGATGCCATCTGACCGTAGTCGCACATCGCTGAACCGGGCCGGACGGGCCGGGAGGGTATGACAAGCCCACCCGACCCGTCCGGGTCTTCTGAGGCGGGAACCGAAAACATAAGCGAGCCAGGTGATTTAGCCGCCGCACGGCGCCGGCTGCTGTCCGAGGGGCGCGAGCTGGGTGCGGCGGAGCTGCGGAAGGCCTGGCTGGAGCTCCACGAATCCTGGCTGGCGGCCAAGGCGTCCCAGCTCGGCATCGCCGCCGACAGCGGTTTCGCGATCGTCGGGGTCGGCGGCCTGGGCCGCCGCGAGCTGCTCCCGTATTCCGACCTCGACCTGATGTTGTTGCACGACAACAAGTCTGACGAGGTGCTGCAGCGGGTCGCCGACGGGCTGTGGTATCCGTTGTGGGACGCCAACGTTCGGCTCGACCACAGCGTGCGGACGGTGTCGGGCGCCCTGGCCGTCGCCAATAGCGACATGGCGGCGGCTCTGGGCATGCTGGATGCCCGCCACATCGCCGGGGACGAGCGGCTGTCGGCCGAGCTGGTCGCCGGGGCGCGGCGCCAGTGGCGCGGCGCGATCCGATCCCGCATGGACGAGCTTGTCGCGATGACATACGAACGCTGGCAACGGTGTTGGCGGATCGCCCAGCGAGCCGAGCCGGACCTGAAGTCGGGGCGCGGCGGCCTGCGCGACGTCCAACTGCTCGACGCGCTGGGCGTCGCGCAACTCATCGACCGCCACGGCATGGGTCATCCGGACGCGCCGGGGGGCTCGCTGGACGCCGCGTACCTGACGCTGCTCGACGTGCGCACCGAGCTGCACCGGGTATCCCAACGCGGACTCGATCAGCTGCTGGCGCAGTTCGCCGACGACGTCAGCGCCGCGTTGGGCGTCGGCGACCGATTCGCGTTGTCGCGCATGCTCTCCAGCGTCAGCCGCACCATCGCCTACCACGCCGAAACCGGGCTGCGGACCGCGCAGAACGCGCTGCCCCGACGCGGACTCACGGCCCTGGTCCGGCGCCCCAAGCGGCGACCGCTGGACGAGGGCGTGGTCGAGTACGACGGCGAGGTGGTGCTCGCCCGCGACGCCCAGCCCGAAACCGATGCCGGGTTGGTGCTGCGGGTCGCGGCCGCGTCGGCCAACACCGGCCTGCCCATCGCCGCCGGCACGCTCAAACGGCTGGCCGACAGCGTTCCAGACCTGCCGTCGCCGTGGCCGCGGGAGGCGCTGGATGACCTGCTGGTCGTGCTGCTGGCCGGGCCCACGGCGGTGAACACGATCGAGTCGCTGGACCGCACCGGGCTGTGGGGCCGCCTCTTCCCGGAGTGGGACGCGGTCCGCGACCTTCCACCGCGCGACGTCTCGCACAAGTGGACCGTCGACCGTCACATCGTCGAAACCGCCGTCAACGCGGCCCCGCTCACCACTCGCGTGGCGCGATCGGATCTGCTCGCGCTCGGTGCGTTGCTGCACGACATCGGCAAGGGGCGCGGCACGGACCACTGTGTGCTCGGCGCGGAATTGGCGATCCCGATCGGCAACCGGCTGGGGCTGTCCGAGCAGGACACCCAGACGCTCGCGGGCGTCGTCCGCCACCACCTGCTGCTGCCGATAGCGGCCACCCGAAGCGACCTCAACGACCCCAAGACCATCGAGTCGGTGGCCGAGGCGCTGCACGGGGACCCGCAACTGCTTGAGCTTCTGCACGCGCTGGCGGAGGCGGACTCCACGGCCACCGGGCCCGGAGTGTGGAGCGACTGGAAGGCGTCCCTGATCGAGGACCTGGTCCGCCGCTGCCGGTTGGTGATGGCCGGGGAGCCGCTCCCGCAGGCGGAACCGGTTGCGCCGCATTATCTTGCGCTGGCCGCCGACCGCGAGGTGCACGTGGAGGTCACGTTCGGCGACCGCGAGCGCCTGACCGCGGTGATGCTCGCACCGAACCAGCGGGGGCTGGTGTCGAAAGCCGCGGCCGTGCTGGCGTTGAACTCGCTGCGAATCCACTCGGCGCTGGCCAACATTCACGAGGGCGTCGCGATCGTCGAGTTCGTCGTGTCACCGGTGTTCGGTTCGCCGCCCGACTCGGGCCTTTTGCGCCAGCAATTCAACGGCGCCCTGGCCGGCGACCTCGATGTCCTCGGCACGCTGGAGAAGCGCGACAGCGACACCGTCAGCGCCGGGACCGCGCGGGCCGGCGAAATTCAGGCCGGGGTGCCCGTCACCCGGTCGACCGCCCCGCCGCGCATCCTATGGCTCGACACGTCGACCGTCGGCCAACTGCTGTTCGAAGTCCGCGCCATGGACCGCTTGGGTCTGCTCGCGCTGCTGACCCGCGCGCTGGAACGTGCGGGTTCCGACATCGTCTGGGCCAAGGTCAACACGTTCGGGTCGACGGCGGCTGACGTCTTCTGCGTGACGGCACCGGCCCACGCCGAGCACGACGCGCGAGCCGCGATCGAGCAGAACCTGCTGGCCGTGTTGGGCGGGCCCGCCGTCGAAGTGCTCGAGGAGCCCGTCGGCGACTAGGTGCGCCCGGCGTCAGGAGTGCTCGGCGTTGAGCCGCCGGAGGGCCTCGATGCGGGCCTGGATCTGCTCGCGGGTCGCGGCGGCGATCGGCGGTCCTCCGCAACGACGGCGCAGCTCGCTGTGAATCCAGCCGTGCGGCTTGCCGGTGCGGTGGTGGGTGGCCGACACCAGGGTGTTGAGCTCGCGGCGCAGCTCGCGCAGCTGGCCGTGCATCGACGGCGCCGGCGACACGGCGGCCGGCGCGCCCTGCGCGGCGCGCCGCTGCAGCTGTTCGTCCTGGCGGCGGTGCAGCAGCGCCCGCATCTGCTCGGCATCGAGCAGACCTGGGATGCCGAGGTAGTCGGCCTCCTCGTCGCTTCCGGCCGGGGCGGCGGTGCCGAACGACGACCCGTCGAAGATGACCTGGTCCAGCTCCGCGTCGGCGCCCAATGCGGTGAAGCCGGTGTCGGTTTCGGTTTTCTCGGTCTGCGTTCTGGTGGCGGGATCACCGTCGAGGGGATCGTCGGCCGGGCGATGCGGCTCCCCGAGCACGTGGTTGCGCTGCGCCTCCAGCTCGCTGGCGAGCTGCAGCAGGCTGGGCACCGACGGCAGGAATATGCTCGCGGTCTCGCCCGAGCGGCGCGACCGCACGAACCGGCCGATGGCCTGCGCGAAGAACAGCGGAGTGGTGGCACTGGTGGCGTAGATGCCGACCGAGAGCCGGGGCACGTCGACGCCTTCGGAGACCATGCGCACGGCCACCAGCCACCGGCTGGTGCCTGCGGCGAATTCGCTGATGCGAGCGGACGATCCGGGGTCGTCGGACAGCACCACCGTCGGCGCCTCCGAGGTCAGCCGCGTCAGCAGGGCGGCGTAGGCGCGCGCCGCGGTGCGGTCGGAGGCGATGATCATGCCGCCGGCGTCGGGCACGTGGGCGCGCTTCTGGCGCAGCCGCTGGTCGGCGGCCGCGATCACCGCGGGCATCCATTCGCCGGCGGGGTCGAGTGCCGTCCGCCAGGCCCGCGCCGTGTGCTCGGCGGTCAGCGGCTCGCCCAGCCGCGCGGCGTGCTCCTCGCCCGCGCTGTCCCGCCAGCGCGCTTCCCCGGAATAGGCCAGGAACACCACCGGCCGGACCACCCCGTCGGCAAGCGCCTCCGCATAGCCGTAGGTGTGGTCGGCCCGCGAACGCCGCACCCCGTCGGCGCCCGATTCGTAGGTCACGAACGGGATGGGGCTGTCGTCGCTGCGAAAGGGCGTCCCCGTCAGCGCGAGCCGGCGGGTGGCGTCGCTGAACGCCTCGCGGATGGCGTCACCCCAGGTCTTGGCGTCACCGCCGTGATGGATCTCGTCGAAGACCACCAACGTCTTGCGCTGCTCGGTGCGCACCCGGTGCAGCGTCGGATGCGCGGCGACCTGCGCGTAGGTGACCATCACGCCGTGGTACTCGCCCGAGGTGTGGGCGTTGGAGTTCGCGAACCTCGGATCCAGGGCGATGCCGTGCCGCGCCGCGGCCTGCGCCCACTGCACCTTGAGGTGCTCGGTGGGCACCACGACCGTGATCTGCTCGACGGCACGCTGGTTGAGCAGTTCGGCCGCCACCCGCAACGCGAACGTCGTCTTCCCCGATCCTGGGGTCGCCACGGCCAGGAAATCGCGCGGTTGGCCGGCCAGGTATTTCACCAGCGCCCGGCGCTGCCAGCCCCGCAGCGCCCGGCCGCTGTCGTCGACGGAAGACTCCGTGCGATCGACCGGTTGCACGGACATTGCCCCCCGTAGTTGTAGTTTTCGACGCGGCCGGCTCGGTTAAGCGGCGGCTGTGAAATCTAGCACGCCAACGCTTTTCGGCGCAGTAACGACTCGAGCGTCGTTGGCGCGGTCAGCGCGCCCGGCCCGCCAGGTCGCGCGCCGCCAGCCACGCGTCGATCCGTTCGGCGACGTCGGCCCACCCCGGTTCCAGCATCATGTTGTGGCCCATCGAGAAGAATTCCGGCTTGGTCCGGTAGGCGCGCGCCGTGGCGCGCACTTCGCCGACGCTCACGAAGCCGTCGTGCACGGCGCCCAGGACGAGGATCGGCGTGGTCACCCGCCGGGTTCTGACGCGGCGGACCATCGGGTCGGTCATGGCGGCGCGGATGCTCTCGGCTCCCGCGCGTTGCCTGCAGGCTTCGACGACGGCCTCGGGCGTGTCGGCGCAGAACAGGTACTCGCGGGCCAGCGCCGGGGTGGCAAGGAATTTCAGCAGGGTGCGGTCGCCCCACGCTTCCATGGTCATCGACGGCCGGCGGCGCCAGACTCGCAACGCCAACGTGAGCACGCCCTGCGGCGGCACGGAACCCACCAGCACAGCGGCGGGGGCGGCTCGTTCTTCGAGGTAGCGCTGGATCACGAAGCCGCCCAGCGAATGGCCGATCAGCACCGGACCGCCACCCAGGTCCTCGGCCACCGAGCGGACGTCGTCGATGTAGTCGGCGATGGAAACCTTGTGCAACGGCTTGGCCGTCGGGCTGGCGCCGTGCCCGCGCAGGCTCAGTGCGACCGCGCGGTAGCCCCTTTCGGCGAAGAAGTCCAGGAAGTGCTCCCAGCACCATGCCCCGTGCCAGCCGCCGTGCACGAAGAGCAGCGGCACCGGATGCTCCGGGCTGCTGGATCCCTTGTCGATCACCTCGAGCATGGGACCATTCAATAGCGCGCTCGCCTGCGCCGAAACTGAAACTACGCAGATCGCCGTCGGCTTTCTCTCGGGACCCGGCTTTCTTCGAGACCCGGCTTTCTCTCGGGGCCCGGCTTTCTCTCGGGACCCGGCTTTCTCTCGGGGCCCGCTCGCCAGACATAACGCATTGCGACTGGCCTCGGCGTGTCGCCGCAGCCAGCTATGTGTCGCGCGGCCGGGACACTGGCCAGCCCCGCTTGCAGTGCCACTGGGCCTGATTTGGTGGCACCTGTCCCCCGCAAGCGGGAGGTACCCACAGCGCCCGGCCGGGACACCGGCCAGCCGCGCTTGCAGTGCCACTAGGCTGGCGGGGTGTTTGAATCGCTGTCCGACCGGCTGACCGGTGCCCTCCAGGGACTACGCGGCAAGGGTCGACTGACCGAAGCCGACATCGA
This sequence comes from Mycobacterium sp. SMC-2, assembly GCF_025263485.1. Classification (NCBI taxonomy): domain Bacteria; kingdom Bacillati; phylum Actinomycetota; class Actinomycetes; order Mycobacteriales; family Mycobacteriaceae; genus Mycobacterium; species Mycobacterium sp. SMC-2. The sequence goes on from NZ_CP079863.1 coordinate 2,486,066, forward strand.
GGCCACCACCCGCGAGATCCGGCTGGCGCTGCTGGAAGCCGACGTGTCGTTGCCCGTGGTGCGCGCGTTCGTCACCCGGATCAAGGACCGCGCCAAGGGCGCCGAGGTCTCCGGTGCCCTCAACCCGGCGCAGCAGGTCGTCAAGATCGTCAACGAAGAACTCATCGGCATCCTCGGCGGCGAGACCCGCCAGCTGGCGTTCGCCAAGACGCCGCCGACCGTGGTGATGCTCGCCGGTCTGCAGGGTTCCGGTAAGACCTCGCTGGCCGGCAAGCTGGCCGCCTGGCTGCGCGGGCAGGGGCACACCCCGCTGCTGGTGGCGTGCGACCTGCAGCGCCCGGCCGCGGTCAACCAGCTGCAGGTCGTCGGTGAGCGTGCCGGGGTGCCGGTGTTCGCGCCGCATCCCGGCGAGTCCCCCGAGTCGGGGCCCGGCGACCCGGTCGCGGTCGCGGCCGCCGGTCTCGCCGAGGCCCGGGCCAAGCACCATGACGTCGTCATCGTCGACACCGCCGGCCGGCTGGGCATCGACGAGGAACTGATGGCCCAGGCCGCGGCCATCCGTGACGCCGTCAATCCCGACGAAGTTTTGTTCGTGCTGGACGCGATGATCGGTCAGGACGCCGTGACCACCGCGGAGGCATTCCGCGAGGGCGTCGGTTTCACCGGGGTGGTGCTGACCAAGCTCGACGGTGACGCCCGCGGTGGCGCCGCGTTGTCGGTGCGCGAGGTGACCGGCGTCCCAATCCTTTTCGCCTCCACCGGCGAGAAGCTGGAGGACTTCGACGTCTTCCACCCCGACCGGATGGCCAGCCGCATCCTGGGCATGGGCGACGTGCTGAGCCTGATCGAACAGGCCGAGCAGGTCTTCGACGCCGAGCAGGCCGAAGCCGCCGCCGCCAAGATCGGCACCGGCGAGCTGACGCTGGAGGACTTCCTGGAGCAGATGCTCGCCATCCGCAAGATGGGTCCGATCGGCAACCTGCTGGGCATGCTGCCCGGGGCCGGGCAGATGAAGGATGCGCTCGCCCAGGTCGACGACAAGCAACTCGATCGCCTGCAGGCCATCATCCGCGGCATGACGCCGCAGGAGCGGGCCGACCCGAAGATCATCAACGCGTCGCGGCGGCTGCGCATCGCCAACGGGTCGGGCGTCTCGGTGTCCGACGTCAACCAGCTGGTCGACCGCTTCTTCGAGGCCCGCAAGATGATGTCGTCGATGCTCGGCGGCATGGGCATCCCCGGCATGGGGCGCAAGTCGGCGACCCGAAAAGCCAAGGGCGCAAAGGGCAAGAAGGGTAAGAAAGGCGGGCGGGGGCCGACGCCGCCCAAGGTTCGCAACCCGCTCGGCGCCGGGATGCCTGGCATGCCGGCGGGTTTCCCCGACCTCTCGCACATGCCCGAGGGCCTCAACGAGCTGCCGCCCGGGCTGGCGGACTTCGACCTGTCCAAACTCAAGTTCCCAGGCAAGCCGTGACGATCGCGAGCGCGGCGGAGCCGGGCGAAGCGGGTCGTCACCATCGGACCGGACGGAAGTAACCCGCCGTGCGCATGCGCGTGCGAGGTGTCGGGCTGCCCGACGAGACCCCGGCGGAGCTGTGGATCGTCGACGGCCGCATCAGCACGGAACCCGTCGCCGGGGCGGACACCGTCTTCGGGGCTTCTGGGGGCGGCTGGATCGTGCCCGGGCTGGTCGACGCCCACTGTCACGTCGGCCTCGGTGAGCACGGCGAGATCCCGCTCGACGACGCGATCGCCCAAGCCGAAATCGAACGTGACGTCGGTGCGCTGCTGCTGCGCGACTGCGGCGCACCCACCGACACCCGCAGCCTGGACGACCTCGACGATCTGCCGCGCATCATCCGGGCCGGCAAACATCTGGCCAGGCCCAAGCGCTATGCGGCGGGCTTCTCGCGCGAACTCGAAGATGAGTGGCACCTGCCCGACGCGGTGGCGCAAGAGGCGCGCCGGGGGGACGGCTGGATCAAGCTTGTCGGCGACTGGATCGATCGCAGCGTCGGCGACCTGGCCCCGCTGTGGTCCGACGACGTGCTCAAGGCCGCGATCGAGACCGCGCACGCCCACGGCGCCCGTGTCACCGCGCACGTCTTCAGCGAGGACGCGCTGCCGGGGCTGATCAACGCCGGCATCGACTGCATCGAACACGGCACCGGCCTCACCGACGACACCATCGCGCTGATGGTCGAGCATGGCACCGTCCTGGTCCCCACGCTGGTCAACATCGTCGAGAACTTCCCCGGTATCGCCGATGCCGCCGCCGCGAAGTATCCGACTTACGCCGCCCACATGCGCGACCTGCACGCCCGGGGCCTGCCGCGGATCGCCGCGGCGCGGGAGGCGGGCGTGCCGATCTACGCCGGAAGCGACGCCGGCACCATGGTCGCGCCCGGGCGCATCGCCGACGAGGTCGAGGCGCTCAAGCGCATCGGCATGAGCGCGACCGAGGCGTTGGGTGCGGCGTGCTGGGACGCGCGCCGCTGGCTGGGCCGGCCGGGGCTCGACCACGGCGCGTCGGCCGACCTGCTGTGCTACTCCGAGGACCCGCGGTCCGGGCCGGCCACGCTGCGCCGTCCGGACCTGGTGATATTGCGCGGCAAGGTGTTTCGGCCGGCGGCCTAGCCGGGGCGGCGGGCCGCAGAGCGCCGCAATCCGAGAAAAGATTGCGAGTGCTTGCTATCTATGTTAGGTTTCGTGTCACCACGAAGACTGGAGGCACAAGTGGCTTACGACGTGATCATTCGCGACGGGCTGTGGTTCGACGGCACCGGCAGCGCGCCGCTTAACCGCACGCTGGGCATCCGCGACGGCGTGGTGGCCACGGTGTCGGACGGGCCGCTGGACGAGACGGGTTGCCCCGACGTGATCGATGCGGCCGGCAAGTGGATCGTGCCCGGTTTCATCGACGTGCACACCCATTACGACGCCGAGGTGCTGCTGGACCCCGGCCTGCGGGAATCGGTGCGCCACGGCGTCACCACCGTGTTGCTGGGGAACTGCTCGTTGTCGACGGTCTACGCCAGCTCCGAGGACGCCGCCGACCTGTTCAGCCGGGTCGAGGCCGTGCCGCGCGAATACGTCTACGGCGCACTGCAAGACAAGACATGGTCCAACGCGGCGGAATACATCGAGGCGGTCGACGCCCTGCCGCTGGGGCCGAATATCGGCTCCCTGCTTGGCCATTCAGACGTGCGGGCCGCGGTGCTGGGGCTCGATCGGGCCACCGATCCCACCGTCCGGCCCACCGACGCCGAACTGGAGCGGATGGCCGCCCTGCTGGAGGAGGCGCTCGAAGCGGGGGTGCTCGGCATGTCGGGGATGGACGCGGCCATCGACAAGCTCGACGGTGAGCGCTTCCGGTCGCGGGCGCTGCCGTCCACCTTCGCCACTTGGCGCGAGCGGCGCCGGCTGATCAAGGTGTTGCGCGAGCGCGGCCGCATACTGCAGAGCGCCCCCAACGTAGCGAAGCCCGCGACCGGGATGCTCTTCTTCCTGGCCAGCAGCCGGATACTCAACCGCGGCAAGGGTGTTCGCATGAGCATGCTGGTATCGGCCGACGCGAAGTCGATGCCGCTGTCGGTTTACTTCTTCGGGCCCGGGACCCGCCTGCTGAACAAGATCTTGGGTGCCGCCGTGCGATTCCAGCATCTGCCGGTGCCGTTCGAGTTGTACTCCGACGGAATCGACCTGCCGGTCTTCGAGGAATTCGGCGCCGGAACGGCCGCCCTGCATCTGCGGGACCAGTTGGAGCGCAACGGGTTACTGGCCGACAAGGAGTACCGCCGGAAGTTCCGTCGCGAGTTCGACCGCGTCAAACTGGGGCCGTCGTTGTGGCACCGCGACTTCCACGACGCGGTCATCGTCGAATGCCCCGATAAGTCGTTGATAGGCAAGAGCTTTGGCACCATCGCCGACGAGCGCAAGCTGCACCCGCTCGACGCGTTCCTCGACGTCCTCGTCGAAAACGGCGAACGCAACGTCCGCTGGACGACGATCGTCGCCAACCATCGTCCCAAGCTGCTCGACGCCCTCGCCAACGAGGGCAGCGTGCACATGGGCTTCTCCGATGCCGGTGCGCACCTGCGCAACATGGCCTTCTACAACTTCCCGCTCAAGCTGCTCAAGCGCGCCCGCGACGCCGACCGGGCCGGTGCGCCGTTCATGTCCACCGAGCGCGCGGTGCATCGCCTGACCGGTGAGCTGGGGGAGTGGTTCGGCATCGACGCCGGCACACTCCGGCGCGGCGACCGCGCGGACTTCGTGGTCATCGACCCGGCCGGCCTCAACGAATCGGTCGACGGCTACTACGAGGAAGCGGTGCCCTTCTACGGGGGCTTGCGGCGCATGGTCAATCGCAACGACGACGCCGTGGTCGCGACCGGCGTGGGCGGCGCGTTGGTTTTCCGCGCGGGCCAGTTCCGCGAGGGCTACGGACAGACCGTGAAGTCGGGCCGCTACCTGCGCGCGGGCCGGCGGGGCAAGAGCCCCGTGAAAATCGGGGCCTGATGTGGCCAGAACCCAGCAGCAGCGTCGGGAAGAGACCGTGGGCCGGCTTCTGGACGCCTGCATCGACACCATCATCGAGGTCGGATACGCCCGGGCGTCGGCCGCCGTGATCACCAAGCGCGCGGGGGTGTCCGTGGGGGCCTTGTTCCGGCACTTCGAGACGATGGGCGATTTCATGGCGGCCACGGCGTCCGAGGTGCTGCGTCGTCAGCTCGAGACGTTCACCAAGCGGGTCGCCGAGATACCGCCGGATCGGCCGGCGCTGCAAGCCGCCCTGGCGATACTTCGCGACCTCACCGCCGCGCCGAGCAACGCCGTGCTATACGAACTGCTGGTCGCCGCGCGCACCGACGAAAAGCTCAGGGCCACTTTGCAACACGAGCTGCGGCAGTACTCCACGAAGATCCACGAGGCCGCCCGCGCGCTGCCCGGCGCCGAGAGCTTCCCCGAGGAGACTTTCCCGGTTCTGGTGGCGCTGCTGACCAACGTGTTCGACGGTGCCGCGGTGGTGGAGGGGGTGCTGCCGCAACCCCAGATCGCCGAGCAGCGGATTCCGATGCTGATGACGCTGCTGTCCGCGGCGGCGCCGGACGCGGGCCTATAGCGAGCCGATGCCGGACTGCGGGTTGAGCGCGAAACCCCAGTCGAACAACGCCGCCGCCTGGTCCCAATAGCTGGGCCCGCCGGGCTTCACCAGGCCGTACATCATGGCGATGACCAGCCGCCGGCCGCCCCGGGCCGCCGCGCCGACGAAGGTCTTGCGGGCGGCGTCGGTGAACCCGGTCTTCCCGCCGATCGCGCCCGGGTAGCGCTGCAACAGCTCGTCCTGGTTGGTGATCGGTTGATCCCCGCGATCGCCGGGGAACATCGCCGATGGCTCGGCGGTGATCTGGGCGAACACCGGATTGGCCATCGCGGCGCGGAAGATGACGGCCAGGTCGTGCGCCGTCGAGGACCCGGACCCGCCGGGCCCGTCCAGGCCGGACGGCGTCGCGGCGTGGGTGCTGGTCGCGCCGAGCGACGCGGCCTTGGCGTTCATCTTGGCGACGGTGGCGTCGGGACCGCCCAGCATGTGCGCCAGCGTGTTGGCGGCGTCGTTACCCGAGACCAGCAGCAGGCCGTCGAGGAGCTGGCGCGCGGTGTAGGTGCGGCCCGGTTTGACGCCGACACAGTTGCACTCCACCTGGGTGTCGGCGACATCGGCGACGACGGTGGAGTCCAGGCTCACCTGGTCCAGGGTCACCAGGGCCAACAGCACCTTGATGGTGCTCGCCGGCGGGTGGGCCACGTTCTGGTCGCGGCCGGCCAGCACCTGACCGCTGTCGAGGTCGGCCACGATCCAGGTCTGGGCCGGGCCGTCCGGGATCGGCATCGAGCCGACCGGCTGCATGCTGTCGGCCCGGGCATCGGGGGCGGTGGCGGCGCACGCACCGACCGTGAGCAGGGCCGCGGCTGCGGCCATGACCTTGCGCATGGGCGCAAAGTCTAACTTCCGGGCCTGCTCGGCGCCGATTTTCGTCTACTGTCCGATGCATGTTGAGCCTGGCCGAGATTTCCGACCGCCTAGAGATCCAGCAGCTTCTGGTGGACTACTCCACCGCCATCGACCAGCGCCGATTCGACGACCTCGACAAGGTGTTCACCGAAGACGCGTACATCGACTACACCGCCCTCGGCGGCATCGCGGGCCACTACCCCGAGGTCAAGAAGTGGCTGTCGGAGGTGCTGCCGAACTTCCCGGTGTATGCGCACATGCTGGGCAACTTCTCGGTGCGCATCGACGGGGACAAGGCATCCTCGCGGGTGATCTGCTTCAACCCGATGGTGCTCGGCGGCGACAAGGACCAGGTGCTGTTCTGCGGGCTCTGGTACGACGACGAGTTCGTCCGCACGCCTGAGGGCTGGCGGATGACCCGCCGGGTGGAAACCAAGGTCTTCCAGAAGGTCATGTAGGGCGAGCCTTCGCCGCTTCCGCCGCTGTCGCCGAGATTGCCGTCAGGGTTGCGCCGTGCGCCCCGACCACGACGACCGCGGCAATCTCGGCGGCCCGGCCGCGATTTCTGGCGCGGCGCGGTGTTCTGGCACAATGGGCGGCTGTCCACCGAGCGATTACGCATCGCTTCGTGGTCATACACGCGAGGCAAAACCGGATCCGGGCATCCCGCCCCGATCGCTGAATTGCAGCGTGACACAAACAGGAGAACCCGCTTAACCATGGCTGTGAAGATCAAGCTCACCCGGCTTGGCAAGATCCGCAATCCCCAGTACCGCATCGCCGTCGCCGACGCCCGGACGCGCCGCGACGGCCGCTCCATCGAGGTCATCGGGCGCTACCACCCGAAGGAAGACCCGAGCCTGATCGAGATCAACTCCGAGCGCGCCCAATACTGGCTGTCCGTGGGAGCTCAGCCCACCGAGCCCGTCCTCAAGCTGCTAAAGATCACCGGCGACTGGCAGAAGTTCAAGGGCCTGCCCGGCGCCGAGGGCCGCTTGAAGGTCGCCCCGCCCAAGCCCAGCAAGCTCGAGCTGTTCAACGCCGCGCTCGCGGAGGCCGAGGGCGGTCCGACCACCGAGGCCGCGAAGCCGAAGAAGAAGTCGCCGGCCAAGAAGGCCGCGAAGGCCGCCGAGCCGGAGGCCGCCGAGCCGGAGGCCGCCGCAGAGGCGCCCGCTGAGGCCGCCGCTCCGGAGGCCGAGGGCGGCGAGCAGGCCGCGCCGAGCACCGAAAGCTGACCGCGGCGATGAGTACGGTCGTCGTTGACGCGGTGGAGCATCTGGTCCGTGGGATTGTCGACAACCCCGACGATGTCCGGGTGGACATGGTGACCAGCCGCCGCGGCCGAACTGTCGAGGTGCACGTCCACCCCGACGACCTGGGCAAGGTGATCGGCCGCGGTGGACGCACCGCGACCGCCCTGCGCACGTTGGTCGCCGGTATCGGTGGCCGCGGTATCCGCGTCGACGTGGTGGACACCGACCAGTAGCCGCTGATGGAGCTCCGTTGGAGTTGACCGTCGGGCGCGTCGCGAAAGCGCACGGGATCGGCGGCGAGGTCGTGGTCGACATCCGTACCGACGACCCCGCCGCCCGCTTCGCGCCGGGAAAAACCCTGCGCGGCAAGTCATCCCGCGACGGCACGAAACGCGACTTCGTCGTCGACGGCGTGCGCGAACACGGTGGGCGCCTGCTGGTGCGACTGGCCGGGGTGACGGACCGCGACTCCGCCGACGCGCTGCGCGGCACCGTGTTCGTCGTCGATTCCGACGACCTGCCCCCGATCGATGAGCCGGACACCTACTACGACCACCAGCTCGAAGGGCTGCACGTGCGGACCGTGGCGGGCCGGGACGTCGGTGTCGTCGCCGAGGTGTTGCACACCGCCGGCGGCGAGTTGCTGGCGGTGCGCCGAGCCGACGGCGGGGAAGTGCTGGTGCCATTCGTCGGCGCGATCGTCACGTCGGTGTCGCTCGACGACCGCGTCGTGCAGATCGATCCGCCCGAGGGCCTGCTGGACCTGACATGAGGATCGACGTCGTCACCATCTTCCCGGCCTTCCTGGACCCGCTGCGACAATCGTTGCCGGGCAAGGCGATTGCGTCGGGCCTGGTCGACCTGCGGGTGCACGACCTGAGGCGCTGGACGCACGACGTGCATCGCTCAGTCGACGACGCCCCCTACGGCGGCGGCCCCGGGATGGTGATGAAGGCGCCCGTGTGGGGCGAGGCGCTGGACGAGATATGTTCGGAGCAAACGGTTTTGGTTGTCCCCACGCCGGCCGGTGCGTTGTTCACCCAGGCCGACGCCCAGCGCTGGAGCGCCGAGGAGCACCTGGTGTTCGCCTGCGGTCGCTACGAGGGGATCGACCAGCGGGTGATGGAGGATGCCGCCCGGCGGATGCGGGTCGAAGAGGTCTCGATCGGCGACTATGTGCTGCCGGGTGGGGAGTCGGCGGCGGTGGTGATGATCGAAGCCGTCGTGCGGCTGCTCGAGGGGGTGCTCGGCAATCCGGCGTCGCACCGGGACGATTCGCACTCCCCGGCCCTGGACCGGCTGCTCGAGGGGCCCAGTTACACCCGGCCGCCCAGCTGGCGTGGGCTCGACGTTCCCGAGGTCTTGCTATCCGGCGACCACGCGCGCGTCGCCGCCTGGCGCCGGGAGGTTTCGCTGCAACGCACCCGCGAACGCCGCCCGGAGCTGCTGGACCCGCAGGACTAGAGCCCGCGGCGCAGTGGGTCGATCCGGCCTTCGGGGAAGATCGTCCTGACCGCCCGGGTGATCGTCTCGCGGGCGGTGGCGTCGTCGGAGGGCTGCAGGGACTGCACCACCATGATGTAGTGGTGGTCGGCGCCGATCACACCCGTCGACAGGTGCATCCAGTCGCTGCCGATGCAGCACATCCAGCCCTGCTTGACCGCCACCGGTTCGGCGTACAGCCCGTCCGGAATGCCGAACCGCTGCGGGTAGCCGTCGATTCCCGTCGGGGTGGACTGGGCCAGGTCGTCGACGATGACCTTCGCCTTGTCGGCCGGCAGCCCTCCCGACCCGTCGAGCAGCATGTCGTAGTAGCGGATCAGGTCGGTCATCGAGCTCATGGTGTTCCACCAGCGTCCGTCGCTGGGCGGGGTGGTCGACGCGAGCCCGTAGCGGGCCGCGACGGCGCTGATGATGGCGTTCTCGCCGCCCTGCGCCCAGAACATCTCGGCCGCGCCGTCGTCGGACGACTGCAACATGATGTCCAACGCCTGGCGGTCGTCCGCGCTCAGCGCGGCCTTGCCCTGTGATTCGTGCAGCAGCAGGTCGTCGGCGATGAAAAGCTTGGCCACCGACGCGGTACCGATGACCTGGCTGTTGCCGGTGGAGACCAGCTGGTGGGTGTTGCGGTCGAGAATCGCCACCGACAGGGCGGCCCCACGGGCGGCGGCCTCGTCGGTCGCCTGCTGCACCCGCGCCTGCAGGCCGACGGGCCCCGCGCTGGTCAGCTGCTCCGGCTGAGGTGGCTTGACCGCCTCGCGCATCAGCTCGGCCGGCTGTCGCAGGCCGCGGTCGGGCGTCACGTACACCGGGAAGTTGTAGGCCTTGGCCTGGACCTTTCCCTCGCATCCGGCAGCCACCACCAACGCCACCGCCGCTGTGGCGGTGAGCAAAGTCAGCGGCCGAACGCGCATTCCTCTCCTCCGACGTGGCTCCGACGCCTCAGTCATATGTACCATTCACCAGCGCCTTCGGCTCGCTGTGAACCGCCGCGGAGGCTGTGATTTTCGTGGCAAGCGTCCTGTCTGGCACAATTGACCAGTTGTCTCCAGCGGTAGCAGGCCGGCCGGGCCGCTTCTCGCCTGCTGCGAGATACGCGCACGTTGCCCCAAACCATCGGCTTGGCGACCGCCTCACGACCCAGGTGAGGGCTGTTGCCGCAGGCCGCGACCGCAAGGAAGTGTCTTCTCAAGATGAACCGCCTGGACTTCGTCGACCAAGCGTCGCTGCGCGACGACATCCCGGTTTTCGGCCCGGGCGACACCATCAACGTGCATGTCAAGGTCATCGAGGGTGCCAAGGAGCGCATCCAGGTGTTCAAGGGCGTGGTGATCCGTCGTCAGGGCGGCGGCATCCGCGAGACCTTCACCGTGCGCAAGGAGAGCTACGGCGTCGGCGTCGAGCGCACCTTCCCGGTGCATTCGCCGAACATCGACCACATCGAGGTGGTGACCCGTGGCGATGTCCGCCGCGCCAAGCTGTACTACCTGCGCGAGCTCCGCGGCAAGAAGGCCAAGATCAAGGAAAAGCGCTGAGCCGGCACGGCCGGGCGGCGGTCCCGGTCGGTTTACAGCGCCACAATCTGCGCTGGCTACTCTGATCTCGTGACCGATCCCACGGACTCACCTGAGCCCCAGTCCGCCCAGTCAGAGCCGAAGGTCTCCACCCGCATCCCGGACACGCCCGAAGGCGAGGCGCCGAAGGCCGCCGAACCCATCCCCGAACCGGCGGACGCGCCCGACGCGGACCGGCCGGAACGCACCAAGCGATCCACGCTGCGGGAATTTGCGCTGCTGGCGGTCATCGCCGTGGGGCTCTATTACGTCATGCTGACGTTCGTGGCGCGGCCCTACCTGATCCCGTCGGAATCGATGGAGCCGACGCTGCACGGCTGCTCCGGCTGCGTCGGTGACCGGATCATGGTCGACAAGGTCACCTACCGCTTCGACGCACCCCGCCCGGGTGACGTCATCGTCTTCAAGGGACCGCCCTCATGGAACCTGGGGTACAAATCGATCCGGTCAAACAACACCTTGCTGCACTGGGCGCAAGACGCGCTGTCCTTCATCGGCTTCGTGCCGCCCGACGAGAACGACCTGGTCAAGCGGGTCATCGCGGTCGGAGGGCAGACGGTGCAGTGCCGGGCCGACACCGGGTTGACGGTCAACGGCAAGCCCCTCAAGGAGCCCTACCTCGATCCGGCCACCATGATGGCCGACCCATCGGTGTACCCATGCCTGGGCAGCGAGTTCGGCCCGGTCACCGTGCCGCAGGGGCGGCTGTGGGTGATGGGCGACAACCGGACGCACTCGGCGGACTCCCGCGCCCACTGCACCAGCGTCCCGGCCGAGGCGCTCAAGGGAGTGTTGTGCACGGGCGATCCGGCGTCGGGGACCGTTCCGGTGTCCAACGTGATCGGCAAGGCGAGGTTCATCGTGTGGCCGCCCGGTCGCTGGGGCGGCGTGTCGTCGGTGAACCCGCAGCAGCATCAGTAGCCATGGCCACGACGTGGCCGCCGCGGACGGTGATCCGCAAGTCGTCGGGACTGCGCACCCTGGAGTCGGCGCTGTACCGCAACGGGTTGGGACCGGTGGCCGGCGTGGACGAGGTCGGGCGCGGCGCCTGCGCGGGCCCACTCGTGGTCGCGGCCTGTGTGCTCGGAGCGGGACGCCTGGAAAGCCTTGCCGCGCTTGATGATTCGAAGAAGCTCACCGAGAGCGCCCGAGAGAAGTTGTTCCCGCTGATCCGTCGCTACGCGCTGGCCTACCACGTGGTGTACATACCGCCCGCCGAGGTGGACCGGCGCGGAGTGCACGTCGCCAACATCGAGGGCATGCGGCGCGCCGTGGCGGGCCTGTCCCTGCGCCCCGGTTACGTGCTGAGCGACGGATTCCGGGTGCCCGGGCTGCCCGTGCCGTCGCTACCGGTGATCGGGGGCGACGCGGCGGCGGCGTGCATCGCCGCGGCCAGCGTGCTGGCGAAGGTCAGCCGGGACCGGCTGATGGTCGCCATGGACGCCGACCACCCCGGTTACGGTTTCGCCGAGCACAAGGGCTACAGCACGCCGGCGCACAGCGCGGCGCTGACACAGCTGGGTCCCTGCCCCGAACACCGCCGTTCCTTCATCAATGTCCGGCGCGTGGTCATAGGCTCGCAAGCATCGGGTGGCCGCGTGATGGCCGAATGCAGACCGGACCTCCGCCCGCACGCGGCAGATATCGGTGAGGAAAGATGGGGCCAGGATTCCCCCGGTGGAACGCGGGGGAAGTGTTTCTCCGAGAAGGACGTCTGAACAGATGAGTGCCGAGGATCTCGAAAAGTACGAAACCGAGATGGAGCTCTCGCTGTACCGCGAATACAAGGACATCGTCGGGCAGTTCAGCTACGTCGTGGAAACCGAGCGCCGCTTCTACCTGGCCAACAGCGTCGAGATGGTGCCACGCAACGCCGAGGGGGAGGTGTACTTCGAACTGAGACTCTCTGACGCCTGGGTGTGGGACATGTACCGGCCGGCCCGGTTCGTCAAGCAGGTGCGGGTCGTGACGTTCAAGGACGTCAACATCGAAGAGGTGGAGAAGCCCGAGCTGCGGCTGCCGGAATAGCCGGGGCTAGCCGTTCTGCCCGTCTTCCGCCGCCGGTAGCTCGCCCCGTTTCTTGATGACCTCCCGCGCCACGTCGGCCAGCCTGATGTTCAGCGCTTGCGAGTGACGCCGCAGCAGGTCGAACGCCTGCTCCTCGGTCATGTCGTGGAGCAGCATCAACATGCCGACCGCCTTGCCGATCTCGCGGTTGCTCAGCAACCCCCGTCGAAGGCTGCTGGCGTCCTCACCCTTGGCGACCGCATTGATGGCCACGCTGGCGAACGCGGCCAGCACCGCCGCGCGCCCGGCCGCCTCGGCGTCGAACACGCCTGCGGCGTCGCTGAACAGGTTGAGGGCGGCACCTTTGCGTTTGTCCACGAGCAGCCGAAAGCCCATCGCCCCGCGCACGGGTGTCTCCGCCACCAGTACCTTCGCCAGCCGGGGCCATAGCGACGGCGTCGTCAGGTCCGGCTCGATCTGCGGGGTTTCCTCCTCGATCGCGTCGATGCAGGGACCATCGCCGGAACGCCGTTCCAGCTCGTCGATCTGCTGCGCCAGCCGGTCACTCGCGCCCGCGGTGACGTAGCGGTCGCCTTCACGCACCAACAGGCTGGCGTGATCACACCCGCGGACGACCAGGGTGGCGGCGACGCAGATGGCCGCATACATCTGGCCGACGTCCGAGCCCTGGTAGATGATCTCGGCCAGCGCGGCGAAAACCGTCGCGGGGTCGGCCTTCTCCCCGCCGAGCACCGGCCGGCCGGCGGCCGTCGATTCGTCCCCCATGTTGTGCCCTCATTCCCAGGTTCGATCGCCGTAGATTATCGGTCGTCGGCGCGAGGGTCACACGCTGTTCGGTGTGATTGCGACGAAATCCACGCGCCCCGGCTGACGGTCCACGGGCCAGCGGAAACACCCGCTGGCAATTCGAGTACCCGCGATCCGCGCGGCGTCCCGCGTTACGTTTCCCACCCGTGGTTTCGGCCGGGGCCTCCGTGGGCAAGACGCTTGGAGTGGGAATTTCCGTCGCGGTGACAGGGCCAACCGGCGAGATCGGCATGTCGGCGGTCAACGCGCTGGAGCGCGAACCCGCCGTGGACGCCATCGTCGGGATGGCGCGCCGGCCGTTCGACCCGTCTTCGCGCGGCTGGCAGAAGACCACCTACCAGCAGGGCGACATCCTGGACCGCGAGGCCGTCGACGCGCTGGTGGCACACGCCGACGTGGTGATCCACCTGGCGTTCATCATCATGGGTTCGCGCGAAGAGAGCGCCCGCATCAACCTGCAGGGCACCCGCAACGTGTTCGAGGCGACGGTGGCCAGCGAGCGGGCACGGCGCCTGGTGTACACGTCGTCGGTGGCGGCCTACGGCTATCACCGCGACAATCCCGACCCGCTGACCGAGGACGTGCCCGCGCGGGGCTCCGACGAGCATTACTACTCCGCGCAGAAGGCCGCATGTGAGGCGCTGCTCGCCGAGATCACCAAGGACTCGCCGATCGAGGTGTTCGTCTTGCGGCCGTGCATCGTGGCCGGCCCCAACGCCACCGCCCTGGCCGACGCGATGCCGTGGAACCAACTGCCCGGCCCGATGCGCGCGGTGGTCAAGGCGGTGCCGATGCTGAAGCCGGTCGTCCCGGATCCGGGGTTTCCGTTGCAGTTGGTGCACCACGACGACGTCGCGAGCGCGATCGCGCTGGCCGCCACCGCGCCGGCGCCGCCCGGTGCGTACAACATCGCCGGTGACGGCGTCGTCACCGTGGCGGACGTGGCCAGGGCGCTGGGCGGCCGCCCGGTGCGGGTTCCCGCCGTTGCGGCCTCCGCCGCGTCGGCGGCGCTTGCACGCGTGCCGCTCATCCCGTCGATGCTGGAATGGCTGCACACCGCGCGCACGTCGATGGTCATGGACACGACCAAGGCGCGCACGCAACTCGGCTGGCGGCCGGTCCACTCCTCGGCTGAAACCCTGACCGCGCTGGCTTCGGCGCTGTGAGGCCGAGGTAGTTTGACTGCGTGAGGTCTCAGCGTTGCGCCGCGATCCCCGCCGGCGGTGAAATCGCCTAGTGCGGCACGTAACCGCGCGCCGGCGGGTCAAGCATCTCACCGCCGGGAAAGCGATCAGCCGGCCCGAGACGCTTGTCGTCGAGGAGCCGCTGGAGATCCGGGTGAACGGCGCGGCGCTCACCGTGACCATGCGCACGCCGGGCGCGGATTTCGAACTGGCGCAAGGCTTTCTGCTCACCGAGGGAATCATCGCGGGCCGAGACGACGTGCTGACCATCCGGTATTGCGGCGGTGCCGTCGAGGGCACGAACACCTATAACGTCCTGGACGTGACGTTGGCCCCCGGCGTCACGGCACCCACCCTCGATGTGACCCGCAACTTCTACACCACCTCGTCGTGCGGGGTGTGCGGCAAGGCGTCGCTGGACGCGGTGCGGCTGGCCGGCCGCTTTTCGCCCGGCGCGGATCCCTCGACCGTCGCGGCGAGTGCGCTCGGGGCGATGCCCGCCCAACTTCGTTCCGCGCAAAAGGTTTTCGACAGCACCGGCGGGCTGCACGCCGCGGCGCTATTCGGGGGCGACGGCACGATGTTGGCGGTGCGAGAGGACGTCGGCAGGCACAACGCGGTCGACAAGGTCATCGGCTGGGCGCTGGAGCGCCGGCGGGTGCCGCTGGCCGGCTCGGTGCTTCTGGTCAGCGGGCGGGCCTCCTTCGAGTTGACGCAGAAAGCGGTGCTGGCCGGGATTCCGGTGCTGGCCGCCGTGTCCGCACCGTCGTCGCTGGCGGTCTCGTTGGCCGAGGAGTCGGGGATCACCCTGGTGGCGTTCCTGCGGGAGGACTCGATGAACATCTACACCAGGGCCGATCGCATCAGCTAGCCGTTCTCGGCCGGTTGTGCATGAACGCGGCACTGGGGATAACCGGTCGTCGCGGACGGGTCGCAAGCGTGGCTGTGGCCCGCCCCGTCGGGGCCATCCCGCACAGTGGCCGGCATGAGGACCGAAACGACGATGACCCGGGTGCAACTCGGGGCGATGGGTGAGGCACTCGCCGTCGATCACTTGACCAGGATGGGATTGCGGATCCTGCACCGCAACTGGCGCTGCCGCTACGGCGAGCTCGACGTCATCGCCTGCGACGACGCCACGCGCACGGTGGTGTTCGTCGAGGTGAAGACCCGCACCGGTGACGGCTACGGCGGGCTGGCGTACGCGGTCACCGAACGTAAGGTGCGCCGGCTGCGCCGGCTGGCCGGGCTGTGGCTGGCCGGCCAGGACACGCGCTGGGCGGCCCTGCGCATCGACGTGATCCGGGTGCGGATCGGACGCAGCCGCACCCCCGAAATCACTCATTTGCAAGGGATCGGCTGATGGCGCTGGGTCGTGCGTTCTCGGTCGCCGTGCGCGGGGTAGACGGACAAATCGTCGAAATCGAAGCCGACATCAGCTCCGGGCTGCCGGGCGTGCATCTGGTCGGTTTACCCGACGCCGCCCTGCAGGAGTCCCGCGACCGGGTCAGGGCGGCGGTCGCCAATTGCGGCAACAGCTGGCCGCAGGCGCGGCTGACGCTCGCGCTCTCCCCGGCGACGCTGCCGAAGATGGGTTCGGTCTACGACATCGCCCTGGCCGCGGCCGTCCTGTCGGCGCAGCGAAAGAACCCGTGGGACCGGCTGGAGAAGACGGTGCTGCTGGGCGAGCTGTCGCTGGACGGCCGGGTCCGCCCGGTGCGCGGCGTGCTACCGGCCGTGCTCGCCGCCAAACGCGATGGCTGGCCGGCCGTCGTCGTCCCGGTGGACAACCTGGCCGAGGCCAGCCTTGTCGACGGCATCGACGTCTAGGGCGTGCGCACGCTGAGGCAGTTGCGAAAGTGGCTCAGCGGGTCCGGCACCCTGGAAGACAGGATCACTGCTACGGCCACCGCGCCGGAGCCGTCGGTGGATCTGGCCGATGTGGTCGGGCAGACGCAGGCGCGTTTCGCGGTGGAGGTGGCCGCCGCCGGGTCCCATCACCTCATGCTCACCGGGCCGCCCGGCATCGGCAAAACCATGCTCGCCCAACGACTCCCGGGGCTGCTGCCGCCGCTGTCGGAGAGCGAGTCGCTGGAGGTCACCGCGATCCATTCGGTGGCCGGCCTGCTGTCGGGGGACACGCCCCTGATCACCACGCCGCCGTTCGTCGCGCCGCATCACAGCTCCAGCGTGGCCGCGCTCGTCGGCGGCGGCTCGGGCATGGCGCGTCCGGGCGCGGTCAGCCGCGCGCACCGCGGGGTGCTCTTCCTCGACGAATGCGCGGAAATCAGCGTCAGCGCGCTGGAGGCCCTGCGAACTCCGTTGGAGGACGGGGAGATTCGTCTCGCCCGGCGCGACGGGGTGGCCTGTTACCCGGCCCGGTTCCAGCTGGTGTTAGCGGCCAACCTGTGCCCCTGCGCGCCCGCCGATCCGCGGGATTGCATCTGCGCGGCGGCGGTCAAGCGTCGCTACCTGGGCAAGCTGTCCGGGCCGCTGCTGGACCGGGTGGACCTGCGGGTGCAGATGCATGCGGTGCGCGGGGGCGCGTTTTCGGGCGCCAAAGCCGAATCGACGGCACAGGTTCGGCACCGGGTGGCCCAGGCCCGTGCTGCCGCGGCCGAGCGGTGGTCACCGCACGGATTCCGCACCAACGCCGAGGTCAGCGGGGCGCTATTGCGTCGAAAATTCCGCCCCGGCAACGCCGCGATGGAACCGCTGCAAAGGGCGCTGTACCGTGGGGCGCTCAGCATCCGGGGCCTGGACCGTACCCTGCGGGTCGCGTGGACACCGTGTTAGCATAACTCCCGTGCGGGCCGCTGTCTATCTGCGTCAAAGCCAAGATCGCTCGGGAGAGGGGCTTGGTATAGATCGGCAACGGGAGGACTGCCAAAAGCTCATCGAGGCCCGCGGGTGGAAGGTCGTCGCTGAATTTGTTGAGAACGATGTAAGCGCCACTAGCAGGAAACCCCGGCCGCAGTTTTCCGCGATGATGAAGCGGGTTGACGCTGGCGACTTCGACGTAATCGTGTCCCGACACATGGATCGGCTACTCAGAAAGCTCTCGGAGTTAGAGAGTGTGTTGGAGCGTTGCGAGGCCCATAAGGCAGCGATAGTTACGGCTGCGGATGGTGTCGACACTTCGACTGATGGCGGCAAACTTGTGGCGAGAATTCTCTCGTCGGTAGCGCAAGGTGAGGTTGAACGCAAGGGCGCGAGGCAGAAATCCGCTGCGATACAGGCCGCTCAGATGGGCAAATGGATCGGCGGCAGACGGGCGTTTGGATATGAGCCAGACGGGATAACCGTCCGCGACACCGAGGCCGCGATGATCCGACAGGGCTACGCGGACGTGTTGGCCGGCATGTCACTAGCCGAGATAGCCCGCAGATGGAACGCGGCGGGATTCGTATCGGGACAGGGCAATCCGTGGCAGCGGCATACCGTTAAAGAGGTTCTAACCAACCCTCGCAACGCTGGGCTGCGGCGGCACCGGGCACAAGACGACCGCAGCGAGAGCCGGAAGGACCCCGAGTACGGCATTAAGGGCCGCGCAGAGTGGGATGCCATCGTGCCCGAGGACACTTGGCGTGCCGCTGTCCGTGTTCTCTGTGATCCATCTAGGAGACGAGCACCCACAGGCGCCAAAGGGCTGCTGACGGGTGTTGCGGTGTGCGGGGTCTGCGGCGAGTTCGTCAACATGAGCGGCGGTCATCAGCGCGGAATCCGTAACTATCGCTGCCGCACGCAAAGGCACGTAGCCAGGTTGGCCGAGCCGGTAGACCGGTACGTGTCAGACGTGGTTCTTGGCGTCCTCAAGAGGCCAGATGCTCAGAAGTTGTGGTCGCCTGACGACACCGACGTTGCCGCGCTAATGGCAGAAGCGGACGTGTTACGTCGCCGCAAGGATGACATCGCCCTGGATTACGCCGATGGGGTAATGAGCCGCGAGCAATTCCGAGCTGCCAACGAGCGCGTGCTGTCCCGTCTGGCGGATCTTGAATCCCGTATCGCCGCTTCTGGGTCATCGTCGCCGCTGTCAATCGTGGCCTCAGCCGACGTCGACAACGAGTGGGAGAACGCCTCGGTTGCCCATAGACGGCAAATCATCGCCGCCCTCACCGTTCCGGTACTTCATCACCCTGGACGCGGTGTGCGGACGTTCAGGCCCGAGTCGGTGACGTTCCGCTGGCACGGACGGACTGAATAACCGCGCGTACCCGGTCGCGCTGCTCGGGGGTTAGTGGGGGAGCGGCCTCGACCTCGGCGTTGACCGCGCGCATGTAGTCATCTGCGGTTGCCGTCACCCATATTATTATCCGGCGAAATGCCGCTTCCCCAATTCGGGACAAATTGGCTCAAAACGAAGCGGCAAAAGTTCGTATAATCTCGCCCGCAACGCCCACGTATGCACTCTAAGTCTGCACTCCTAAGTATGCACTTCCGGTCTATGTATGCACTCTAGAGCCTCTATGTATGCACTTTTCTGCCGCTAAGTATGCACTCTAGTGCACCCTACCTTATTAAAGACCCTATTAAGGGTCTTATTAAAAAAATCTTTAGCCAGGAAAAGCGCTTCGCGCAGCATGGAACATGATAAATCTGGACTAGATCAATTTTGAAACCCATTTCCTAAAACCCTGATACAATAATATCGGGAGAGGGAAATTACTCCCATTCGCAATTTTGGAGCAATGAACATGAACACGGTACAGATGTCCCTACGACTGCCGGTCGCGCTCGAAAAGTCACTACGTGACCACGCCTGGACGACTAGGCAGACCCCGCAGGATTTCATCAGAACTGTCGTAGCTGAACGGTTGCGCGAGGTCCAGGACGCATGAACCACAACGAGTACCGCGATGCTATCGCTGGCCGTTTGCGCGGCTCCAAAGCGAACGTTCTAAACGTGTTCCTGCGGTACTCGGATTACAAAACAAGCACAAACTCGCGGCCATCGATTAAGACCGTCGCCGAGAAGTGCGGCTTGAAGGAACGCCAAACCCGCAAGATCGTGAAAGAACTTGTGGCGGACGGTTTCCTAGTTCAGTGTAAACGCGGCGGAGGGAAACTCGCCTCGGTCTACGACCTCACCATCCCTGCCGAAAAGCCAATAGAGGAAACGGCAAATTCCGGTAAGATCAATGACGTGAAGTATTGCGTTGACTGTAATGAGCCGGTGACTTGCGACGATGAGCGCGCCCGCAAAGGTGGCATTGACAAAGAATACGGCTCAATCCACTTCAACTGCCTGAAACTCCGAGCGGCAAAGCCCTCCAAGGAGGCCCCAATCGAGTACCCGATTCGTCCCCACAGCAGCGAGGATGAGCCGCGTCCGGAGTATCGCCAAGATGAGTTCGGTAACTACGTGGGCTGGAACATTCCCGACTGCCGCACTCCCGGTTGCGGCGCCAGCGGTGTACTTCGCGGACTGTGCTTCGCCTGCACGAAGGGCGAAAGTGGCCATCTCCGCGAACCGTCGCCCGAGCCGCCGCACTGCTGTGTCGACTGCGATAGGCCGATCAGGAAAGACAGATTCGACCCGCTAGCCGGTATGGAGAAAAACGGCGAATGGCTACACCTGGCGTGCATTCAAATCCGCGCCACGGTCGAGCGCGGCCAGAAACCCCACATTCCGCAAGCCGTGCGGACGAACAAACACGCGCCCAATCCGAAGCCCGTAGAACAAGTCGACCAGTTCTCTTACCCTCCGGGCCATCCGTGGGCAAGATGGGATAAAACGCCCTACCCGAACACGTGCATCGGTGGTTGCGGTCGGCACAGCGACGACTGCGAGGTTTTTGGGTCTGACGGACCTAAGTGCGGCGAGTGTTTCCCCGATGTCAAACCGGCTCCAAAGGAATGCCCCAAGTGTTCCGAGTACGGGCGTGGGCAGTGTTTCAAGCACAACCCCGAGGCGTTGCGGAAGTGGAAAGCCAGACAAGATCCGTTTGCGGAGATGGCCGATATCGCGTGAGCACCCTCTACCCGTGCACCCTGCGCACCGAATGGCATCCCACTGGCAGCCTGGTCGATGTCGTCCTCGACACCAGCGACGTGCACCACACCCGCATCTGCCTCACCAAGGATCTAGCCATTCAACTGCGGCACCAGCTCGACAATCAGAAGGCGTTACATAGTGATCATCGAAGAACACATTCCACCTGAAAACCTGCATGTCCTCGTCGCTGCGGCCACACATTACGCCGGCAATGGCAAGTACGTGCTGCGGACGCTTGACCACAATGATGTGACCAAGGATTTCGTGCTCGATGGAATCGCGTTCAATCACTTGTCGAAGATGATTGATGCTTCCCTGCTCGAAGGCTTAGGCGACCTCGACACCGAATAGTGCCCCTACTCAAGACATGCTTGGGTTGCCAAGAGTCGATACAGTCCGGTAGTCGTTGCCCTAATTGCCGCCCCAAACGGACACGCAGGCCCAAACCGAACCCCTTCTATAGTTCGTACCGATGGCGGAAGCTGGCACGCGACACGAGGCGTAGAAGCCCATTATGTGAGCGCTGTGGACATACAGGATCACCTGACAACTGCCTCACAACAGAGCACGTCCTAAGCCTCAAAGCAAGACCAGACCTCAGACTAGAACCGCTCAACACTGCGACCCTTTGCAATCGGTGCAACGCCTCACGTCAACCATGGCCTCAATGGCGCCAGCAAATGGTGCTGGACGCAATCGAAGCACGCAAGCAACGGGCAGCTAAATCGTACGACCTGCGCAAACAGGTTCACCCCGAAACCTGACGCTCTGACCAGCACCAACACCGTGGATTTCCCCCACGCATCTGGGAGTCCCACCTGCATACCCCCTGGTGAGCACACCATCCGGTGATCCATAACCACTGGTCAGGGCACCGCTGACCGTCCCATGGTGACCATGGGGGGTAGGGGTATCGCGACCCGATCGCCCACGGTACGGCAAAAAGCGGGGAGCCGAATTAATGCGGCGGGCGCGGTGCTGTGCACAGCAAACTCGAATTGGAAGGCGAAAGTGGCGGAACTACGCCGCGGAGTAAAGGCGAAAGCCGACCCATCTCCGTTGCCGTTCAATACGCGACTTAAAGGCTCTAAGCGTTTCGCTAAATTCGTACGTGACTTCATCATCACCCCGAAGGGTCGCGGCGTCAATCAGCCCATGAAGCTGCGCCCATGGCAGGTCGATTTGATGGCCTCCGTGTTGGACGCGGAGAGGCGCCCTAGTATCGCCGGCTTCATGCTGCCAAGGGGTCAGGGAAAAACGACTCTGATGGCAGCGTGGGCCATTTATGAGTTGTTCTGTGGCCCGGATGGTAATCAGATCGTGGTTACCGCTGTTGATGAGCGTCAGGCGAAACTGACATTCTCCACTGCGGCCAGAATGATCGAACTCAATGACGAGTTGGCGAAGCGGTGCCTCGTCTACCGGGAACGCCTCGAACTTCCCGCTAAGGGCAGCTCGTTTGTTGCCCTCCCGGCTGAGCCAAAGCGGTTGGAAGGGTTGGGCAACTTCACGCTGGCCATTGTCGACGAGATCGGCGTCGTTGCCCGCGAGACCTGGCAGACCATCCTGTTGGGCCTGGGGAAGATGGACGACGCCACGGTTTGCGGGATCGGCACCCCTCCGGTGGGTGATGATTCGGTCCTGTTCGATCTGCGTAACCACGCCCGCGAGCACCCCGACGACGACTCGTTTGTGTGGCGCGAGTACTCCGCAGCAGGCTTTGAGGATCACCCGGTGGATTGCCGCCACTGCTGGTATGCCTCGAATCCGGCGATGGACCCCGAGCAGGACCCGTTCCTGTTCGAGCGTGACCTGTTGGCGCTTCTGGGGAAGGTGACCGAGGCCAGTTTTCGGCGTGCCCGCTTGTGCCAGTTGCCGTTCGATGTGGAGAACGCGCTAGTTGACCCCGATACGTGGCGTGCCCTGTCGACTGATGTGGGCATACCTGACGGCACCGATGTGGTGATCGCACTTGATGGCTCCCACAACCGCGACTGCACTGCGCTTCTTATCGGATCTATCAGTGCCACACCGCATTTCGACACATTGGCAGTGTACTCGAATACGGGTCAACCGGGCTGGAAAGTAGACGTTCTAGCCGTAGAGCAGAAGATCCGAGACGCCTGCAAACGATGGAATGTCAAAGAGCTGGTGATGGACCCCTTCAGGTGGAATCGGACGGGGCAGGTTCTGGCTGGCGAGGGATTGACCGTCCACGAATTCCCCTGGTCTCCGCAGCGTGTCACCAAGGCCACCACGGAGCTGCACGGGGCCATCTTGAATAAGAACCTGAGCCATTCCGGCGACGCGCAACTCCGCGACCACGTTCTGGCTGCCACGGTCCACGAAACCGACAACGGACTCAGGATCGGCAAGGTTTCCCGCTCCGAAAAGGCCCCCAAGATCGACCTAGCCGCAGCCCTGGTGATGTGCCATTCCCGCTGCGTGTGGCTGGGAACCAAACCCCAAAAACGAAAAAGGACCGCTTCATTCGCATGAGCACCCCAGACGCGCTCGTCAATCTGCTGATGACCCTCGATGCCCCACAGGGCAGATTCGCAGAACTGTCGAGGTACTACGAGGGCTACCAACCCCTCAGCTTTCTGTCGCCAGAATCCCTGAAATGCCTTGGTAATCGCTTCGCCCGGATGAACGTCAACATCTGCCGGCTCGCCATCCAGTCTCAGATTGAGCGGCTGAGGGTTTGCGGTTTTGAGGGTGACGACCGGGTTTGGGACTGGTGGGTGCAGAACGAGCTGGACCTCGAATCCGAGATGGCACACAGGGAAGCGTGCCTTTATGGGGCTTCGTATGCGTTGATTTGGACGCCCACGGGTGGCTCGCCAGTTGTCACCATCGAATCGGCCCGGCAAGTGGCTGTTCACGCCGACCCGCACACTCGGCAGATCACCGAGGCGGTAAAGCGGTATTACACCGATGGGCAGACACACGCCTGGTGGTACCTGCCCGACGTGATCCGCCACTACCAAGCCAACACGGTCTCCGCAGCCAACACGGCGCTAGAGCTTGTAGCGGAGTTACCCAACCCGTTGGCCGTCGTTCCGGTCGTGCAATTAAGGAATTCGAGCCGAATCCCCGTCTCCCACGTCGCCTACCCGGATCGGTTGTTGGAATACGGAACCTCTGACCTACAGGACGTGCTGCCCTTGGTTGACGCCCTGTCAAAGACATTGGCGGACATGATGATTTCGAGCGAGTTCACCGCCAGGCCCAGGAGATGGGCCACGGGGGTGGAACTGGTGGAGACTCCCCGCGTTGACGACAACGGCAACCCCGTTTTGGACACGAACGGGGAGCAGATCGTGGACACCGAGAACCCGTTTCCCGAGGGCGACAAGATGATGATCTCGGAGGAGGCGGCTGCGAAGTTCGGCCAGCTCGAGGGCTCAGACCTGTCCGGTTACGAGAATGCCGTCAAGGTCATCATGTCAGCGATACAGGCCGTGACATGTCTTCCCGCAAGCTATCTTGGCATCTTGTCCGACCAACCAAACTCCGCTGATGCGCTCCGTGCAGCGTCAGCCGGGTTGACGGCGCGGGCCGAGAGCAAACAGAAGTCTTTCGGTAAGGGGTGGACGCGAGTCGCCCAACTCATGGTCGCCGCTAACGATGGCGCGGACCCTAACAGTGTGAATGTCAGCACGAAATGGAGCCCCGCGGATTACAGGTCTATGGCCGAAGAGTCCGACGCCGCTCTAAAGCTCTACTCGGGTGGAATTCTGAGCCGCGAAACTACCCTTGCCCGGTTGGGGTTTTCCGAAAGTGAGATTGCCGTGGAAATCGAGCGGCTGAATGCGGACCACACAGCTGCCGACAACACCCGCTTTAACCGATACCTGGAACAAATGCAGACCCAAGGATGAGTAAATGACCGAAGAAGACGCCCCAGAATCCACGGAGACGAACGAAAATGGGTCACCCGATACCGGAGTGGCCGGGAACACCCCAGAGACGACAGAGGCCCAGGCGGAAACGTTTGACCGTAGTTATGTCGAAGGGCTCCGCAAAGAAAACGCCAACTACAGGGATAGGGCCAAGACCGCCCAAGCCAGGGTTGAGGAGCTTTGCCGCGAGCTGGTCATGTCCCGCATCTCCGCCACCGGCAGACTGGCCGACCCCACCGACCTTCAGTTTGGTGCGGAGGAGGCGTCGGCGTTCCTCGATGACCCCAGCGCTCTCAATGCCGCAATTGATTCACTCCTAGAGGCGAAACCACATTTGGCGTCCCGCAGACCTGCCGGCGATATCGGTCAGGGCCAGCGAGGGGCCGCAGCGCAGCCGTTTAATCTCCTCCAAGAGCTTAAAGCCCGCATCTAAAATTTCGTGCGATAATTGAATTAAGAGGTCCGGTACCTCTGATTCATTTCTGGCCTGGTGCCATTCTCGATTCGTCCCGGTGGCGTGTCGCTTCAACCACACGTTTTCTGACACTGGGACAATTCTGTGACTATCGAAGTGCCTTCGGGCAACTCTGCTCTCTTACAGAGCCAAATTGCTGACCTTATCGTTCAGCCCCTTTTGGAGCGGTCGACCTTCCTAAGCGCCGGGCCGACCATCATCGACTCCCACAACTCGCTTCGCATTCCACGCATCTCTTCCCCGTCGACTGCGAACTTCGTTGCGCCGGGTACGCAGATTTCGGACGGCTCGGTCAGCTTCGATGAAGTTGACCTGCTGCCTACCAGCCTGGAATCGCTCAAGGTTTTGGTGAAGGTGTCGAACGAGTTGGTACGCCAAAGCGCCATCGCCTTGAACGCCGTTCTGCAAAACCGCATCGTCAACGATGTCGCGCTAGCTCTGGACGCCGCTCTGTGGAACGGGTCTGGCTCAAGCAACACCATCAAGGGCATTCTGCAGACCTCGGGCGTTGCCACCGGCACCCTGGACCTCACCACGCCTGACAGCCTCATCGACGGCATGAATACCGCCCTGGCGAACTTCGTGCAGCCCACCCACTGGGTGATGCGTCCCGACGTTTACACCGCCTTCCGCAAGCTGAAGGCCGGTACCAGTGACGCGCGGTACCTGTTCAACCCCTCGGACGCCTACGCCGCCAACAGTTACAACCTGGTTGGCCTGCCGGTCATCATCACCAGCCACGTACCGGACAACACCGTTGCGCTGGTGGACTTCTCCCACGTTGTGGTCGCCCGTGATCTGGACACTGAGGTCCGGTTGCTGCTGGAAACCTTCGGTGACTATGACTCGGTGGGTATCCGCGTGGTTACCCGCTACGACGTTGCACTGACGCAGCCTCACGCGGTCACCCTGCTCACTACGGCCTAATGGCAGCCCCCACGGCTTCTGACCTGGGCACGTTCCTGGGGCCGATGTACGGGGCCGACCTCGACAGCGGGCAAGCCACATCGGTTCTAGCCACGGTCACCGCAATGGCATCCGCCTACACGCGCGGCGTTGGCTTCACGAATGGTGTTCCCAATTCGGACATTTCGGCCGTGATCCTCACCGCTTCCGCGCGAATGATCTCGCACATACGTCAGACTCAGGTCTACGAGGTGCAAGGCCCGGAGTCGCAGAACATCATGGATAACAAGCTGGTTTGGTCGACTGCTGAACTGTCCGTGTTGAACCGCTATCGAGTTATGGCACGCTGATGGCCGATCACGAACTCGAAGTGAACATCTATCCCGCCCCCAACCCCGCACTCACTGAGATCCTGGTCAGCGAGGACATGGGGAAGATCGTCGGCGAGTACGGGCAGAAAGTCGAGACTGTGTTCCGGGCAAGCATTGCCGGCCGGCAACGCAAGCATGATGTTCATCCGGGCCTCATGGAATCCTCGGTGTACTCAAGGACTTTCATCGGGGGCGACAAGGGTGACCGATACGTCTGTGAAGTCGGCAGCACCGTGCCGTATATGGGAGCTGATGAGTTTGGCCGGGAAGCCTACGGACAGTACGCGCCGCACCACGATTTGAGGGACGCCCTCTATAGCGTCCTGCCGTACAAGCCATGAACGGCACCACCGCGGATCTCTGGCGGGCTTCTGGTGGCCGAGACCGCCACGGCGACCCACAGGGCGGCTACACGTTCCTAGGCACCATCGCGAATGTGCTTGTCGGCTCTATTTCGTCGCAGCGTTATAGCGGCAACGAGGCAAGACAGGAATCGGCTGATGGTGGCGGTTCGGTTGGATTCGAACGCAATGGGAAGCTGACCACAGGCGAACCAGCCCCAGTGGTTAAGTTCGGGGACCGTCTGGTTATTGGCGGCTCTCAGCCCTATGAGGTGACCTCAGACGCGAATTGGGGAACGCCTCATTCGATGACTGGTTGGCAGCCACCTCGTTACTACGTCGACGTTCGCTACCGCCGCTGAAATTAGACGCACCCGGTTCCTAGTCATTGCCGGGTTTGCTGCTCCCTCTCTGAGGCCTCTTCACCCTCGGAGGGGTGAGACTTCCCCGCTGATTGATTACCGAAAGGTTGTACTAGGGAGTACGGATCAGCGGGAGATCGCTGGTGGGCTCTCGTCAACCCACGGCCAGCGAAACGCACGGAGCTTGGCTCGGAGCACGTGCAAAAGAGAACCCCCTCCGTTTTCTGTCGGCCCCGGTCGAATTTTGAGCAGTTTCTTCCGGTCGAAAACTGAGCAGGTTTGTTTACGGGGTTGAGTCTGCCTGACGGTCGGCTTCGACGGAGGGCAGGGACTCGATTGCGGTGTGTTTGATGCGGTAGCTGGCCCCTTTGAGGGCGATGACGTCGGCGTGGTGCACGATGCGGTCGATCATCGCTGAGGCGATGGTGGCCTCGCCGAAGACCTGGCCCCACCGGGAAAACGGCAGGTTAGAGGTCAAGATGATCGAGGATTTCTCGTATCGGGTGGACACCAGTTGGAAGAACAGGTTGGCCGCTTCGGTGTCGAAGGGTATGTAGCCGACTTCATCGATGACGATCAGCCCGATGCGCGAGATTTTGCGCAGCTCGGAATCGAGGCGCCCGATGCGGTGGGCTTCGGCCAGCCGGGTGACCCAGCCGGTGGCCGCCGCGAAGGCGACCCGGTGCCCGGCCTGGGCGGCTGCGATCGTTAACGCGGTCGCCAAGTGTGTTTTGCCGGTGCCCGGTGGTCCTAGCAGCACGATGTTGCGGGCTTCGGCCAGCCAGCCGCCGGCTTCTAGGCGGGCGATCTGTGCGCGGTCGACGTGGGGTTGGGCGGTGAAGTCGAAGTCGTTGATCGTTTTGATCGCCGGGAACCCCGCATAGCGGATGCGTTGCCGGGCACCAGATTCGGCCCGGGCATTGGATTCCACGGCTAGCACGGCAGCCAGGTAGTCCTCGAGTGACCAGCCCGCAGCGCGGCCTTGTTCGGCCAGCCGCCCGTAGTGGGCGGCGATCCGCGGGGCTTTGAGCAGCCGGGATTGGTGGGCGATCAGCTTGTCCGCCTCCCCGGGAACGGGAGCGCGTTTGGTGGCCATCAGGCGACCTCCCCGGTCCCAAACAGCGCGTCATAGGCCCCTAGATCGGCGACTTGGACCTCCACGTCCATGTGAGCACCCGCCGTCGGGCGGTCCCGGAAGTTCTCCCGCATGATCGCCGCCGCGGCCAGATGCTCAGGATCACCAACCAATCCCGCGGTGCCCCAGAGCCGTTGGTGGTCAGCGACCACCCGCTCACCACAGCGGGCCATCACCCGATCCAGCGATACGGACACGGTGATCATCCGACCGATCGCCTCGGGATGCACCGAATAGGCGTTGCCGCCGATGCTGACGTAGTAGTCGCGACCCAGCCGCGTGGTGATCATGGTGCCGGTGGCCGGGGCCACCGGCGGCAGCGCGGCCATCGCCTGCAGATCGGTGCCCAGCGCCTGGGCGGGGATCATCGTGGTCGTAGCGTGCCGGCGTGGGTTGGCCACCTGCGCCAGCCACTGCGCGAGCTGGGTGTTGAAGTCCGCAGGCGAGCAAAACCGCCGACCCGGCAGAAACGACGACCTCAAATAGCCGTTGACCCGCTCGACGAGCCCCTTGGTCTCCGGATCATAGGGGCGGGCCTGGATGAGCCGGGTGCCCAAGACTCCGCAGAACCCGGCCACCCCGTCGGCAAGCCGACCGCGTTGACCAATCCCGGCCTCGTTGTCCCACAACAATGTTCGCGGCACCGCGCCGATGCACCCCGAGAGCAGCTGCCACATGCCGCCCAGCAGATCCCCGGTGACCCGCGACGGGATCATCATCGCGGCGATAAACCGCGAGTAGGCGGCCACCATCACCAATACGGGAAACGATCGCAGCACTCCGGCATGGTCGGGCACCACCCGGCCGGGCAGCCACAGATCGCACTGCACCTGCTCACCGGGCAGATGCACCAGCCGGTCGCACGGATCAGCCGGGGCGTACTCCGGGCGAATCCGGGCAACGTTTTCCCCAAACCACGAGTGCCCACCCGTCCAACCCACTCGCTCGGCGATCACCGTCGCCGGCATCCTCGGATACGCGCTGAGCACCGCTCGCACGGCTGGCTCGAACTGCGCCCACGCCGAGGTCGTCACCGGCGCCCGCTCATAGCGCGGCGGACTATCCGAACCCAGCGCCTTGGCCACAGTGTTGCGTGACAGACCCAGCCGTCGGGCGATCGCAGCCTGCGACAACTTCTCCGACCGATACAGCCGGCGGATCTCAGCCCAATCCTCCACAGTGATCACTCTCCAATCGAAGGGTGCTCACTTTTCGACCGGAATCACCTGCTCACTTTTCGACCGGAACCGACACGTTTTCTGTCATTTAGCGGAGGGGGTTTTCTGTTGGCTGGGGAGGCCGGATCTAACGCTACGCCTCAATTCGGATTAGGTGCGATCCCTTGGCAGGTCACGGTAATCGGCGAACACAACACCGGCCCGTTATTCCAGCCACCGTAGTATCCGGGCTGGTCCCATGTCGGCATCAACTCCCCGCCCCACGGCTGCGGAGACGGCTGCGGGGTGCTGTCTGCGTGAGCAGGTGCGGCGACGAACACACCCAACGCCAGGGTTACGAGGGCGAGTGCGGTTTTCACGCCAGGTTCACAATCTCGCCCGCGGAAGCGATTAGCTTGCGCGCCAGATCCAACGCCTCCTCCGGGGAGAGAAGCCAACTCATGTGTGGCGCTACCCCCTTGGGCACCGACACCAACACCGCCAAATCGTCTATGCGCCCATCGGACCATTGCCGGCCGGATGGTTGAACGTGACCGTAGTCCGTCCCCGAGACTGTCCGGCTATAGCCGTCCTCCCATCGGTGTTCTTCCCATCCATCGTCAAACCAGCCCTCGGGCACCTCTATGTGCGCGTACCGGGCGTTTATCGCGTTGCTCTCGATCATGGCTTGCGCAAATCGCAGCGCGCCGCTTTGGGTGAGTTCGTTCTCCCTGTCTTGAAGTTCGTCGTGCTGCTTCTTTGTTAAGTAGCCTTCGAGGTCGCGCCAGGTTGTTACGGTCATCTGTGGTCCTCTCGGTATGGGGGTTGCCGCCACCTTCTCATTGGCTACCGACAATCCCGGTTCTGCTAATTAGATGCCCAGGCGGTCGCGTGGAGCCTGACCGACCTGGCCGGCGGGGTATCGCCCGGTCCGGAGGAGGTCGCGGCCGCGCTCAGCTTCCGGCAGCCGGGGGCGCAGCGATGAGCGCCCGCCTCAGGTCACCAGTAGGCCTCCGTCAGCCAGTCGTTGTGCCCGCCGCGCACCGCTATCGCCGCGGTCACCAGAATGGCGAACGCCGCGATCGCCCACGGGTTCATCGGCCGGGCGGGTGCGGCGAGTTGGGTCGGCAGGCAGACGCTCATCCTTCGCTCCGTTCGTTGCCGGCTGCGCGATGGCGAATGGGGGTCGACGGCAACACATTCGCGTACGGGGCTGAATGGATCCTCGGCGGATTTTTGGGTCCCGGAGCGCGGCAATGATGACCGCGGTCGACGATCCCGTGCTGCGCGCCTGGGCGTACCTGTCGCGGGTGGCCGAGCCACCCTGTCCCGAGCTCGCCGCCCTGGTGCGATGTGTGGGCCCCGTGGAGGCGGCCGACCGGGTCCGCCGCGGCCTGGTCGACGACGGCCTGGCGCGACACACCGCGGCGCGGCGCGAAATCGACTGCGCCGCAGCCGACCTCGAGCTGCTCGCCAGCCGCGGCGCGCGGTTGATCACCCCCGACGACGACGAGTGGCCGCTGCTGGCGTTCGCCGCGTTCGCAAACGCCTCGGGGAAGGCCCGCGGCGCGGCGCCGATGGTGTTGTGGGCGCAGGGCCCCGTCCGGCTCGACGAGGTGGCGCACCGGGCGGCCGCCGTGGTGGGGACTCGGGCGGCGACGGCATATGGCGAGCTGGTGGCCGAGGACTTGGCGGACGGGCTGGTGCAACGCGAGGTGGCCGTCGTCTCCGGCGGTGCCTACGGGATCGACGGCGCGGCGCATCGGGCGGTGCTGAACGCCGACGGGATCACCGTGGCGGTTCTCGCCGGTGGGCTCGACATTCCCTATCCGAGCGGCCACAGCGCGTTGCTGCATCGCATCGGCCAACACGGGTTGCTGTTCACCGAATACCCGCCCGGTGTCCGGCCGGCCCGCCACCGGTTCCTGACCCGCAATCGCCTGGTTGCCGCCGTCGCGGGGGCGGCGGTGGTGGTGGAGGCGGGCCTGCGCAGCGGTGCGGCCAACACCGCGGCCTGGGCGCGGGCGCTGGGACGGGTGGTGGCTGCGGTGCCCGGGCCCGTGACGTCGTCGGCGTCGGCCGGGTGCCACGAGCTGCTGCGCAACGGCGCCGAGGTGGTGACCCGGGCCGACCACATCGTCGAGCTCATCGGCCGCATCGGCGAGCTGGCGGCCGAGGATCCGCACCCGGCAACTGCGCTCGACGGGCTCAGCGA